>NZ_CP032685.1:0-365116 GCF_003627795.1 Rhizobium sp. CCGE531 | reverse complement strand
GGCGGCGCCTTATCCGGCGCAAACTTGCTGATAATATTCGTATCAAGCAAGTACGCAGTCACAGATCAACGTCCCTCATTTTCGAGGGATTGCGATCCAGATCAGCGCCGCCGGGAAAGGTAAGCAGAAAATCCCCGAAATTCGGTCTTGGCTTCTTCAAAGCCTTCTTCGCGGCCTCGGCTGCCTCGACTGATACAAGCACGGCAGCGGGCTTTCCATGCCGCGTGATGGTGACAAAATCACCGTTGGCGGCTTCATCAACCAGATTGGCGAAGCCTGCCTTAGCCTCCGCCACGCTAATTGTCGACATCCCGACCTCCATCTAAAATGACCATATGTAGTCAAAATATGACGGGTCGCCGATGAAATCAAGAGAGGAGAAAAAGGTGTCGATCACATCGCTGTCGTCGGTCAGTTCGAGACCCGGATAGCGGATCGTCTGGCCAGAATGATCGCACCCGACACGGCATCGCCATCAATGGGCTTCAAGCGGCGGCGCACATCGGGCGCAAGCCAGGGCTCGAGGGGGCTTGCAAGACCGCCGAGCAGGCAGACACGCGGCGCACCCTTTTCGAACAGGGTGCGAACCAACGTATCGATATGGCCGGCGGCGCTCTGCACGATCCGCCGCGCAACCGCATCGCCCTGATCCGCGTGGCGCAGGACCATCGGCGCAAGTGCCGCGTAATCCGTGGCCGATGCCCGGTCCATCCAGGCGACCGCTTCTATCGGCTCATTCTGAAAGCGTTGCATGATCTCAGTGAGCAGCGCCGTCTTCTGTTCGCGGCCATCATGGGCACGCAGCGCTAGCTGCACCGCCTTCAGCCCGAGATAGGCACCGCTGCCTTCGTCCGAGATCGGAAAGCCATAGCCGCCGACCCGCAATTGCCGTCCTTCGACGAGGCCGAGCCCGATGGAGCCCGTGCCGGCAATCACGATGGCGCCATCGCGTCCGGAATGCGCGCCAAGGCAGGCCCCCTCGCCGTCGCTGATGAACTCGATGCTGGCAAAAGGGTGTTCTATCGCCTTGAGCGCGGCAAGCGCGCCCTTGCGGCCGATCCCCGCCAATCCGACGCCGGCATGGATGCGCCCGATTTCGGAAGCGCTCAGTCCCGCCTCTTCGATTGCGGCGTCAAAGGCGCGGGAAATCGATGCCCATGCTTCGGCAATGCCAAGACGGGTCGTCGCCGGCCCGGACAATCCCTGCCCCATAACCGTGCCTTCGGCATCCTCGATGCGTGCCCGGCAGCCGGTGCCACCGCCATCGATGCCGAGGAAATAAGGGGCGTCTTCCGGTGCGGCCGTCATAAGGTCAGCCGTTCGATATCGGCGCCGCAGAGGCGCAGTTTACGATCCAGTTGCTCGTAGCCACGGTCGAGATGATAGACGCGGTTGACGATGGTTTCGCCTTCCGACACGAGGGCGGCGAGCACCAGCGACACGGAGGCGCGAAGGTCCGTCGCCATCACCTGCGCCCCCTTGAGCGGCGCACCGCCACGCACCAAAGCCGTCGTCCCTTGCAGCGTGATATTAGCGCCGAGCCGTGTCAGCTCCGGAACATGCATGAAGCGATTTTCGAACACCGTCTCTCGGATCAGCGACGCGCCCTCGGCACAGCAGGCCAGAGCCATGAATTGCGCCTGCAGGTCCGTCGGAAAGCCCGGATAGGGTTCCGTAGTGATATCGGCTCCCTTGAGCGGGCCGTCTCGGGAGACCACCAGACCTCGGTCGCTCGGCCAGACGCTGACGCCCACGGCTTCAAGTGCCTGCACGACCGAAGCCAGATTTTCCAGCCGGGCATGAATGAGTTCGAGCTGCCCGCCGGTGATTGCCGCCGCAACGGCATAGGTGCCGGCCTCGATACGATCTGGAATGCCGTGATGCTTGGCAGGCCGCCAGCTGGTGTCGCCATTGATGAGGATGCGATGGGTGCCCGCGCCTTCGATCCGCGCACCCATGGCGCCGAGGCAGGCTGCAAGATCGGCCACTTCCGGCTCGCGGGCGGCGTTCAGGATCTCAGTTTCTCCCTTGGCGGCGCAGGCGGCCATCATGGCCGTTTCCGTGGCACCGACGGACGGCGAACTCAGGACGATCCGCGCGCCCTTCAGCCCATTTGAAGCCGACGCGACGATCAGGCCGCTTTCGATCGCGATATCGGCACCCAGCGTCGCCAGAGCCTTGATGTGCATATCGACGGGCCGCGCGCCGATGGCGCAACCTCCGGGAAGGGAAACGCGCGCATGGCCGAAGCGGGCAAGCAGCGGTGCCAGCACCAGCACGGTCGCCCGCATGCGCCTGACGGTATCGTAGGATGTCTCTTTCGAGACGATGTTGCTCGCATCGATCGTCGTGCCATGCGGCCCACGCTCGATGCTGGCACCGTGCAGGGCAATGACATCGAGCATGTTTTCGACATCGCTGACCGAGGGCAGGTTCGTCAGTTCCAGTGGATGCGGGCTCAAAAGTGCCGCGGCGATCTGCGGCAGCGCGGCGTTCTTGGCACCGGCGATGGTCACCGCGCCCTGCAACCGTCTGCCGCCGGAGATGCGAAGTCTGTCCATGATGAATATCCGTCGAGGAAATAGACAAGGACACAAGGTCGCTCGCTTGTTCCTCTCAAAGATTATTCGACCATTCCATACTGTCAACGGGAATTGGAATTTTTTATTCCAATTTGCTGTGATAAAGTCTGATCGCGCGAAGCGAGATTGCCGAGCCAATATCGGATGTTATTTTTACTCGGTCAGTATCGACGGCTTGAAGCGACACCTCAAAGGACCAAATGTCGATCTTAAAGAAAATCAGCGCGCAGCTGGAAAACATGGCACCGGCCGACCGCCAGATCGGCCAGTTCATCATCGACAATCCCGACCAGATGCTGCGCCTCTCCTCCGCCGCTCTGGCGGCAGAAACCGGCCGCAGCCAGTCGAGCGTCGTCAAGTTCAGCCAGAAGCTCGGCTATGCCGGCTACCAGGAAATGAAGCTTGCCGTCAGCGAGGCCAAGGCACAGGAATGGCAGGCGCCGGCCGGCATGATCCATGGCACGATCGAAGTGGGCGATGGCTACCTTACGATCCTGCAGAAGCTGCTCGGCAGCAAGATGCAGGCGATGCAGCAGACCATCTCGGTCAACAACGAAGCCGACATCGAAAAGGCGCTCGAGGCGCTTCATGATGCGAGGCGCATCCATCTGGCCGGTGTCGGCGCCTCGTCGCTGGTCGCGCGCGATTTTTCCTACAAGCTGATGAAGCTCGGCCGCAACGTTCTTCACGACAGCGACAGCCATGTGCAGATGGCCAATGCGTCGACATTGGGTCCTGACGACCTGCTTTTTGCGCTTTCCTATTCCGGCGCCAGCATCGAAACACTGCGGATCGCGGAACTGGCAAGCCAGCGCCAGGCAACCGTCGTTGCCGTCACCGGGCTGCAGGACAACCTGCTTGCCCGCGTCGCCGATATCTGCCTGCACACCGTCGGCGACGAGGATCGCGTCCGTTCGTCGGCGATCACCGCTCGCGACGCGCAGCTGATGCTGACCGACCTGCTGTTCATTCTGCTGGTGCAGCGCCAGCCCGATGCCAACGACTACGTCCATAACAGCGAGACGGCCGTTTCCGTGCTGAAGGCCAAGCGTCTTTCATAAACTCGCGTCCCGGTAACCAAGCTGTGACGACCGCGACTCTGTACGGTGGTGATTTCGGGACGTAGCTTGACGGCCCCTAGCAAATCATACCGGAGAGATTCCATGGACCTTGGCTTGAAGGATAAAGTCGTTCTGATCACGGGCGGCTCGAAGGGCATCGGCTATGCCTGTGCCGAACTGTTCCTGCAGGAAGGCGCGCGGGTCGTGATCTGCTCGCGCTCGCAAGCCAATATCGATGCCGCCCTCTCCAGGCTGCCGGGCGCACATGGTTATGCCGCCGATCTGATCTCCGATGAGCAGGCACTCACCGTGGTGAACAAGGTCGAGGCCGACGTCGGCCCGATCGATATCCTCGTCAACAGCGCGGGTGCCGCGGCCCGCACGCCGGCGGATGAGTTGACCCCTGCCATCTGGCGGGCTGCGATGGATGCGAAATACTTTTCCTACATCAATGTGATCGATCCGGTCATCAAGCGCATGGGCGCGCGCGGATCGGGCGCCGTCATTAATATCATCGGCAATGGCGGCAAGATCGCCTCGCCGGTCCATCTGGCCGGCGGATCGGCCAATGCTGCGCTGATGCTCGCGAGCGTCGGTCTCGCCAACGCCTATGCCGGCAAAGGCGTGCGCGTCGTCGGCCTCAATCCCGGCCTCACCGAAACGGATCGCGTCGCCGAAGGCCTCAAGGCGTCGGCGAAGGCTTCCGGCTCGACCGAGAAGGAAGCCCTTGCCGATGCCCTGCAGCGCATCCCGATCGGCCGCATGGCCGATCCCGCCGACATCGCCAATGTCGTTGCTTTCCTGAGTTCTGCCAAGGCGAGCTACGTCACCGGCGTTGTGATCAGCATGGACGGCGCACAAGTGCCGGTCGTGGTGTGATTTTGTGGTTGGCGGCTTAAGCCGCCGCCTTCCAATCCAGTCCGATATCGAGCGTTGGCGCGCTATGCGTCAGCCAGCCGACGGAGATGAGATCGACGCCGGATGCGGCGATCGCGGCAGCCGTTGCCGGCGTGATGCGGCCCGATGCTTCGGTGATGGCCCGGCCGCCGACAATATCGACCGCCTCGCGCAGTTGATCCGGCGTCATGTTGTCGAGCAGCACGGCGTCGACCCCCTCCTGCATGGCTTCGCGAAGCTGCGCCAGCGTATCCACCTCGACCTCGATCTTGACCATATGGCCCACGCCTGCCTTGGCGCGGCGGATGGCCTCGGTGATCCCTCCGGCAATGGCGACGTGATTGTCCTTGATCAGCACGGCGTCATAGAGCGCGAAGCGATGGTTCATGCCGCCGCCGGCGCGCACGGCGTATTTTTCCAGAGCCCTAAGACCCGGCGTGGTCTTGCGCGTGCAGACGATCGACGCCTTGGTGCCGGCGATCGCCTCGACAATGCCGCCGGTCACGGAGGCAATCCCTGAGAGATGGCCGAGGAAATTGAGCGCGGTGCGCTCCGCGGTCAACAAAGCGCGCGACGGTCCTTCGATTGTCGCGATGATCTCGCCAACCCCGACCTTCGTACCGTCGGCTACGTGACGGGTCATAACGATGGTGGGATCCACCAGTTGGAAGGCCAGCTCGGAGGCATCGAGACCTGCGACCACGCCCGGCTGGCGGGTCACTATGTCAACGCGGGAACGGTGCGTCGCCGGGATGACGGCCGCGGAGGTCACGTCGCCGGCAAGGCCGAGATCTTCGACCAGCGCATTGCGCACCAGCGGCTCGACGATCAGGCGCGGGAGGAGAGCAAGCGTCATGTCAGGCACTCCTTGCCATCGAATAGGGGAGGACGGATCTGGCGATATCCAGGGCGTCGGACAGATGCATCATGCGGCGCTGCGCATGCTGCAGTTTCAGCGGAAAATCCGTGCGGGCATGGGCGCCGCGCGACTCCATCCTGAGGCTCGCGAAGACGGCGATCAGCAAGGCCACCATGGCGGGATCGGTTGCAGGTCCTTCACTCTCGCAAAGCGGCAGGAGTGCCGCGATCGCGCCATGAATGGCGCCGGCATTGCGCAGTACGCCGAGATGCCTCGACACGATCGGCCGGACGAGCGTCAGGTCTGGCGCGAAAGTCTCCGGAAGATGGTTCGGCAATCTTGCGGGGCTTGCATCCGTGCCAGCGATATCGCACGCCGCCCGCATGCCCATGACGGCGGCCTCCAGCAGGGAGTTGCTGGCAAGACGGTTGGCGCCGTGCAGGCCGGTGGAGGCCGCCTCGCCCACGACCCATAGGCCGGTAACCGAACTGCGGCCGTTCTCGTCGGTCGCCACGCCGCCCATGTGATAGTGAACGGCCGGACGCACCGGAATGAGATCACTCGCCGGATCGACCCCTGCCTCGTGGCAAAGGGCCTCGATGACCGGGAAACGCGTGGCGAAACGACTACCAAGAGCGCCTCGCGCATCGAGGAAGACCCGGCCGCCGCGGGCGATTTCCGCGCTGATGGCGCGCGCGACCACATCGCGCGGCGCAAGCTCGGCACCCTCGACGCCTACCATGAAGCGCTCGCCACTTTCATTGACGAGGAGCGCACCCTCGCCGCGAACCGCCTCGCTGACAAGCGCCAGGGGACGGCGGCGGCTATCAAGCGCCGTCGGATGGAATTGCACGAATTCCATATCGGCGAGCCTTGCCCCGGCTCTTGCCGCAAGCGCAATGCCCTGTCCGAAATTGCCGACCGGATTGGTCGTGGCATCGAACAGGCCGCCGATGCCGCCCGTGGCAAGGACGATGCGGGAGGACGGCAGAAGGACTCTGCCCTTGTCGGTCAGGCACAGAAGGCCGGCCACTTGATCGCCGTCCAACAACAGGCGTTGTGCTTGATAGCCCTCAAGCACCGTGATCGACGGTGTGCGGGCGATCGCCGTTGCAAGCGCGCGGACGATGGCGGCACCCGAACCGTCGCCCTTGGAATGGACGATACGTCGCAGCGAATGCGCGGCTTCGAGCCCCAGGGACAGCTCGCCAGCATCATCGCGATCGAATTCCACACCCGCTTGCTCCAAAGCGGCGATCGCGGCCGGTGCTTCCGCAACGATCCTGGCCGCCACCTTCGCGTCGCAGAGCTCATCGCCGGCGGCGAGCGTATCGGCGAGATGCAGGGCGGCACTATCGCCCTTACCGATACTGGCGGCGATACCGCCCTGCGCCCAGGCACTTGAGGTCTCCGCTCCGATCAGCGCGCGGGTGATGATCACAACAGGTTCGGGCGCCAGCGTCAGCGCCGTCATCAACCCCGCAAGGCCGCTGCCGACGATGACGATGCGGTCGCTCAGGTCTTCGAGGATCTCGCTCATATCGCCAGCATCCTTTCCACCGCCCGACGGGCGTCTGCCGCAATCGCCGGATCGACCGCCACCTCATGCCGCCCTTCTTCCAGGGCCTTGCGGATATTGCCGAGGGTAATGCGCTTCATATGCGGGCAAAGATTGCAGGGGCGGATGAACTCGACGTCCGGATGATGTACCGCGACATTGTCGCTCATCGAACATTCGGTCAGGAGAACGACGCGCGACGGGCGCTTGTTGCCGACATAATCGGACATGACGGCGGTCGAGCCGGCGAAGTCTGCTGCCGCAACAACATCAGGCGGGCATTCCGGGTGTGCAAGCACGGTCACGCCGGGATAGTTCTCGCGCAGCTGGCGGATATCGTCTGCCGTGAAGAGCTCGTGAACCTCGCAGTGCCCATGCCAGGCGATGAGTTCGACATTGGTCTCGCGCGCCACGTTGCGCGCCAGATATTCGTCCGGCAGCATCAATACCTTCGGCACGCCAAGCGATTCCACCACCTGCCGGGCGTTGCCTGAGGTGCAGCATATGTCGGACGCTGCCTTCACGGCTGCCGACGTATTGACATAGGTGACGACCGGAACGCCCGGATGGGCCTGGCGCAGCAGGGCGATATCCTCGGGCGTGATCGATTCCGCTAGGGAGCAACCAGCCTCCATATCGGGGATCAGAACCGTCTTTTCCGGGTTCAGCAGCTTGGCGGTCTCGGCCATGAAATGCACGCCGGCGAGGACAATGATGTCTGCATCGACTTCCACCGCCTTGCGTGCAAGCGCGAGACTGTCGCCGACGATATCGGCAACGCCATGGAAGATTTCCGGCGTCTGGTAATTATGCGCGAGAATGACGGCGTTGTGCCGCCGCTTCAATTCGAGGATCGCCTCGACATCGTCCTGAAACGTCAGCCATTCGGCTTTGGGAATGACGCGGCTGACACGATCGTAAAGGGAGGATGCGGATACGGGAAGATTCATGACCGGCTCCTTATTATACTCAATTTGAGTATATCATGGGCAAATAGATATTCTCAAGCTGAGCATATGTCAATTGCGGGAGAGCGGTAATTTCGTTCCGGCGAATTCGCGTTCTTCAAGCACGGCACGGCGGAAGCGGAAGAGCTTGGCGGGACGACCGCCGGTCTCGCTTTCGGTACGGCCGGTCTCTTCCACCAGCTCCTGCTGTTCGATCAGCCGGCGGAAGTTCTGCTTGTGCAGCGTCAGGCCCGCCAAGGCCTCCACGGTTTTCTGCAATTGCAGAAGCGTAAAATTCTCGGGCATGAGTTCGAAGACAACGGGGCGATACTTGATCTTGGCCCGCAGCCGCGCCATGCCGGTTGCAAGAATGCGGCGGTGATCGGCAAACATCGATCTGCCAAAATTCTGCTTGAGGTCGCAGCCCGCCTCGGCGACGAGCCCTGCTTCGTAGAGCAGTTCATAGCGCTGCAGAACGAGATCCTCGTTCCATGCAGCGCCGCTCAGTCCGAAGGTGAAATCAGCACGCCGGCCACGCTGGTCGCGCCGCATCGCGTCTTCGTCGATCCAGGGGGCGAGGCGAGCGGCGACGTCGTCGAGGATGGGCGGTCGGCCGTTTCGATGGTCTTCCCAAGGGAGATATTCGTACCAGCCATGCCAGCCCGGCATGCCGCCGCCGGGTGCCGCATGCTCGCGCACGAGCCCCAGATAGCTGATCGAAATCGTCCGCCCGCCGAGAATTTCGTTGTTTCGATCGCGATCGGCAAAGGTATAGAGCTGTTCCAGATAGCCAACGGGGTGGGCCGTCTGCTCCCGAACCCATTCGCGCAACCCGCTCTGCAGCGTGCGATGCCCAAGCTCGAACGGACCGGACGGCAAGGCATCGCCCGACCGCACCGTCATTACCCTTGGATCGCTGCCCGTGACGGCCGTCAGAACCGCGATCAGCTCGGCATGCGCAAGCCCGATGGTCAAGCGAACTCCATGATTTGTTTGCCTGTGAACCTTGTCGCATGAAGTAAGGTACAAGCCAATGAGGGCACTTGGGCGCTCCACATCTCACACGAAGCTGAAAACTCGAAATGTGACGCTCCCTTCGCCTCGAAAAGGTGCAAAGCACGGCCTTGCCGGGGAAGTTACTGGCCTTTAGGGTGGCGATACCAACAGAAAAGATACTGCCGAACATGCCATTCCTTGGCGAGGTGTCATTTTGTCTGAGAATGACTACGATGCGTTCGCAGCCGCCTATCAGGCCGACAACGAGAACAATGCCTGGAATGCCTTTTATGAACGGCCCGCCATCCTTTCGCTGGCCGGCGATGTTGCCGGGCTTCGCGTCCTCGATGCGGGCTGCGGTGGCGGTGCGCATGCGGCCGCCCTCATCGAGCAAGGTGCGATCCTGACAGGGATCGATGCAAGCGCGGACCTGCTTGAGATCGCTCAACGTCGCCTTGAAGGGCGGGCACGCTTGTTGCTGGCTGACTTGAACGAGCCGCTACCCTTCGACGCCGGCGCTTTCGACATGATCGTCGCCTCATTGGTCATGCATTACCTGCCTGACTGGTTGCCGCCTCTTTTTGAGTTCCATCGCGTATTGTCCGACGGTGGCCGCCTGGTTTTCTCCACGCATCATCCCTTCATGGATCATGAATTTGCCGGCCAGGACAACTATTTCGAGACCTATAATTTCAGCGAGACCTGGCAGCGCGGAGGTAAGGACGTGACGATGCGGTTTTGGCACCGGCCGCTCCATGCCATGTTCGATGCGCTCAGATTGGCGGGATTTCGGATCGACGTCGTAAGCGAGCCGCAGCCCGACCCGAAGGTCGGCACCCTTTTCCCGGATGCATATAGGAGCCTGACGACCAAGCCTCGGTTTCTCTTCTTCTCCGTCGTGAAGATATGAGCTAGCGGCTCACATAATCCGGATATTGTTCACAAATCAGATCGATGATCGACAAGGTGCCGGAGAGATGCTTGCGCAGCGCGGCGACGGCGGCCTCCGCATCGGCCGAGCGAACGGCGTCGACGACTGCCTGATGATCGATAATGATCTGCTCCAGTTTGCCAGGCATCGGCAGGTTCAGCATGCGCAGCCGGTCGATATGCACGCCCTGGCGGCGGACGGTGGACCAGAGGCCGAGAATGTCGGCTCTCTCGTAAAGCACCCGATGAAAATCCTTGTCGAGTGAATCGAAGAGATCGTAGGTCTCGGGAGACATGACATGCTTCTGGCGAACCAGAACGGTCTCCAGAGCCGCGGCCGTTTCATCGGGTGAATCCAATGTCAGCCGTCGAACGGCTTCGAGCTCGATCGACAATCGCAGGAAATGCGCCTCGATGGCGTTGCGGACATCGATCCGCGAAACGACGGTCGCATATTGCGGATAGACCTCGACCAGCCCCTCCTCCTCGAGCCGGATCAGGGCATCGCGCACGGGCGTCTGGCTGACGTTGAATTCGCTTTGCAGCGAGATGCGCGATAGAACCGTGGTCGGGGGCAGGCTCATGGAAAGAATGCGCGATCTCAGGATTTCCAGGATTTGCGGCGCGACCTGACGGGAACGATCAAGAGCGAATTCCTTCGGATTGAGCTTCACTGGCGGCCTTTCTGATCAAGAGTGTCTGCTCATTAAACACAAAAGAGGGCTTGATGCACTGATACATTAGTGCTTTAGTTGAATGATGCCAACTTCAATTTCTCAAAGTTGGAACGATGGGAGGAGTTAATGAGAGGATTTCTTCGCTGTCTGACCGCGGTCGGCATGGTGATTGCCGGCGGTCTTTCGGCCAATGCCGCCGAAAAGACGGATATTTCGATCACGCGCCAGCCCGGCATTCTCTATCTGGCAAGCCACGTCATGGAGACGCAGAAGCTGATCGAGAAGCATGCGGCCGCCGATGGCCTACAGGGCGTCAAGGTGGAATGGCGCACCTTCAGCGGCGGCGGCGCGCAGACCGACGCGCTACTGTCAGGCAATGTCGACATCGTCAATACCGGCACCGGCAATCTGCTGCTGCTTTGGGATCGCACCAGAGGCAAGGTCAAGGGCGTCGTCACCAATTCGGCCCAGCCCGTCATCATGGTCTCGCGCGATCCGCGCATCCAGTCGCTGAAGGATATCCAGCCGGGCGACAAGATCGCGGTGCCGACCGTCGGCGTCTCGACGCAGGCAATCCTGCTGCAGATGGCCGCCGCGCAAATGTATGGCGACGACCAGGTGCACAAGTTCGACGCCAATACGGTGCAGCTTGGCCACCCCGACGCGATGGCGGCGCTCGCCAACCAGACCCATGAGGTCAAGAACCATTTCTCCGCTCCGCCCTTCCAGTATCTGGAGCTGAAGCAGCCGGGCGTTCACAAGGTCATCGATTCCCGCGACATCATCGGCGGCGAGTTGACCCAAGGCACCTTCTTCACCACGACCCAGTTCGCAACCGCCAATCCGACTATCGTCAAGGCGGTGCGAGAGGCGACGGCCGAGGCCATCGATCTCATCAAGAAGGACCCGAAATCGGCCGTGGAAGCCTACAAGACCGTCAGCGGCGACAAGACCAGCGTCGAGGACCTCATGGCAATCCTCAACGAGCCGCACATGATGGAATTCCGCATGGATCCACAGGGAACGATGAAGTTCGCGGCCCATCTCTACAAGATCGGCACGCTCAAGACCATGCCGAAGGCCTGGACCGACTATTATCTGCCGGAAGCCGCCGATCTCAATGGCAACTAACGCCCGAGGCGGCGCGAATGCCGCCTTCAAGCCATACCTTGGAGGAGCCCTCATGCTTCAGGCAAATATTGCCGCCGACACACCGATGACGGAAAAGATGACCGCAAAACCGCTCTTGAATGTCGATAAGGTGACGCTGCGCTACAAGACGCCGAACCTGCTGATCACCGCGACGGAAAACGTCAGCTTCTCCGTCGCCCAGTCCGACCGCTTCGTCCTCCTCGGCCCATCGGGCTGCGGAAAATCGACGCTGCTGAAGGCCATCGGCGGTTATATGACGCCGACGGCGGGGCGGATCGAGATCAAGGGGCAGCCGGTCAAGAAGCCCGGCGCCGACCGCATGATGGTCTTCCAGGAGTTCGATCAGCTGCTGCCCTGGAAGACGGTGCTGGAAAACGTCATGTTCCCGCTGACGACGGCCCGCCGCCTGCCGCGCGGCGAGGCGGAGGCCATCGCCCGCGACTATATAGACAAGGTCAAGCTCACCCGCGCGATCGACACCTATCCGCATATGCTTTCCGGCGGCATGAAGCAGCGTGTCGCCATTGCCCGTGGCATGGCCATGCAGCCCGATATTCTGTTGATGGACGAGCCCTTTGCCGCGCTCGACGCGCTCACCCGCCGACAGATGCAGGACGAGCTCCTGCAGCTTTGGGAGGACACCCGCTTCACCGTCATCTTCGTGACCCACTCGATCGCCGAGGCGATCAAGATCTCCAACCGCATCCTGTTGCTGTCGCCGCATCCCGGCCGCGTCAAGGCCGAGGTGCGCGATGTGGAAACCGTCCGCGACGACCCCGCGGCCGCCGCCAAACTGGAGCAGGAAATTCATCACATGCTGTTTGCCGAACAGGGGCACAAGGAGTAATCCATGAGCGCACCGCAAATCATCCTGGCCCCCGCACCGAGCGAACAAGCGGGCCATATTGCCGCTGTCGAACAGAAGCTCGGCACGATCGAGCTCCTCTGGCAATCGAGCCTCTTTCGCAAGTCGTTGCTGATCGTCGTCCTCGCCCTCATCTGGGAGACCTATGCCCGCCACCTCGACAATCCGCTGCTGTTTCCAACACTTAGCGATACGCTGACCGCGCTTTACGATCGCTTTGTCGACGGCGTTCTTCCGTCCCGTATCTGGACCACGCTGAAGATATTGGTGACCGGCTACATCTCGGGGACAATACTCGCCGCCATCCTGACGGTCGTTGCGATCAACACCCGCATCGGCACCGATTTTCTCGAGACCATGACGGCGATGTTCAATCCGCTGCCGGCAATCTCGCTGCTGCCGCTCGCCCTCATCTGGTTCGGCCTCGGCCCGGCAAGCCTCGTCTTCGTGCTCATACATTCCGTGCTCTGGGCGGTCGCGCTCAATACGCACGCGGGCTTTCTCGGCGTCTCGCGCACCCTGCGCATGGTCGGCGCCAATTATGGGCTGACAGGACTTTCCTATGTCTTCCGCATCCTGATCCCCGCCGCATTCCCGTCGATCCTCACCGGCCTGAAGATCGGCTGGGCCTTCTCCTGGCGTACGCTGATCGCAGCCGAGCTCGTTTTCGGCGTCTCCTCCGGCCAGGGTGGTCTCGGCTGGTTCATCTTCGAAAACCGCAATCTTCTCGACATCCCCGCCGTCTTTGCCGGCCTGCTGACAGTCATCGTCATCGGCCTTATTGTCGAGAACCTAGTCTTCCAAACGATCGAGCGGCGCACCCTGCTGAAATGGGGCATGAAGGAGTGATGCGACGCACGGATTTATCCCTTCGACCAACATTCGAATACAAGGCGCAAATACGATGAACAGCAGGAAGAAGCCCCAGGACTTACGCAGCGCCAGATGGTTCGCGCCGGACGACCTCAGAAGCTCGGGACATCGCTCACGCACCATGCAGATGGGCTATGCGCCCGAAGAATGGGCCGATAAGCCCGTCATCGCCATCCTCAACACATGGTCCGACGCCAATCCCTGCCATGCGCATTTCAAGCATCGCGTCGAGGACGTGAAGCGCGGCATTTTGCAGGCCGGCGGCTTCCCCCTGGAACTGCCCGCGCTGTCGCTGTCGGAAAGCTATGTGAAGCCGACGACCATGCTCTATCGCAACATGCTGGCGATGGAAGCCGAAGAGCTTTTGCGCTCACACCCGGTCGATGGGGCCGTGTTGATGGGTGGCTGCGACAAGACCACGCCTGGTCTCGTCATGGGCGCGCTCTCCATGGGACTGCCGATGATCTATCTGCCGGCCGGCCCGATGCTGCGCGGCAATTATCGCGGCGAATATCTGGGCTCCGGCTCCGACGCCTGGAAATTCTGGGACGAGCGCCGCGCCGGCACGATCTCGGAAAAGGAATGGGTCGATGTCGAGGCCGGCATCGCCCGTTCCTACGGTCATTGCATGACCATGGGCACGGCGAGCACCATGACGGCAATCGCCGAGGCGCTCGGCCTCACCCTGCCTGGCGCCAGCTCGATTCCGGCGCCGGACGCCAACCATATCCGCATGTCCTCGGCCGTCGGCCGGCGGATCGTCGAAATGGTTTGGGAAGATTTGCGGCCGGCGAAGATCGTCACCCAAGCCGCTGTCGACAATGCTGTCGCCGTCGCCATGGCGACAGGCTGTTCCACCAATGCCGTCGTCCACCTGATCGCGATGGCGCGACGCGCCGGTGTCAACCTCTCGCTCGACGATCTCGATGAGGCAGGGCGCACCACGCCGGTGCTCGCCAATATCAGGCCGACTGGCAAAGCCTATCTGATGGAGGATTTCTACTACGCCGGCGGCCTGCGCGCGCTGATGTCGAAGCTTTCTTCCAAGCTCGACCTTTCGGCGCTGACAGTATCCGGCGTCATCCTCGGCGAAACGCTCGAGGGAGCGAAGTGCTACAATGACGACGTCATCCGCTCGCTCGACAATCCGGTCTATCACGAAGGATCGCTTGCGGTGCTGAAGGGCAACCTCGCTCCAACCGGCGCCGTCATCAAGCCCGCCGCCTGTGATCCGCGCTTTCATAAGCATCAAGGACCGGCACTCGTCTTCGACAGCTATCCGGAAATGAAGGCGGCGGTCGACAATGAAGACCTCGACATCACGCCCGATCACGTCATGGTGCTGCGCGGCGCCGGCCCGCAGGGCGGCCCGGGCATGCCGGAGTGGGGGATGCTGCCGATCCCGAAGGCGCTCCTCAAGAAGGGGCACAGGGATATGCTTCGCCTCTCCGATGCCCGTATGAGCGGCACCAGCTACGGCGCCTGCATCCTGCACGTCTCTCCGGAATCCCATGTCGGCGGCCCGCTGGCGCTGCTGCGCAACGGCGATATCATCCGCCTCGACCTACAGGCGCGGCGCATCGACATGCTTGTCGACGAGGACGAGCTGCAGCGGCGGCGCGACGCCTGGGTCAAGCCGGCGGAAAAATACGGCCGTGGCTTTGGCTGGATGTTCTCGCGCCACGTCGCCCAGGCCGATACTGGCTGCGATTTCGACTTCCTGGAAACCAATTTCGGCCCGACGCCGGCCGAGCCCGACATCTATTGATCACGAAGGATATATCGCATGAGCAATTACGTGCTGAGCAACGAGACGCGCGACAAGCTGATGGGCGTCGCAACGCCAACGATCGCCACCGCGCTTTTCAGGCGCGGCCTGCGCAACCAGTTCATTCAGGATGTCAGGCCGCTCTCGCCGAAAAAGGCGAACATGGTCGGCCAGGCCTTCACGCTTCGCTATATTCCGGCGCGTGAAGACATCAACACGCTCGAAGTCTTCCGCAACCCGGAGCATCCACAACGCGCCGCCGTCGAGCAATGCCCGCCCGGTTTCGTGCTGGTCATGGATAGCCGCAAGGATGCGCGCGCCGCTTCGGCCGGTTCCATCCTGATCTCGCGCCTGCAGGTCCGTGGTGTGGCCGGTGTCGTCACCGACGGCGGTTTCCGCGACAGCCCGGAAATCGCCGCCCTCGATATCCCCTCCTATCATCACCGCCCGTCTGCACCGACTAACCTGACGCTGCATCAGGCGATCGAAATCAACGGTCCGATCGGCTGCGGCGATGTGGCGGTTTTCCCGGGCGACGTGCTCGTCGGCGACAATGAAGGCGTCATCGTCATTCCCGCCCATATCGCTGACGAAATTGCCGACGAGACCGTGGAGATGACGGCCTATGAGGACTTCGTCACCGAAGAGGTCTTGAACGGCGCCACCATCATCGGCCTCTATCCGGCGACCAGCGACGCGCCGAAACTCAAATTCGCCGAATGGCGGAAACAGAAGGGCCGCTAAAGCCGCCTCGATCAATTGCAGCCGGGAGCAACGAACCGGCTGCGCTCCTTGCAGCTATTCCTCGCGCACCAGCTTCAAAACAAGCAGCTGCAGATTGCCGCCGTCGCTGAATTCGACCCTGTCGAAATCGCTGTTTTTCTGCCGCTCCCTATTGGAAATCTCGCCGAGCCGCTTTGTGAGCTCGACGCGGATCTTGCCGCATTTCGGATCGTCGGGCACGGAGAAGCCGACGCTCACAGCTTCAATTTCCTTGACCATGTCCTTGATATATCCACCATGCACTCGCTCATGCGCTTCGACGCCGGCGATGAACTTCTGCCAGCTTTTGCGGGTCGAAGCGGGCAGCTGCGCCGAGGGTTTCGGCAAGGTGTAGGTGATGGCCAGCTTCGGTATGTTGACGGTGATCATGCAGGCGCCATCCGGCTGCGGCTCGTATTTCCGCGTCCATGTCAACTTGAAATCGGTATGGGCGATCGCCCTGACCTTAGGTCCGAGCAATGGGCCGCGTTCGCCGATCGAATCGTAAAGTTCGGCGCCGGATGTTCCGGCAATCGCGTAGGTTTTTGCCGTCTCCACTGCCTGCCAATCAGCATAGGCAGTTGCCGGCAAAAAGGCGATGCACATCGCCATTGCGAATAATCGAATATCTGATGTCACCAACTTCCCCTGCATGCCCCATTCAAGCGCGGCAAAGCTAACCGGTGGCAGTGGCTATTTCAATGAGCGCTGGATCTCAGAATGCCGAAGTCGACTGCAGCACCTCTTCGGCGTCCTCGCGCTCCATATCGAAAACCCTTTTTCCGATCGCGAAGCTGAAGCCGTTGCGGGCGAAAGCCGACAGTTCTTTCGCCTTGCGCTTATCGTCGAGACCGCCGCGTCGGAAAGGTCCAAAGCCACGCTTCCGGGCAAAGATGACGGCGGAATGGAGATCGTCGACCTCTTCCACTGCCGAGACGACCGTTTCACCATCTATGCCCTTGGACGCAAGTCTGAAGGCGATGGCTTTCTTCGACTTGCCTGAGCGAACCGCCGAGCGCGTGCTGATCTCGGCATAGGCGACATCATCGAGCACCTTCAGCTCATAGGCGAATTTGACGGCAAAATCGGCAAGCGCCTTGACCTGGGTATCGTTGATATCCTCGAATTTCTGTTTCGCCTTCTTGGCAATCGCATCAAACAGCTGCTTTTCGGTCATCATCCGGCGCTCGAGGCGATAGATCGTGGAGTTGCGTGCCCAGGAGAGCATGCGGCTTGTCGGCGCTTCATCCATGAAGGGAGACATTCGAAAAGAGAGGAATCATCACGGAGAATTTTACGCGAGCAGGGCCAAGCAGGCAACGAATGCGCTTGGTAATCATGGGATGATTGGCTATGATCCGGTTGTGGCCTCGCCGCTGAAGCGGCAGGCGCCATATCTCATCGACGGTGGAGGCCGTCTCAAGCACGATATTGCTATGGATTACGGAGCTCGCGGCTCTCCCGACCGCTTTGCCGATCTGGCACCAGCGCTCCGTTCAGAGGAGGCAGAAATGGATTATCGCAAGCTCGGCCCAAGCGGGGCCGTCGTCACGGCCTATTGCCTTGGCACCATGACTTTCGGCGCGGAAGCAGACGAGGCCGCGTCGCATAAACTTCTCGACGATTATTTCGCATGGGGCGGCAATTTCATCGACACCGCCGATGTCTACAGTGCCGGCAAGTCGGAAGAGATCATCGGCCGCTGGCTGAAGGCTCGTCCCGCCGAAGCCCGCCAGGCCATCGTCGCCACCAAGGGCCGTTTCCCGATGGGCAGCGGACCGAACGACCTCGGCCTCTCGCGCCGTCATCTCGGCCAGGCGCTGGACGATTCCCTGCGCCGCCTCGGCATCGAGCATATCGATCTCTATCAGATGCATGCCTGGGATGCCCTGACCCCGATCGAGGAGACGCTGCGGTTTCTGGACGATGCCGTGCGCGCCGGCAAGATCGGCTATTACGGCTTCTCCAACTATGTCGGTTGGCATATCGCCAAGGCCGTCGAGATCGCCAAGGCACGGGGCTATACGCATCCGGTCACGCTGCAGCCGCAATATAATCTGCTCGCGCGCGACATCGAGCTTGAAATCGTCGACGCCTGCCTGGATGCCGGCATGGGCCTGCTTCCCTGGTCGCCGCTCGGCGGCGGTTGGTTGACGGGCAAGTACAAGCGCGATGAGACGCCGACCGGCGCGACCCGGCTTGGCGAGAACCCCAATCGCGGCAGCGAATCCTTTGCCCCACGCAACGCGCAGGAGCGGACCTGGGCAATCATCGCTGCCGTCGAAGAGATAGCCAAGGCACGCGGCGTCAGTATGGCGCAGGTGGCGCTTGCCTGGACGGCGGCGCGGCCGGCGGTCACTTCCGTCATCCTCGGCGCCCGCACACGTGAGCAGCTTGCCGACAATCTGGGCGCTGCCGAATTGAAGCTCACGGACGCGGAAATGGACAGGCTGAACGAGATCAGCGCGCCTCAGCTCGCTGCCTATCCTTACGGCGACGGCGGCCGGAACCAGCGCCATCGCAAGATCGAAGGCGGCCGCTAAAATGCATGTGGCGACGGAGCATAGGTTCGCTCCGCCGCCATCCTCGCAGATAGGCGAGAATACTTCCCAGTACGTCACACCAGCGGCGGGTTGAGTCTCGCGAAGCCTTCCTGGCGCCGATACGGAAAATAGGGATAGGGAGCGGTCAGCTCGCTGACCTTGTCCAGCTTCTCGACCTGCTCTTTGGAAAGCGTCCAGCCGACCGCGCCAAGGTTCTGACGCAACTGCTCTTCGTTGCGCGCGCCGATGATGACGCTGGCAACCGTCGGCCGCCTCAGCAGCCAGTTGATTGCGATCTGCGGCACGCTCTTTCCAGTCTCGCCGGCGATCTCATCCAGTACATCGACGATATCGAACAGCTTTTCGTCATCGACGGGCGGGCCGAAGGTCGCCGTTTCGTGCAGCCTGCTCTTTTCCGGTAATGGCTGTCCGCGACGGATCTTGCCGGTCAACCTGCCCCATGCCAGCGGACTCCAGACGAGGGCGCCGACATTCTGATCCGCACCCAGCGGCATCAGTTCCCATTCGTAATCGCGGCCGGCGAGCGAATAATAGACCTGATGGGCGACAGGGCGCACGTAAGCGTGCTTGTCGGAAACGGCGAGCGACTTCATCAGCTCCCAGCCTGAGAAGTTGGACGCCCCGATGTAGCGGAGCTTTCCCGCCTTCACGAGTTGATCAAGGGTGGAGAGCGTTTCCTCGATCGGCGTCGAGGCATCGAAGGCGTGTAGTTGCAAGAGGTCGATGTAATCGGTGCCGAGGCGCCGCAGGGCCGCGTCGACCGATCTGATCAATCGCGAACGCGAACTCCCCCAATCGGCCGGTCCCTCGCCCATCGGCAAAGCTGTCTTCGTCGAGATCAGCACGGCATCGCGCCTGCCCCGGATCGCCTGGCCAAGCACCTCCTCCGATGCACCGGCCGAATAGACATCGGCGGTATCGAAGAGATTGACGCCCGCCTCCAGGCAGATATCGACCAGACGGCGTGCTTCCGTCGCATCTGTCGAGCCCCAGGCGCTGAAGAGGGGGCCGCTGCCGGCAAACGTGCCGGCGCCGAAACTGAGCACGGGAACGCGAAGGCCGGAAGCACCGAGATTTCTGTAGTCCATCGTCCGTCTCCTGTTGGTTCTTCAGATAGATAGACCGCCAAAGGAAGATGATATAGATTGCCGGAGAGAAACTGATTTGTGATTTGAATTCATCATGAGCCGCCAAGAGATCAACCGTTCCGGGGAAATGGAAGTCTTCGTACGCGCCGTGGAACTCGGCGGCTTCACCGCCGCCGCCACGGCCTGCCGCATGACGCCCTCTGCGGTCAGCAAGCTTGTCACGAGGCTGGAAAAGCGTCTAGGCGCACGGCTCATTCATCGCTCGACACGGCGGCTGCAGCTCACCCCCGAGGGCTGTACCTTCTTTGAGCGGAGCGTCGCCATCCTCGCCGATATCGCAGAGGCCGAACGCCATGCCTCGGCGGGAGAGCAGGTTGCCGGCCATATCCGAGTCAACACCAGCAGCTCGTTCGGAAACCATGTGCTGGCGCCGCTCATTCCCGCCTTCATGGCGCTTCACCCGAATGTCTCGCTGGAGATCTTCCACACGGACCGGATCGTCGATCTGATGGAAGAGCGGGCCGATGTCGCAATCCGCGCCGGACCGCTGAAAAGCTCCAGCTTGACGGCCCGCAAGCTTGGAGCGACGCGCAAGGTCATCGTCGCCTCGCCGGATTACCTGAAGCGGCATGGCGCGCCCCGCTCCGCCACCGAGCTGGACAAACATTGCCGCATCGGCTTTGCCTATTCCCGGGCAATCGAAGGTTGGCCGTTGCTGGTTGATGGTGAGATCGCGACGCTCCCTTCCGCACGCAGCCTGCAGGTGGGCGACGGAGAGGCCATGCGCCATCTTGCGCTCGGCGGCGCCGGCCTGGCGCGGCTTGCCGCCTTCACCGTCAGATCGGATATCGCGGCAGGCCGTCTGCTGCCCGTCCTTGAAGATCTAAACCCCGGCGATGTCGAGGAATTCCATGCCGTCTATATCGGCCAGGGTGGCCCGCTGCCGGCGCGCGTGCGGACGCTTCTGGAGTTTCTGCGTGAAAACGTCAGCCTTTGAAAAAACAATGCGGCCTTTAGGGCCGCACCGCTTGTCTAGCAAATTTCAACCGCTGGTTAGCGTCAGGCAGACGGCTGGCGGGTCTTGCGCAGATAGGGCAATACCGTGTCGAACGAGCCAAAACGGGTAATGGCATCTTCGTTGGAGACGGCAGCGGTGATGATGACGTCTTCGCCCTGCTGCCAGTTTGCCGGCGTCGCGACCTGATGCTTCGATGTCAGCTGGATCGAGTCGATCGCGCGCAGGATTTCGCCGAAGTTGCGGCCCGTCGTCATCGGATAGGTGAGGATCAGCTTGATCTTCTTGTCGGGGCCGATGACGAAGACGGAGCGGACGGTGGCGTTGTCGGCGGGCGTGCGGCCTTCCGAGCTTTCGCCGGCACCGGCCGGCAGCATGTCGTAGAGCTTGGCGACCTTCAGGTCCTTGTCGCCGATCAGCGGATAGTCGACATCGAAGCCCGTCGCTGTCTTGATGTCGTTCTTCCAGCGGCCGTGACTTTCGACGGGATCGACGGAAATGCCGATGATCTTGACGCCGCGCTTGCGGAATTCACCTTCGAGACCGGCCATCGCGCCGAGTTCCGTTGTGCAGACCGGCGTGAAGTTCTTCGGATGGGAGAACAGCACGGCCCAGCCATTGCCGATCCAGTCGTGGAACTGGACTTCGCCTTGGGTCGTGTCCGCCGTAAAATCCGGAGCAATATCGTTGATGCGCAAACTCATTGTCTTACCTCCAAAGTTCTGCCCCGTTGCACGCCTTGGATGCGCCGATGTGGGGTAGGATCAAGTCATGACCTCCACCAAAGGTGGAGGTTTGAAACGCTGCGCTTGAACCACTAGAAGTGGTTTTGTTAGCGCTTAGTAGCTACGATTGAAGAGGTCGGCAAAGTCGGAAGCTTTGTCGGCCTTTTCCTGATTACGGATATATTGTCTGACGACCTGCTCGTTGTAGCCCGTCGTCGATACGAAATACCCGCGCGCCCAAAAGTGATAACCCTTGTAGCGCCGCTTGCGCGCATATTTGTTGGCAACATAAAGCGCCGTCTTGCCCTTCAGAAAGCCAACAATATGCGCAACCGAATATTTCGGCGGGATCGATATCAGCATATGCACATGGTCGGGCATCAAATGACCCTCTTCGATCTGGCAGCCTTTCTGCTGTGCCAGCCGACGTAAGAGTTCTCCCAACTCACGCCGCACGTCCCCGTAAAGTCTTTTCGTTCGGTATTTGCTGCCAAAAACAACGTGATACTTGCAGTCCCACGTCGCATGCGAGAGCGTTTGCTCATCCATAAAACCTCCTTGTTCGAAGTCTGGGCCACGCCAGCGGTTCAAGCAGGAGGTCTCTCAACTACCGTGTAGAACGCGTCCAGTCCTCCACCGTAGGTGGAGGTTTACTTTGATTACAGAAAATCCGCCGCACAATGGCGTCGAACCTTCGATATGAAAAGCCCTTCTTTTAGATGGGGACTGCGACCGTCGTCGAAAACCCTTGCGGCCTGCGATGTCTGCTGCGCATCTTCAGTGTTTCAAGAAAGCCATAGCCGCTTGGCCAACGCCCGAAGCCGCTGGCGATGTTGATATGCCCCGCAAGGCCGATATTGCGCACATCGGATTTCCAGAGCCGCCCGAACATGGTCAGCCGGTCGAGCCTCATATAGATATCGTTCAGGCTTCCGATCGTGATGCTGGGGAAAGGCAGGGCTTCCGTCGGCATCGTGCCGAAGGTAAGATGTCCGGCGTGTAAGGCTTCGGTCGCCGGAATATCGCAGGGCGCGACGAGCAGCGCTCCTTTGACCCTTCGCGCGGCCGGCCGACCGGCCAATCTGGCCGTCAATACGCCGCCGAGGCTGTGCGCGACGACATAGGCGTCGCCAGCCTCTTCCAGCGCTTCCTCCAGCTTTTCCATCCAGCTGCCGAGATGGGGAAAATCCCAATCGTCCTGCTCGACCAGCCGGGCATCTTGATGATCCTGCAGCCAGTAACGCTGCCAATGCCCCTCATCCGAGCCGAAAAGACCCGGCACAATCAGCACTCTGGTCATGGAAGCCTCGCGATGAATAATGATGGGAAGCTCAACTGGCGACACGGCATCAAAGGCGCATCCTTTCAATACCAGGGCGCCGGCGTGGAGCACCAATAATAGATCTCGTAGTCTCGGGCGGAGAGTTCTCGTTCCCGCTCCGCGGACTCGACCCAGTCAACGGACCGCGTGCGAACATCCACCTTCTGCAGCGCGGGACCGGCAAAAATCGTCTTCAGGCGGCTGATGACATTCCATTTCATGTAACCCTCCATTCCGTTGACAAATCCGAGACGTTCGGGCGTGATCGCCCATCATTCCGCAGCGGCAAGCCTCGTCACCGGATACGGGAAAAAGGCCGCAAGCTCGCCGACGACCTCGTTGATCCGGTTGGCCAGCGGCTCGGACGAGACCCTGTAGTCGGTGAAATCGCGATCCGACGCATAGACCGCCGTCGGCAATGTATGCGCCATGAAGAAGCCGAAGAGCGGCCGCAGCTGATGTTCGACCATCAGCGCATGCCGGTCACCGCCGCCGGTCGCCGTGATGATGATCGGCTTGGCGCGCAGCTCATGCGGATCGATGAGGTCGATCAGATGCTTGAACAGTCCGGGATAGGAGCCCTTGAAGGTCGGCGAACCGATGATGAGAGCATCGGCCGACACGATCTCATCGATGACGCTTCTCGCCTGATCGTCGAGATCCTTGCGCCATTGCGCCAATCCGAGGGAGGCGCCGACATCGTGCAGATCGTAAACCCTGCTGGTGAAGCCATATCGCTCGCTTGCCAGACCGGCAACGGTCTGAACCAGCGCATGGGTCTTCGACGGCCTGTTGAAGCTGCCGGCAAAGCCGACGAGTTTGGGCGCACTCATTCTCATCCCTTTCGGAAATCACATGCGTTTTCGATAATGCGAATATTGTCCACAAAAATGGTAGATTAAAAGGAACAGCCATCTCTTGGGCCGCCGGAAACGGAAAATCTCTTTCCCACCCCGCGCCGCTTGGATCCGGCGGCCTCGCCCGTCGAACTCGAAGGGCAGATTGACCGATCGCCCACGTCATTCCTGTGGGAAAGCTTAAAACTTCACCCGGCCAACACATGTCCATGGGACGCATGTGGCAATAACGCCCACGCATCCCGGCGGTGATGGTTGATCGAGCTTACCTCGGCGCAATCACATGCGCCCGAAGCATCGCAAGAGCGAAGGGAAGCGGTCGGCAGTTCTACCGCGGTATCCTTCCAGAACAGCAATATCAGGACCTGGAGGTCTTACATGAAGAAACATATTATTGCCGCCGCCTTCGCGGCAGCACTCTATAGCCTTGCCGGCGGCGCGCATGCCGATTGCGGCTCGGTGTCGCTTGCCGAGATGAACTGGGCTTCGGCCGGCGTCGCGGCAAATGTCGACAAGATCATCCTCCAGGAAGGTTACGGCTGCTCGGTCGATCTGGTGACAGGCGATACGCTGCCGACCTTCACCTCCATGAACGAGAAGGGCCAGCCCGACGTCGCTCCCGAGATTTGGATCAATGCCGTGCGCACGCCGCTGGATCAGGCCGTTTCCGAAGGCCGGCTGGTTATTGCGGCCGGCATTCTCTCCGAAGGCGGCCAGGACGGCTGGTGGATTCCGAAATTCCTGGCCGACGCCCATCCCGATATCAAGACCGTTCAGCAGGCGTTGGAACATCCCGAACTCTTCCCTGCTCCCGACGATCCGAAAAAAGGCGTCATCTGCAATTGCCCGCCCGGCTGGCAATGCCAGGCATCGCTCGGCAATCTCTTCAGGGCGCTTGATGGAGAAAAGAGGGGATTTGAAATCGTCGAGACCGGCTCCGCCGCCGCCCTGGACGGCACGATCGCCAATGCCTTCGAAAAGAAGACCGGCTGGCTCGGCTACTACTGGTCGCCGACATCAATTCTCGGCAAGTACCCGATGGTACGTCTCTCCTTCGGTGTGCCCCATGACAAGGTCGAATGGGACGCCTGCACCTCCGTCCTCGATTGCCCCAATCCGAAAGTCAACTCCTACCCCGTCTCGGAAGTCTTCACCGTCGTGACCAGGCAATTTGCCGAGAAGGCCGGAGTTGCGATGGATTATCTCAAGAAGCGGACGTGGACGAATGATCTGGTGAATAGCGTTCTTGCCTGGCAGACGGACAACCAGGGAACGAATGAGGACGCCGCCAGATATTTCCTGAAGACCCATGAGGAGATCTGGACGACCTGGGTGAGTCCGGAAATTGCCAAGAAGGTCAAGGCGGCTCTCTGAACCCTGAACTTCGGCGGTGCGGCGAGCAATTGCGCCGCGCCGCCGACGGCACGGCAAGCGCCATCAGACCATCCTGAATATTGCGACGAAAAAACTTGCCGCAGGGGCTGGGCAGAAAAACAATGCACGCTATCTGATGCATATGAGTGGGGAGAAATATTAGATCGGTGGAGGAGCTGGTCCGGCACCAAGGAAGAGGTTTCTGATGCCCAATTCAGTTTTGAATGCTCTTGGACAACCGCTTTACTATAGCGGTACGTCGACGGGTTTCTTTTCCGCCACCGGCTCGGGACCGACGCTCTACGGTACCGCCGGCAATGATTCCATATGGGGCGACAACACCGTCAACGTGACGATAATGGGCGGTACCGGCGACGATATCTATTATATCTACTCGAGCAACAATCGGGTCTATGAAGCCCCCAATGCCGGCATCGATACCGTCAACACCTGGATGGATTACACGCTGCCGGCCAATGTCGAAAACCTCACCGTCACCGGCGACAACCGCCACGCCTATGGCAATGACGCCGACAACATCATCACCGGCGGCAGCGGCAGCCAGACCATCGACGGGCGCGGCGGCAACGATGTGCTTATCGGCGGCGGCGGGGCCGATACCTTCGTCATCTCCAAGGGCAACGGCAGCGATCTCATCACCGACTTCAGCGACGACGACAAGGTGCGGCTCAACCAGTACGGCCTAACGTCGTTCGATCAGGTCGTCAGCCATTCCACACAGGAAGGAGCCAATGTTCGGCTCGACCTCGGCAATGGCGAAAGTCTGGTCTTCGCCAACAAGATCGTGTCCGACCTTCACCAAGACCAGTTCCAGCTGGGCCTCGACAGAGCATCCCTGACGCAAACCTTTTCAGACGATTTCAACACGCTCTCGCTGCACGAGGGAACGCAGGGCACCTGGGATGCTAAATACCATTGGGCGCCGGACAAGGGCAGCAGCCTGAACGATGAGCTGCAATGGTATATCAATCCGTCCTACGCGCCGACGGCATCCGCAAACCCGTTTTCCGTCTCGGACGGCGTTCTGACGATCACGGCGAAGCAAACGCCGGATGCATTGAAGTCGATCGTCGAGAACCATGATTACACATCCGGCCTCCTGACCACCCACTCCACCTTCTCGCAGACCTATGGCTATTTCGAAATGCGAGCGGAGATGCCGCACAATCAGGGCGTCTGGCCCGCCTTCTGGCTGTTGCCGGAGGACGGCTCCTGGCCGCCGGAACTCGATGTGGTGGAGATGCGCGGGCAGAACCCCACCACGGTGAATGTCACGGTTCATTCGAATGCCACCGGCGAGCATACGAAGACGTCCATTCCAGTGGAAGTGCCGAGCACCAACGGCTTCCACAATTACGGCGTGCTTTGGGACAAGGATCAGATCGTCTGGTACTTCGACGACGTCGCCGTCGCCCATGCCGATACACCCGCCGATATGCATGGCCCAATGTATATGCTGGTCGATCTCGCAGTCGGCGGCGTAGCGGGCACTCCGACGGATGGGCTTCCGAACGGATCCGAGATGAAGATCGACTATATTAAGGCCTATTCCTTGGACGATCATGCCGCCCAGCTCGCCGCCTCGGCCCAATCCGCCCATACGGCGGACTGGCATATCTGACCGGTCCCAGAACTCGAAGCATTCCATGACGGCCGTTCGACGAAAATCGGGCGGCCGCTTATTTATTGCATAATTTCAAAGAATTATAGCGCCCTTAGCGCGTCTTGAAAGACGGGAGGCGCTGTAATATCGGCACGCGTGTCCGGGAAAAAAGACCGCGGCGCGAGACTACGCTAATCTTCTCTAAACGCCCGCCTGATCTGGTCGGTCATCGGCTTTGTCAGATAGGCCAGGACGCTTCTCTGGCCTGTCTGCAGGAAAGCCTCCACGGGCATGCCCGGCAACGGCGTAAGCTGCCCCAGCCGATCCCATTCCGTCTTTGCCACCTTGGCCCTCACGACATAATAGCCTTGACCCGAACGCTGATCCGTCACCAGATCCGCCGAGATGGTGTCGACCTGTCCGTTCAACTCAGGTGTTATCCGCTGATTGAAGGCGGGAAAGCGCAAGGACACCGCCTGCCCGACGCTGATCTGATCAATATCCTGCGGCGAGAGTTTCAGCTCCGCCACCAGCGCGTCCTTGTCCGGAACGATCTGCAGGATCGCCTCGGCCGGCGAAATGACCGCCCCTTCGGCATGGATGCTCAGCTGATCGACGATCCCCGCCTGCGGTGCCTTGAGGTCGATCCGCTTCAGATCGTCCTCGGCGGCGATCAGCCGCTCGGAAAACTGGCCGCCGTCGCTCTCCGCCTGACGCAGCTGATCGGAGACCTCCGAGCTGTGATCGGCATCGATCTGCAGGATCTGCAGCCCGGTTTCCGCGATCTTGCCCCTGGTCTGGGCGATGGACGAGACGAGATTGCCGAGATCGCCGTTCAGCGAAGCGCTTTCGCGCTGAAGCGAATAGACTTTCGTCGCCGAAATGATGCCCTGATCGAGCAGGCCTTCAAGGCTGCCGAGCTCCTTGGCGATGAGCGCGATCTCTCGCCGCTTGCCCTGCTCCTGCGCCACCAGACCCTCGATCTCCTGCTTCAACTGTTGAATGCGCTCGTGCAGCTGCGATTTCTGCCCCTCGCGCGATGCATGGCGATCGAAAAAGAGCTGGCGTTCGCCGGCCATGATAGCCGCTACACCTGCGTTGTCGGCGGCCGAGAGCAGTTCGGCGGGAAAGGCGATATCCTGCCTGCCGTCGCGCTCGGCCGCCAGACGCGCCGTGCGGGCGGAAAGCTCGTTCAGCCGCTTGCGGATGATGGCAAGATTGGCCTTGGTCTGCGTGTCGTCCAGCCGCACGAGCACCTGGCCGGCTGTGACATGATCGCCGTTCTTCACGGGGATCGCGCGGGCGATGCCGCCCTTCAGGTGCTTCACCGGCTTCACATAGCTGTCCACGACGAGCGTGCCCGAGGCAATCACCGCCCCGGAAATTTTAGTCGCCGCCGCAAGGCCGCCCATGACGCCGAACAGCAGCAATACGGCCGCCGCCACCAGCAGGGACAGGCGGCGGATCGTCCGTTCGGTCGATGGCGAAGCCTTTTCGGTCATCCGTGCGTCTCCCCGCCGGCAACGGCAAAATGCGTCGTTCCGACCTGCTTGGGCGACGGCCCGAGAATGTCTTTCTTCGGACCGAATGCCTGGACCTGCCCGCCGGCAACGATCATGACGGTATCGGCGGCGGCCAGAGCGCTAGGCCGGTGGGCGATGACGATCGCAATAGCGCCGCGCTTCCGCACGCCTGCGAGAGCCTCAGTCAGCGCCGCCTCCCCCTCGGCATCCAGATTGGAGTTCGGCTCATCGAGAACCACCAGGAACGGATCATCGTAAAGCGCTCTCGCCAGGGCGATGCGCTGCCTCTGCCCGGCCGAAAGGCGCGATCCGCTCTCGCCGATCCTGGTATCGAAGCCATCGGGGAGCTTGACGATCATGTCGTAAACACCCGCGGCCTTGGCCGCGGCAATGATCGGCTCCGTGCGCATATCCTCGGCGAAACGGGAAATGTTTTCAGCGATCGAACCGTCGAACAGGTCCACATCCTGCGGCAGATAGCCGATATGCCGACCAAGTTCGTCGCTATCCCATTGCGACAGCGCGGCACGATCGAGCCGCACGGCGCCGATGGGAACCGGCCACAGGCCGGCAATCGCCCGAGCAAGGGAGGACTTGCCCGACGCGCTCGGGCCGATGACACCGAGCACCGTCCCCGCCGATATCTTGAACGACACATTGCGCAGGATGAGATCGCGGCTGCCCGGAGAGGTAACGCTGATGTTCTCGACACTGAGCTCGCGTGACGGCGGCGGCAAAGCGAAGGCCTGCGGCTTGGGCGGCACAACGTCGAGGAGCGCGGCAAGTCGCGCCCAGCCCTGGCGCGCGGCGACAAGGCCTTTCCACTGGCCGATCGCAAGCTCGACGGGCGCCAGCGCCCGCGTCAGCAGGATCGAACTGGCGATGATGATGCCGCCCGTCGCTTCCTGGCGAATGACGAGGATCGCCCCGACAGCGAGAACGCCGGACTGAAGCATCATGCGCGCCATCTTGGCGGCAATGGTGAGTGCCCCAACGATCGTGCTCGCCCTTAGCTGATGCCTGAGATAGTCGTCGTTCATGGCCGCCCACTTCTCGCTCAGGCGGCCAACAAACCCCATGGCAATGGCGGCCTCCCAGTTGCGCCGCGCCGCCTGGGCAAAACCGAGGCGCATGGCCGAAGACCTGGCCGCCTCCTCAGCCGGTCGACGCGACAGCAGTTCGGCGAGCACGGTAATGCCGACCAGCAACAGGGCGCCGCACAGAGCCGTGAAGCCGATCCAGAAATGAAACAGAAAGCAAAGGACCAGATAGAATGGCACCCATGGCAGATCGAAAAGCGCCGTCGCGCCGCTGCCGGAGAGGAAGGAGCGGATCTGCTCGAGATCGCGGACCGATTGCAGCCCATCGTCCGACGTCTGCTTCCTGGTCGGCAGGAACAGGAGCGAGCGGAAAACCTTTCTGTTCAATCGTTCGTCAAGCGACATGCCGATGCGAACAAGCAGCATGGAACGCAGGAACTCGATCACGCCTTGAAACAGGAAGAGAGCCGCGACGATGATGACGAGGCCGGACAATGTCGGCAGGCTGCGGCTCGGAATGACCCGGTCATAGACCTGCAGCATGAAGAAGGAGCCGGTCAAGGCCAGCACATTGATGGCGGCACTCGCCAGGGCGATGCCCGCGAAGGCCTTCCGTAGCGCCGACAGCATCAACGCGATAAATGTCTGCGGCGGTTCTTTCGGGACGGCAAGCACCTTGGCTTTATCCTCAATATTGGCCGTCGCGCACGGCAGGGATCGACATGACATCCAAGGCACCGCCTCCCGCTCGGCGCCATGAACCCGCAAAGCGATCGTGGATGGTCTCCCCCACCACTCCCGCTTCACACTTAACCTTCGGCGATCCCATGCAATTTAGGAAGTCGAAATCTATCCAGAATGCAGTTTCGGTGAACCCAAGCTTATCAAGGAACGCCTTATCCCTTTACGGGACAATTGCGCCATGAAATGGGGCAGCAGCCGGTTCCGGCAAGATGCCTGCCCCATTACATTAGGACGAGCAGGCGGCACCTTGCCGGCAGCATCACAGGTTCAATCGAATTTCTCCGTCGTATCCGCCTTGCCCTTCACCCAATAGCCGGATGCCTTGATCCAGCTCAGCGGATAGCCGCGTTCTTCCACGAGGTAGGAGCGCAGAGCGCGCGTGACGGAGGCCTCGGCCGCTATCCAGACGACGGTGCCGGGCAACAGCTCGACGGACTGGAGAATTTCCATCAATGCGGACGGATCGGTCGCCTCCGAGAGGGGACGATGCGCCCAGCGGATATCCAGCTGCGCCTCGGTTTGAAAGGCCTGCTGTTCGGCAGCGCCGACAACTGCTGCGATGACCGTCATGCGCACCCCCGCCGCAGCCTCTTCGATGCGACGACCCATAGCCGGCAGTGCCGTTTCATCGCCGATGAGCAGCCAGTTGGTGACATCGCGCGAGACGACGGCCGAGCCGCGAGGGCCGCCGATCTCGAGCCTGTCGCCCGGCCGCGCATCGAGCGCCCATTTGGTCACCGGTCCCGCCTCGTGAATGGCGAAATCGATGGTGAGGGTCCGTGCATCGGCATCGTAACGACGAGGCGTATAGTCACGCCGCTCCATCTCCTCGCCGGAGCCAGCTACGAAAATCTTGATGTGATCGTCGGGCGCCAGGCTAGCGAAATCGGCCAGATCATCGCCTGACAATTGCATGCGCAACATGCCGGGCGTGATCCTGTCGACGGCCGCAACCGTCAGGGAGCGTCGCTTCAGCTCATGGCGCACGCGCTCGATCCTCGGCGCCGAGACATTCGGATTGAAAGTTTGGGGATTGTCCATCATGTGTCCTTGCGAGGCACTTTGGTCTCGATCCGCAGGACACAGTCGCGCAGACCGAAGCCGCAGAGCCGTTCGATCATACGCGTTGAGTGACGTTAACGCTTACGTGGCCGAGTGATATCAGGCCAATCTGACGTCTCTATAGAAGAAGAGCCCTCGCTCCGCAACGAAAAGATGATAATTTAAGACAAGTTTTTTGACGCGTCAGGGCCATAATGCAATCGCAATCCTCTACGAATGGATCGGCACGGCCATTGCGAGCCATGCCGATCCAGTTGGATTACTGCAGCGCCTTTTCCATCAGCCGTGCCAGACGTTCAGCAAAGGCGCGCGGATCGGCCGGCTTGTCGCCATCGAGCACGCGGGCCTGATCGAGCAGAAGGAAGGCGGCATCATCGCGCAGAGACGGTGAATCGGCCTTGGCGGCAATGGCCTTGACGACCGGGTGATCCATGTTGATTTCGAGGATCGGCTTGGCGCCGGACTCCAGGCGACCGGCACCTTGCAGGATCTTCTCGAGCTGCCGGTCGTAGCCCTGCTCGGAAGCAACGAGGCAGACGGCGCTTTCGATCAGGCGGTCGGATGCGCGCACGTCGGAAACCTCGCCGGCAAGCTTCTGCTTGGCATAGTCAAGGAAGGCCTGCACTTCCGCCGACGCGCTTTCGCTTTCCGGCTTGTCTTCATCCTGCTTCTTGAACTGAGCGAGATCAGCAGACCCTTGAGTGATCGATTTGAAGCTCTTGCCCTCGAATTCTGGGGCATTGGTGACCCAGAAGCTGTCGACGGAATCGGTCAGCAACAGAACTTCGATGCCGCGGGCACGGAAACCTTCAAGCTGTGGCGAGGCCTTCAGCTGCTCCAGGCTGCCGCCGACGAGATAGTAGATCGACTGCTGGCCCTCCTTGGCATCCCTGGCGTAGTCGGCAAGCGAACGATAGCCGTCCGAAGACGCAGTCGTGCGGAAGCGCGAGAGCGCCAGAAGCTGCGAGCGGCGCTCGAAATCCTCGTAGAGGCCTTCCTTGATCAGGCTGCCGAAATTCTCCCAGATCTTCAGGAAGGCGTCATGATCGCTCTCCGCCTGTTTCTCGATCGCCGTGATGATGCGGTTGGTGACGCCCTTGCGGATTGCGGTGAGGATCGGGCTTTCCTGGATCATCTCGCGCGAGACGTTGAGCGGCAGGTCCGACGTGTCGACCAAGCCGCGCACGAAGCGGAGATAGCGCGGCAGCAATTCCGCCTCGTCGGTGATGAAGACGCGCTTCACATAGAGCTTCATGCGGCCCTTGCGATCTGGATCGAAAAGATCGAAAGGCTGCGAGCCGGGCACGAAGGCGAGCGCCGAATATTCATGGCGGCCCTCGGCGCGGAAATGCACCGTCAGCGCCGGCTCGTCATACTGGCCGGACACGCCCCGATAGAAATCGGTATATTCCTCGGCCGTGATATCGTTCTTCGACTTGGTCCAGAGCGCTGTGCCGTCGGTGAGCTGCGTCGCCTCCTCGCCGGGCTTTTCGGCGATCTTGATCGGCACCGGCACATGGCCGGATTGCTCCCTGACGATACGCTCGACGCTCCAGCGCGACGCATAGCTCTTGGCATCCTCCATCAGATGCAGCGTGATGCGGGTGCCGCGCGCCGGCGCCTCGCCGACATCGGCGGGAGCGACGCTGTAGCCGCCCTTGCCGTCGGAAGACCAGAGCCAGGCATCTTCCGCACCGGCGCGCCGCGAGACGACGTCGACGCGATCGGCGACCATGAAGCAGGAATAGAAGCCGACGCCGAACTGGCCGATGAGCTGTGCGCCCTCGCCCTGTTTGTTGGCCTCGATGCGTTCCATGAAGGCACGCGTGCCGGAACGGGCGATCGTGCCCAGCGCCTCGATCATCTCGTCACGGGTCATGCCGATGCCGTTATCTTCCACGACGAGCTTATTGCCATCGGCATCGAGCGTCAGAAGGATACGGCTGTCGGGATCGTTCGCGAGCAGGCCGGGGTGGGCAATCGCTTCGTAGCGCAGCTTCTCGCAGGCATCGGCCGCGTTCGAGATCAGCTCGCGCAGGAAGACATCCTTGTCCGAATAAACCGAGTGAACCATCATATGCAGAAGGCGGGCAACGTCGGCCTCGAAGACGTGGCTCTCGGCGGTCATTTCTGCGGTGGTGGTCGTCATATGCGTCTAGTCTCCTGGGAATAAAGTTGAAAGTCGCGCCGAACAGGTGGCGGAAGATGAGGGAAATTTCAAGCGGGCGTTGTCAATGCTGGCTCCGGAACGGCACGAGGAACTTGCTTTTCAGCATGTACAATCGCCAATTCGACGCCTTGTTCCAGGCTCTGGCCGAAAGGACCGGCAGAATCCCGACATTTTCAGCATCACAGCCCGTTGGCAGCATTGATGAGGAAATAGCCAGAAACAGGTCGCAATAGCCTAATATTTAGGCGTTACTTTAGATCGCCCAATATTTCAGCGAATTTGACTTGCCCGTCATGCTGCGTTGCGTCATAAAGATAGGATGAGCCGTCTCGATCTGACCATTCTTGTGATCGATGAAAACACAATCCGCGCCTCGATCATCGAGGAGGGGTTGCGGGAGGCTGGCCATGCGCGGGTGACTGTCATCCATGAAGTGCAGGGCGTGGCGCGCACGATCGAGACCCTTCACCCAGACGTCATCATCATCGATCTCGAAAATCCGAACCGCGACATGATGGAACATCTGTTTCAGCTGACGCGGACCGTGGGCCGGCCGATCGCCATGTTCGTCGACCGCTCCGATACGGCCTCGATCGAGGCGGCCGTCGAGGCCGGCGTTTCGGCCTATATCGTCGACGGCCTCAAGAAGGAGCGGGTGAAACCGATCCTCGATATGGCGGTCAGCCGATTCAACGCCTTCAGCCGCTTGCAGCGCGAACTGGCGGAAGCCAAATCGGCGCTGGAAGAGCGCAAGGTCGTCGAGCGGGCCAAAGGTATCCTGATGAAGATGCGCGGACTTTCGGAAGACGAGGCCTTCGCGCTGCTGCGGCAGACGGCCATGAACGAAAAGAAGAAGATGTCCGAGATTGCGCAAAGCGTCGTGACGGCAGCGGGGTTGCTGATGTGAGCGCATTGAAGCCAATCCCGCCCGTCACCCGCGCAGGGGAGACATCGGAGTGAATATGAGAATGCAGGCAGCTCATCTCGCCGGAGCTCGCAAGGCAGGCGGCAATAATCCTCCCGCACCGGCGCGAATTGCCAGCGAAGGCTCGCGCACGCTGCGCGCAGGCTTCATTCCGCTGGTCGATGCTTCGGTCCTGATCGCGGCCGCGGAATTCGGCTTCGCGCGCAAGGAAGGGATTACGCTCGACCTCATCAAGGATGTCTCCTGGGCCAATATCCGCGATCGGCTTGCCTTTCGCCAGTTCGACATCGCCCACATGCTCTCTCCGATGCCGGTGGCGGCGATGCTGGGGCTTGGCTCGAACCCCTCGCCGACGATTACGCCATTCTCGCTCGGCTGCGGCGGCAACGCCATCACTCTGTCGACGCGGCTGTTCGAGCGCATGTGCAACGAAGCCGGTCTTTCCGACCACGCCAGCGCATTGGAAAATTCGCGAGCGCTGGCAAAAGTGGTCAGCACGATGAAGGCACGCGGGGAACAGCCGCCGACGCTTGGCATGACCTACCCGTTCTCATCGCATAATTACGAATTCCGCTATTGGCTTGCCGCCGGCGGCATCGATCCAGACCGGGACGTGAAGCTCGTCGTCGTACCGCCGCCACTGACATCAGATGCCCTTGCGGCCGGAGCCATCGATGGCTTCTGCGTCGGCGCGCCCTGGAACATGGTCGCCTCCGAACGCGGCGTCGGCCGCATCGTCGCTGCCAAGCAGGACATATGGCCCTCCGCCCCTGAAAAGGTGATCGGCATGCGCCCGGAATGGGCAGAAACCCATCCCGAAACCGTTTCGCGCCTTATCGTGGCGCTCGACGCGGCAGCGCGCTGGTGCGACCGATCTGAAAATCACGACGCCCTTGCCGAGGCGCTTGCCGATCAGCGCTATATCGCAGCGCCCGTCCACATCATCCGCCACGTGCTCTCGGGCGAGTTCAATCTCGACGCCAAGGGCAATCGTCGGGTGATCGACCGATATTTCAGCTTTCATGCCAGCTTCGCCAATTACCCGCGTCCAAGCCAGGCCCTGTGGATCTTCAGCCAGATGGTGCGCTGGGGGCAAAGCGCGCTTTCCGAGCAAAGCATGACGATGGCGGCTTCCGCCTATCGATCGGACCTCTATCGGCTGGCGCTCGGAAACGGGGCCTCGCCCGATGATGCCGATATCCGTGTTGAGGGCGATATGGATGGCGATCGCTTCATGGATGGTCACGTTTTCGACCCCGCGGACATGGCGAGCTACATCGACGGTTTCGCGGTGAAGACGACCAATGCGATGCAATTCTCGGCGGAAGACATTTAGCGCCCGGCTATGCTGCACTGCACAGAATAAGCGCAGGACCCCAGGCCGGACAGTCAGCATCCGCCCAAAACTTTAGCAGTTGCAACATCCGCACATAAAACAGACATGCCCGATAATCTCCAAAATAATTCAATGATTTCATCGCACTAGGCATAATATCAAAAACTGGCACGCGGATTGCTTGGTTAAATACGCTTCGGTCAACGGCGATCGAGGCACGCAATGCGCGGAAGACGCGCTCGCAAAGACATCGACGTCGCAAGGTTTCTGCCCCGAGGACTTAACCTCCTGTCCCGGGCTGCATCGACCGAGCGGCGTTTTTTTATGTCCGAAATCCATGCGTCACGCGCAAAAAGGGGAAACTGCAAGTGAAAACAATCCTGTCCGGTGGTGTTACGCGCCGCAACCTTTTGAAGACGTCCGCCACGGCAGCCCTGTTCGGCGCCGTCAGGACGGCTTTCCCCTCCGGCGCCTTTGCAGCAACCGCCGGACCTGAGGTGTCGGATGTGAAGCTTGGTTATATCGCCCTGACGGACGCCGCGCCGCTGGTCATTGCCAAGGAAAAAGGTCTGTTCGAAAAGCATGGCCTTGCCAATGTCGATGTGGCCAAACAGGCATCCTGGGGCGCAACCCGCGACAATCTCGTGCTCGGCGGAGCGGCAAACGGCATCGATGGCGCCCACATTCTCTCGCCGCTCCCCTATCTCATGCATACAGGCAAGGTGACGCAGAACAACCAGCCCGTGCCGATGGCGATCCTGGCCCGCCTCAACTACGACAGCCAGGGCATCTCGGTCGCAAAGGAATATGCGGAAACCGGCGTCCAGCTCGATGCATCCAAGCTGAAAGCCGCCTTTGACGCGAAAAGGGCAGCGGGCAAGGAGATCAAGGCGGCCATGACCTTCCCGGGCGGCACGCATGATCTGTGGATCCGTTATTGGCTGGCCGCCGGCGGCATCCATCCCGACAAGGACGTCTCGACCATCGTCGTACCGCCGCCGCAGATGGTGGCGAACATGAAGGTCGGCAACATGGACGTCTTCTGTGTCGGCGAGCCCTGGAACGAACAGCTCGTCAATCAGGGGATCGGCTTCACGGCCTGTACGACCGGCGAGATCTGGAAGGGCCACCCGGAAAAAGCCCTCGGCATGCGCGCCGACTGGATCGAGAAGAACCCGAATGCCGCCAAGGCATTGCTGATGGCGGTCATGGAAGCCCAGCAATGGTGCGACAGCATGGACAACAAGGAGGAGATGGCCACCATCCTCGGCAAGCGGCAGTGGTTCAACGTGCCGCCCAAGGATGTGCTCGGCCGCCTCAAGGGCGACATCAATTACGGCAACGGCCGGGTCGCCAAGGGCACCGATCTTTACATGAAATTCTGGAAGGACGGCGTTTCCTATCCCTATCAGAGCCATGACGCCTGGTTCATCGCCGAGAACATCCGCTGGGGCAAGTTCGCCGCCAATACGGACATCAAGAAGCTGGTCGGCCAGGTGAACCGCCAGGACATCTGGCGCGATGCCGCCAAGGATCTCGGCGTTGCCGCTTCGGATATTCCCGCGTCGACCTCGCGCGGCAAGGAAACCTTCTTCGACGGCAAGGTCTTCGATCCCGAAAACCCGACTGCCTACCTCGAAAGCCTCTCGATCAAGGTGGCGTCATGATGTTCGGCACTCTCTTCCAAAAAGGATTCGTTCAATGTCCGTAACCGCCCGCAAACAGCAAGCCGCCGTTGCGCAAGCGCCCGCTCCCGCAAAGAGCCATGTCGTGACATTGGCGGCCCGCCCCGCCCGCCGCATCGATCCCGGCCGCATCGCAGCCTCGATCCTGCGCAGCGTCCTGCCGCCCCTCGTGGTGCTCGTGCTTCTGCTCGGCGTCTGGCAGCTGCTTTGCGACCAGCCAGGCGCCAGCCTGCCGCCGCCTTCGCAGGTCTGGCAGGAAAGCTACGACCTCATCGTCTATCCCTTCTTCTACAATGGGTCGCAGGATATCGGGCTTGCCTGGCGCGTGCTCGTCTCGCTGCAGCGCGTCGCCTATGGCTTCGGCTTAGCGGCAGTCGCCGGCGTGCTGGTCGGTGCGGTGATCGGGCAATCGGTCTGGGCGATGCGTGGCCTCGACCCGATCTTCCAGGTGCTGCGCACCGTGCCGCCGCTTGCATGGCTGCCGCTGTCGCTCGCCGCCTTCCAGAATTCCAACCCTTCCGCCATCTTCGTGATCTTCATCACCTCGATCTGGCCGGTCATCATCAATACCGCAGTCGGCGTTCGCAACATTCCGCAGGATTATCGCAACGTCGCCAAGGTGCTGCGGCTGAACCAGATCGAATTCTTCTTCCGCATCATGGTGCCGGCCGCCGCCCCTTACATCTTTACCGGGCTGCGCATCGGCGCTGGACTCTCCTGGCTTGCGATCGTTGCCGCTGAAATGCTGACCGGCGGCGTCGGCATCGGCTTCTTCATCTGGGACGCGTGGAACTCCTCGCGCCTGCCCGACATCATCGTCGCCCTCGCCTATATCGGCGTCACCGGCTTTGTCCTCGACCGTTTGGTCGCCGGCCTCGGTGCCGTCGTGACCCGTGGCATGACGAGCAACTAAGGAGAACAGGATGAGCGCCTATCTGAAGCTCGATCATATCGACAAGTATTTCGACCGCGGCGGCCAGCGTGCCGAAGTGCTGAAGGGCATCGAACTCGTCATCGACAAGGGCGAATTCGTGTCGATCATCGGCCATTCCGGCTGCGGCAAGTCCACCCTGCTGAACCTCATTGCCGGGCTCACGCCCGTCTCCGCCGGAGCGGTGCTGCTTGAAAACCGCGAGGTCAATGCGCCCGGTCCGGATCGGGCCGTGGTCTTCCAGAACCATAGCCTGCTGCCCTGGCTCAGCGTCTACGAGAACGTCAATCTCGCCGTCTCGAAGGTGTTTCGCGGCACGAAGAGCAAGGCCGAGCGTCATGAGTGGGTCATGCGCAATCTCGATCTCGTGCAGATGGCCCATGCCAGGGACAAGCGCCCCTCGGAAATCTCCGGCGGCATGAAGCAGCGCGTCGGCATTGCCCGGGCACTCGCCATGCAGCCGAAGATCCTGCTGCTCGACGAGCCCTTCGGGGCGTTGGACGCGCTCACCCGCGCCCATCTTCAGGACGCGGTGATGGAAATCCATGCCCGCCTCGGCAGCACCATGGTGATGATCACCCATGACGTCGACGAGGCCGTGCTGTTGTCCGACCGCATCGTCATGATGACCAACGGCCCAGCCGCCCATATCGGCGATATCCTCGAAGTGCCGATCCCGCGGCCGCGCAGCCGCATCGAGCTTGCTTCCGACAGGACCTACCTCAAATGCCGCGAGGCCGTGCTGAAGTTCCTCTACGAACGTCACCGCTTCGTGGAAGCCGCGGAGTGATATCATGACCCAGAAACTCGTCATCATCGGCAACGGCATGGCGCCAGGGCGCATGCTGGAGCATCTTTTGGAAAAGGCGCCTGATCACTATCAGGTCACGATCTTCAACGCCGAGCCGCGCGTCAATTACGATCGCATCATGCTGTCGCCGGTGCTGTCAGGCGAAAAGGACTACGAGCAGATCATCATCCACGGCGACGGCTGGTACATCAAGCATGGCATCACCCTCTACAAGGGGCACAAGATCGTCGCCATCGACCGGGCGGCAAAGACGGTCACCTCCGATCATGGCGTGACCGAGAGCTACGACAAGCTTGTCATCGCGACCGGCTCCGTCCCCTTCATCATTCCGGTTCCGGGCAAGGAACTGCGCGGGGTCATCACCTATCGCGACCTCGATGACGTGCAGGCGATGCTGCTTGCCGCGCAATCGCGCGAAAAGGCTGTTGTCATCGGCGGCGGCCTGCTCGGCCTCGAAGCGGCCGCCGGCCTCAGTCTGCGTGGTATGGATGTCACCGTTCTCCATGTCCAGCCGACACTGATGGAACGCCAGCTCGACCCGGCCGCCGGCTACCTCCTGCAAAAAGCCGTCGAGGAGCGCGGCATCAAGGTCATCACCAAGGCCAACACCAAGGCGATCGTCGGTGACGGCAAGGTCGAGGGGATCGAACTGGACGATGGCCGCGTGATCCCCGCCACCCTCATCGTCATGGCCGTCGGCATCCGTCCCAATGTCGGCCTTGCCAAGGAGGCAGGCATCGCCGTCAACCGCGGCATCGTCGTCGACGACGGCATGCAGACCTCGGACGGCAGCATCATGGCGCTCGGCGAATGCGCCGAGGTCGGCGGCATGGTCTATGGCCTGGTCGCCCCGCTTTACGAGATGGCACGTGTGGCCGCCTCGCATCTTGCTGGCGATGCCGCCGCCGGTTTCGTGCACTCGGACACACCGACGAAGCTGAAGGTCACGGGCATCGATCTGTTTTCGCTCGGCGACTTCGCCGATGGCGACGACCGCGAGGAGATCGTCCTGCGCGACGCGGCGGCCGGCGTCTACAAGCGCCTGGTGCTGAAGGACAACAAGATCATCGGCACCGTGCTCTACGGAGAGACGGCCGACGGCGCCTGGTTCAACGATTTGAAGAAGAAGGCGACCGACATCTCCGAGATGCGCGAAACCTTGATCTTCGGCCAGGCCTATCAGGGAGGGTCGCCGCTGGACCCTATGGCGGCCGTTGCAGCCTTGCCGGATGACGCGGAAATCTGTGGCTGCAACGGCGTCTGCAAGGGCAAGATCACTTCGACCATATCAGCAAAGGGCCTGACTTCGCTCGACGACGTGCGCGCCCACACGAAGGCATCCGCCTCCTGCGGCTCCTGCACCGGCCTTGTCGAACAGCTGATGACGATCACGCTTGGCGACAGCTACAACCCCGCCGCCGTCCAGCCGATGTGCACCTGCACCGAGCTTGGCCATGACGACGTGCGCCGCCTCATCAAGGCCAAGGGCTTGAAGACCATTCCTGCCGTCATGCAGGAGCTTGAATGGAAGACATCCTGCGGCTGCGCGAAATGCCGTCCGGCGCTGAACTATTACCTCGTCTGCGACTGGCCGGACGAATATGCCGACGACTACCAGTCGCGCTTCATCAATGAACGCGTGCATGCCAACATCCAGAAGGATGGTACCTATTCCGTGGTGCCGCGCATGTGGGGCGGCGTCACCAATTCCGGCGAACTGCGCGCCATCGCCGATGTGGTCGACAAGTTCGAAATTCCGATGGTGAAGGTCACCGGCGGCCAGCGCATCGATCTGCTCGGCATCCAGAAGGAGGACCTGCCCGCCGTCTGGGCCGACCTCGGCAAGGCCGGTTTCATCTCCGGCCAGGCCTACGCCAAGGGCCTGCGCACGGTGAAGACCTGCGTCGGCTCCGACTGGTGCCGCTTCGGCACGCAGGATTCCACCGGCCTCGGCATCCGCATCGAGAAATTCATGTGGGGTTCGTGGACGCCGGCAAAACTCAAGATGGCAGTCTCCGGCTGTCCGCGAAATTGTGCCGAAGCAACCTGCAAGGACATCGGCGTCATCTGCGTCGACAGCGGCTTCGAAATCCATTTCGCCGGCGCTGCCGGTCTCGACATCAAGGGCACGGAAGTGCTCGGCCTCGTCAAGACCGAGGACGAGGCGCTGGAGCATATCGTGGCGCTGACGCAGATGTACCGGGAACAGGGCCGCTATCTCGAACGCATCTACAAATGGGCCAAGCGCATCGGCCTCGACGAGATCCGCCGCCAGATCATGGGGGATGCCGAAAAGCGCAAGGCCTATTACGAGCGCTTCGTCTTCAGCCAGAAATTCGCGCAGGTCGACCCCTGGTCGGAACGCGTCTCCGGCAAGGATAAGCACGAGTTCAAGCCGATGGCGACAGTCGGCTTCCCGCAGGCCGCCGAGTGAGGAGATCGACATGAATTGGGTTGAAATTGGCGATATTTCGGACATTCCTCTGCGCGGCGCCCGTTGCGTGAAAACCCCGCAGGGCAAGATTGCCGTGTTCCGCACTGCCGAAAACGAGGTCTTCGCCATCGAGGATCACTGCCCGCACAAAGGCGGCCCGCTCTCCCAGGGCATCGTTCACGGTACGGCCGTAACCTGCCCGCTGCACAACTGGGTGATCTCGCTCGAAACCGGCAAGGCACTTGGGGCCGACCAGGGTGAGGTGCGGACCATTCCGGTCCGCAACGAGGACGGCGCCCTCTTCATCGCGCTCGAAAGCCTGATGATGGCGGCGGAGTGAGGATGACGACGCGCAGAAAGATACCCCCCTCTGTCCCTTCGGGACATCTCCCCCACAAGGGGGGAGATCATATGGAGCCAGTATCGCCAAATTCTTCGCTTTGGTTTGATGGAGGCAGCCTCTTGCTCCGACCAATCTCCCCCCTTGTGGGGGAGATGTCAGCAAAGCTGACAGAGGGGGGTGTTTCGCCACATCCTTTGAGCTTCGTGGACACACTCCATGTCCGCTGAAACCAAAACCACCTGTCCCTATTGCGGCGTCGGATGCGGCGTCATCGCCAGGGTCGACGAAGACGGCAAGGTCTCCGTCAAAGGCGATCCCGACCACCCCTCCAACTTCGGGCGCCTGTGCTCGAAGGGCTCTGCCCTTGCCGAAACGATTGACCTCGACGGCCGCCTGCTCCGTCCGGAAATTGCCGGCCAAAGGGCAAGCTGGGACGACGCGCTTGATCTGGTCGCGAAACGCTTCAGCGAAACGATTGCCGAGCATGGGCCTGATGCGGTTGCCTTCTACGTCTCCGGGCAGTTGCTGACCGAGGATTATTATGTTGCCAACAAGCTGATGAAGGGTTTCATCGGCTCGGGCAATATCGATACGAACTCACGGCTCTGCATGTCATCCTCGGTTGCCGGTCATCGCCGCGCTTTCGGCTCGGACACGGTGCCTGGCACCTACGAAGATATCGAGCTTGCCGACCTTGTCGTCCTCACCGGCTCCAATCTCGCCTGGTGCCATCCAGTCATCTATCAGCGGCTGGCGGCCGCGAAGGCGGCGCGGCCGACGATGAAGATCGTCGTCATCGACCCGCGCCGGACCATGACCTGCGACATCGCCGACCTGCATCTGGCGATCCGGCCGGATGGCGACGTTGCCCTTTTTCTAGGCCTTTTCGAACATCTGATCGCAAGCAATACCATCGACCAGAACTACATCGCCGAACATACAAGCGACTTTGCCGAGGCTTTCGCCGCCGCCAGTTCGCTGTCTTTCAGCCGCGTGCTTGACCTGACCGGCCTGCCCGCCATGCAGCTTCGCGAATTCTACCGGCTGTTTGCAGCGACCGAGAAGACCGTTACCTGCTACAGCCAGGGCGTCAACCAATCCTCATCTGGCACCGATAAGGTCAACGCCATCATCAATTGCCATCTCGCCACCGGCCGTATCGGCCGGCCGGGCATGGGACCATTCTCGCTGACCGGTCAGCCGAACGCCATGGGCGGCCGCGAGGTCGGCGGCCTCGCCAACATGCTCGCCGCCCACATGGCGATCGAGAGCGCCGGGGATCGCGACCGGGTGCAGCGCTTCTGGCAAGCACCTCGAATTGCCGCCAAGCCGGGATTGAAGGCGGTCGACATGTTTCGCGCCGTCGCGGACGGCCACATCAAGGCGCTTTGGATCATGGCGACGAACCCGGTCGTCTCCATGCCGGACGCCGATGCCGTCGAGGCTGCCATCAAGGCCTGTCCCTTCGTCGTCGTCTCCGACGTCCTGCGCGAAACGGATACGACGCGGCATGCGCATGTGCTTTTGCCTTCGCTCGGCTGGGGCGAAAAGGACGGCACCGTCACCAATTCCGAACGCCGAATCTCCAGGCAGCGGCAGTTTCTGGTAGCGCCGGGCGAGGCCAGACCAGACTGGTGGCAAATGGCCGAAGTTGGTCGCCGCATGGAATTTTCCACGGCCTTCTCCTTTCGGACGAGTGCCGAGATTTTCGCCGAGCATGCGAGCCTCTCCGGTTTTGAAAACCAGGGCAGCCGCGATTTCGACATCGGCGCTCATGAAGCGATCGCAACCGAGGATTATGACGCACTCCCACCCTTCCAGTGGCCGCAGCCTGCCGGAACAGCACCGAGGGTGACGCGCTTCTTTGCGGATGGCGGGTTTTATCATTCCGATCGCAAGGCGCGCTTCGTCGCCATAGAGCCGCCGGCGAGCGATCGAACCGACAGCCGCTTCCCCCTGACACTCAATACCGGACGCGTTCGCGATCACTGGCACACGATGACGCGTACCGGCAAAAGCGCCCGCCTCTCGGCCCATATTGCCGAGCCCTTTGCCGAGATCCATCCGCGTGACGCGATCGAGATCGGGGTTACGGAAGCCGGCCTGGTCGAGATCGAAAGCCCGCATGGCAAGGTGATCGTCCGCGCCTTGTTGACGGAGCGGCAGGCACGCGGCAGCCTGTTCGTGCCGATGCATTGGAATGACAGCTTTGCCGCCAAAGCCCGCATCGACGCCGTGGTCGCCCCCGTCACGGATCCGGTTTCCGGCCAGCCGGCCTCGAAGAATGTCGCCGTCCGCGCCCGCCGCTTCCAGGCGTCGCATTATTGTTTCGCAGTCTCCGCAGCAAAGCCGCGCGACCTCGACAGCGCCTATTGGGCGCTTGCCAAGGCCGATGGCGGCTGGCGGACGGAACTTGGATTCGATTTGGCGCCTGACGACTGGATCGGCTGGTGCCGCTCGACATTCGACATACCCGCCGATCTGGAGCCACTCGGCTATGCCGATCAAGCCTCCGGCGACCTGCGCCTTGCCTTCTTCGATGGCGAGCGGCTGCTTGCGGCTCTCTTCGTCGCGCGGCAGCCCGTCGCGGTGGCCCGAAACTGGGCAATCGCCCAGCTTTCGGCATCGCATGGCAATCTCGGCAAGCGATTTGCGCTGATCGCCGGCCGGCCCGGACCCGATACCATCGACGCCGGCGCGACGGTCTGTTCCTGCTTCAGTGTCGGCGTCAATCAGATCGTCGCGGCCATTCGCGGCGGTTGCCATAGCGTGGAAGCCGTCGGCAAGGAGCTCAATGCCGGAACCAATTGCGGCTCCTGTCGCGCCGAGATCCGCACCATCATAGACGGCTGTCTTGCCGCGGCAGCCGAGTAATTGCCATGCTTTAAGAGCCCGCGAACGCGATCAATCGTCGTAGTCACCAGTTCCGCCACAAGCCGCGCGGTGCTAGAATTACAAAATCAGACGCATGATTTCGCTTTCTTTTTATACTCGGGGGAGGATGGGAGCGGATGGAGGTCGCAGGGCAGAAGGTTCAACTCAGCTACGGCGTCGAGCCCGGCATACGTTTCGCGGTTCTTCTCGACGGCAATGGTGGCTGTCGCGAGATCGGCGCAGCCGGCCTGCAGAGCTGGAAGCCGACGGATGGCGTCCTTTGGGTCCATCTCGAGCGCAATCATGATGCCGCGGCAGCATGGATCATCAGCAGTGGCGGCTTCGATCCGCTCGTCGCCGATGCCCTGCTGGAAGACGAATCCCGCCCGCGCGTGGAGCCGGTTGACGACGGCCTACTGATCATCCTTCGCGGCGTATGTGCCGCGCCGCCTCAGGACGTCGAGGAAGTGGCCGAGGAACTGGATCTCGTGCCCATTCATGCCTGGGTGGATGAGAACCGTGTCGTGACGCTTCGTGACAGCGGACATTATATCACCGCTCTTCGCGATATTCGCCAGGCGCTGGGAAAGGGCAAGGGGCCGAAGCGCACCGGCGAGCTGCTCGCGCTCGTCAGCGACAAGCTCGTGAGGGATCTCGAACCCGTGCTCGATCAGATGGACGAGGAAGTGGACGAGCTGGATGAGCTGATCTTCCATGGCGAAGCCGCCGAGGTCCGCGAGCGCCTGAAACTGCTTCGCAGGCGCGCCGTGCAGCTACGACGTTATCTCTCGCCGCAACGCGACGCCCTCAATCGCATCGAACACGACGACGCTCCCTGGCTCACCGATCGCGACAAACTCCGAATGCGCGAGGTCATCGACAAGCTGATGCGCTGCATCGAATATCTCGACGCGATCCGCGACCGGACAAGTATTCTGCACGACGACCTTTCCACCGTTATCAGCGAGCGCATCGCTCGCAATTCAAACCGGCTTGCAGCACTTGCCGCCCTCCTCCTGCCCCCGAGTGTCGTCGCCGGCCTTTTCGGCATGAATGTCGGCGGCATTCCGGGCGTCAACGACACCTGGGCGTTCGTCATCATCGTCGCTTTGGTCGCCGTCACCTCCGTCGTTACCCTTTACGTGCTGAAGCGTATCAATTGGCTGTGATTGCGGCGGAACCGTCGATATCTTTGCGGCGTCTCCGTCAATTCCCGTGAAAAGGTTATCACCATGCGCCGTATCATCACGCGCCGACAGGCATGCCTTCTCGCAATCCTTACCGGGCTCTATGTCGCAACTCCCGCGACCGCGGACGAAAGCGGATTTCTGAAACCGTTGAACGGCAGCTGGACGGGGAGCGGCAAGGTGCTTCGAAAGATCGGCAGCCCGCCCATCAATGTCGCCTGCAGATTCAACATCAGCGCACCGGGCACTTCGATTTCGATGAAGGGGAACTGCCGCGGCCTTCTCGTCATCAACCGCGCGATTTCGGCCCAGCTCGCGGCCCGGGGAACCCGGTATTCCGGCACCTATACCGGCCCGTCCGGCGCGACGTCGCAGCTATCGGGCAGCAGGCAGAGCGATGTCATCAATCTGGCAGTGCACTGGGCACGCCTCGTCAATGGCGATCGGGATGCCAATATGACCATCCGCAGGCAGGGCAGCAACCAGCTGACGCTGAGGACCATCGACAAGGATCTGACCTCAGGCAAAACCGTCGTTACCAGCGAAATCAACCTGCGGCGCCAATAAAAGCTCGCATAGTCCAATCTTCTGATCGGCGTGGACGATGCCAATCGGCCCGAACGCCCGGCTTGCTTGACTTTGCGCGCTCAATATGAGAACATAAAGTGAACATATGGAGATATCCATGACCAAGGCCGAACAAGTCATCGAACGTGCAATGAGCTTTGTCGCTGTCTCGAAGGCACTTCGGGAGCGCGAACAGGAACGGCGCGCCAACTGGACGCGCCGTGTGGAAATCAGTCGGCCGCTACCGCCCCTGTCGCGCGCCGTTCAGCTATCGTTGAAACTCGATAGCTGAAGCGGCGGAGGCGGTAACAGCACCCGGCAGGCTGTGAAGCGCCCGCCTTTTGGCGGGCGCACTGCTTTCAGAGAGAACTAGGCTTTGAAGAAGGCCAGCAGGTCGGCGTTGATCACATCGGCATGGGTGGTTGCCATGCCGTGCGGGAAGCCCTTGTAGACCTTGAGCGTGCCGTTCTTCAGCAACTTCGAGGACAGAAGGGCCGAGTCTGCGATCGGTACGATCTGGTCGTCGTCGCCATGCATGACGAGGGTCGGGACTTCGATCTTCTTCAGATCTTCGGTGAAGTCGGTTTCGGAGAAGGCCTTGATGCAATCATAATGAGCCTTGGTGCCGCCCATCATGCCTTGACGCCACCAATTGTCGATGATGCCCTGCGAAACGGCGGCGCCGGGGCGGTTGAAGCCATAGAACGGGCCCGCGGGAACGTCGCGGAAGAACTGGGCGCGGTTGGCTGCAAGTGCGGCGCGGAAGCCATCGAAGACTTCCAGCGGCAAGCCGCCGGGGTTCTTTTCGGATTTGACCATGATCGGCGGCACGGCGCCGATCAGCACGGCCTTCGAAACACGGCCATGGCCGCCATACTGACCCACATAACGGGCAACTTCGCCGCCGCCTGTGGAATGGCCGACATGGATGGCGCCCTTGAGGTCGAGATGCTCGGCAAGCGCGGCCACGTCGGCGGCGTAGGTATCCATCTCGTTGCCGGTTGCCGTCTGGCTGGAGCGGCCGTGGCCGCGACGGTCATGGGCGATGACGCGGTAGCCCTGATGGAGGAAGAAGAGCATCTGGGCGTCCCAATCGTCGGAGCTCAGGGGCCATCCATGATGGAAGACGATCGGCTGGCCTGTTCCCCAATCCTTATAGAAGATCTGCGTGCCGTCCTTGGTGGTGATCGTGCTGCTGCTCATTGTGTCCTTACCTTTCGAAGTTGGTTGCTTTGTAGAGGCTTGTGCAGGTTGAGCGAAGGGGGCGACGGCTGCAGCGGCGGCAAGGCCGAGCCCGGCTGTCATGACGCCCCGACGGGTAGCTTGATGGATCGACTGGCTCATTTCAATCTCCATTGAAAGTTATTATGCGATTTATTATCGCGATAAACATATGCATAAAACCTTTCTTTCGCCCTGTCCACCTAAAAACTACCCCACAATCATTTATCGCGATAAACAAATGACAGCGTGATGACAGCGCAAGGACAGGCAGAAGCAAACACTCGCCGTCCCTCGATCTCGGATGGATCAAGGTTTGTCATGTCCTTGCGCATGAAAACTACTGCATCGGCCTGTCGGCAAAATGCGATATCGCGAATTCCGCAACTCTCGCATTCGACTTTCTCGCGTCGTCGAGCCAGAAGGGGAAAATCTGCCACTGATGGATCATGCCCGGCCAGATTTCCAGATTCACGCTGCCGCCTGCCTGATGCACCTTGTCCGCCAGCCTCGTGCTGTCGTCGAGCAGCGTCTCGCGCGAACCGACCTGTATCAGCAGCGGCGGAAAGCCGGAGAAATTGCCATAGAGCGGCGATATGTCCGGATCGTCGAGGGATCGATCCCGAACGAATGCATTGCGCATGAGGGTCATCTCGTCCTTGCCCATGAACGGATCCTCGGACGCATTGGCCGTCAGTGAGGCACCTGTTCCCGCAAAGTCGGTGATCGGGCTCATTGCGACAACCGCCGCGGGAAGCGGACCCCTGAGATGAAGCTGATTGAGGATGATCTCGATGGCCAAGGTTGCGCCCACCGATTCACCGGCTACGACGATGTTGCCAGCCTTGTATCCCGAGGTCAGAAGCCAGCGATAGGCGGCAACCGCATCGTCTCTTTGCGCGGGAAAGCTATTCTCCGGTGCGAGGCGATAATCGATCAGCAAGACATCGGCCGACGCCGCCTTGGCAAGCGCGCCCGCGATGTTGATATGCGTTCGGAGCGAGCCGCTGTAAAAGCCACCGCCATGCAGGTAGAGAATGGCGCGCCGGCCGATCGGATGATGCAATCGCGCCGGCCAAATCAGATCGGCATCCACACCATTGGCATCGACATGCCGTATCTGCACGCGCGCCGGGCCCGGCGTCGATGCCATGAACTTCTCGAAACCAGCACGCCGCTGCACAAGATCCGGACCCGACATGGCGTTGCTGTCGCGCAATGTGCCGATAAGCTTTTCCACCTGCTCGCTCGACGCCTTGGTCTGCGGCGCCATCCCGGATGTCTCAGCAGCCACGGCCGGCGATATCGGCGAAAGGCCTGCGCCGATCAGGCCCGCGCTGATCAGGATTGTCAGCGCTATGAGGAGGCACGACATGCAACGAAATGATCGGAACTCGTTCATAAAAATGAGCCTTTTCCCCTGACGCCGAACACGAAGTCGTGATGCTACGGTCGCAGAAACGCGGTTCGAGTCAAGCGGGAGGGACGGCGAAACACGGTGGCGCATCGCAAGGTGTCGACGACCATTTCGTCCAAACTGACCGACGAATGCAGCATCATGCGGGATAGTCGCGGCAAGACTGTCGACTTGCACAAATACCGCCACGGCGATCTTTCCGAAAAGAGCGGAGCGTCATAGGCTGCCGCAACCGGATTCGACACAAGGCTTAAGCAAAATGGCAACACACCGTTTCGCCCCCACCCACTATCACAATGTCATCGGCTCGCTGCCGCCGGCCCTGCACATCGCCGACGGCGATACCGTCATCACCGAAACGCTCGATGCCGCCGGCTATGACAAGCACGACATCAACCGCATCTCAGGTCCCAATCCGATGAACGGGCCGATCTTCGTCGAAGGCGCGGAACCGGGCGATTCCCTCAAGGTCGAGATCCTGACTATGGTGCCGACGCGCGATACCGGCTTCACCCGCAGCGTGGTCGCGAGCAATGTCGTCGACCCGCGCGACGTCCGCGCCCTGCCGGCGGGCGAAAAGGTGATCTGGCAGATCGATCGCGAAGCCCTGACAGCGCGGCTGGCCGAGCCCGTTGCCGGCCTCGAAACCCTTACTCTGCCGCTGTCGCCGATGATCGGCTGCTTCGGGGTCGCGCCGTCGCTCGGCCAGGCCATATCGACCGCCACCAGCGGCGAGTTCGGCGGCAACATGGACTATCGCCTGCTTGGGCCGGGCACGACCATCTGGTTTCCGGTCTCGGCGCCGGGTGCGCTGTTCTTTCTGGGCGATTGTCATGCGGTGCAAGGCGACGGAGAGATCGTCGGCACCGGGATCGAAACCACCTTCGAGGTGACGGTACGCCTGAGCGTGGAAAAGAAAAAGACGATCGTCTGGCCGCGCGGCGAGACGGCGGAGGATATCTTCACCATCGGCAATGCCCGACCGCTCGACCAGGCCCTGCAGCATGCCACCAGCGAAATGCTGCGCTGGCTCGGCTCCGATTATGGCCTCGACAAGACGGCGGCAAGCCACCTTCTCGGCCAGGTGGTGCGCTATGATGTCGGTAACGTCTTCGACCCCGCCTATACGATGGCCTGCCGCGTTTCGAAAAACTGGCTGAAGCGCCGATAAAGCGTCAACCCGATATCAGCCTGCATCCAGCGGCTGGTCGCGCCGCTGGCGCGACACGTTGCTCTCCTGCCGTTCCCGCGCCATGCGGCTGACGGCGGCGCGCAATTGCGGATGCCGCGACATGAAGAGATTGAAGTCGCGGCGATCCAGCACGAAGAGCTGACAGAAATCGACAGCGACGACATCGGCCGTGCGGCGCGCGCCCGTCAGCAGTGCCATTTCGCCAAAGAAGGCGCCGGCGCCGAGCCGGATCTCGTCATCCTCCACCTGCACCTCGACGGCGCCGGAGGCGATGAAGAACATGCTGTCGCCGCGATCCCCGGTTCGGATGACGCGGTCACCCGGCGAGGCCGATCGCGGCCGGAAGAGCAGCAGCAGCTCTTCATGCTCGTTATCATCAAGTTCGGCAAACATCGGGAAGGTTTCGATGAGCTGCTCGATCTCGAGATGGTGCTGGCGATCGCGCTCCTCGCGCTGCTTGTTGATCACGGTCAACTGACGCCGCAGGCCGTCCAGCTTGGGCATGCCGTATTTATTCGCCAGGAACGGCCAGCGGGCAAAGGTCCACTTTTCCAGCTTCTCCGTGGCGTAGAAGGCCAGCGGATTGAGCGTGATCGAAAGGATCGCTCCGGCAAGGATGAGATCCTGCCCTTCCCGCGTCAGCAACCCCAAAGATACGCCGAGCCCGGCCAGAATGAAGGAGAATTCGCCGATTTGCGCCAGACCTGCCGCAACCGCAAAGCCGATGCTGGCGGGATAGCGCAGCAACAGCACGACGCCGAAGGCGATCAGCGACTTGCCCAGCATGATCAACGCCAGCACGCCAATGATCATCAGCGGTTCACGGATCAGGACCGAGGGATCGAAAAGCATGCCGACGGACACGAAGAACAGGACCGAAAAGGCATTCTGCAATGGCAGGGAGTCGGCTGCTGCCCTATGGCTGAGATGCGATTCACTCATCACGAGGCCGGCAAAGAAGGCACCCAGCGCAAAGGACACGCCGAAGATCTCCGCCGCGCCGAAGGCGATGCCGAGCGCGATTGCCAGAACCGACAGCGTGAAGAGCTCGCGAGAGCCCGTGCGGGCGACCGAGGTCAAAAGCCAGGGCACGACACGCGGCCCGATGAAGATCGCAACGGCTGTGAAGGCGGCCACCTTGAGGAGCGTCATGCCGATCGTCAGCCAGATCGAGCTGGAAGCGGCATGCTCACCGGCATCCGCATGGCCGCCCAGGACACCGGCAAAGGCGGGTAGGAGGACGAGTGCGAGCACCATGGCCAGATCTTCGACGATCAGCCAGCCGACGGCAACGCGGCCATTGGTCGAACTGACCAGATTGCGCTCTTCCAGCGCCTTCAAAAGCACGACGGTACTGGCGACGGCAAGGCTCAAGCCGAAAACCACCCCAGCGCCGACACTCCAACCCCATAGCGACGTCAAGCCCACGCCCAGCAGGGTCGCGATTGCGATCTGGCCGATGGCGCCGGGAATGGCGACGCCGCGCACCGCCAAAAGGTCGGCGGCGGAAAAGTGCAGACCGACGCCGAACATCAGTAGGATGACGCCGATCTCGGCCAATTGCGATGCCAGCGAAACATCGGCGACAAAGCCCGGGGTCGACGAGCCTATGATGACGCCGGCCACCAGATAGCCGACCAATGGCGGCAGATGCAGCCTGTCGGCCAGATAGCCGAAAATGGCCGCAAACACGAAGCCCGCGGCAATCAATGCGATCAATGCAACGTCGTGCGGCACGGCGGTCCTTCCCGTTTCACGGCGTTAAAGCCTATTCCCTCTATTGAAGGCTACCTAGCATCGCTTTTGCCGGGTCGTCTACGGCGTCGTGTACAACTGAGGAAAAACATCGCCTTGCCGATACACGGAGCCGGATATCAGGATCGAGGCAAGGCGATGTGACAACCGAAACTTATTGATCCAGAACGATCTGCAGCTTCACATCCGTCGGTCGGGCTTCGACCGCGCGATCGAAGGCCTTGATGGAGTCCTCGAAGTCAAAGGTCTCCGAAATCAGCGGCTTCAGATCGACGCGGCCGGATGCGATCAGCGCGATGGAACGCTCGTACTGGTGCGCATAGCGGAAGATCGTCTCGATGCGAATTTCCTTGGTCGATGCCGTCGAAACGTCGAAGCCGACCGGATTGACGGGAAGGCCGACGGCAACGATGACGCCGCCGGGACGCGGCAGCGTCATGACGGTTTCCCAGGCCTTCGGCGAACCCGAGCATTCGAAGACGACATCCGCGCCCCAGCCGTCCGTGAGCCGGTTGACCTCTTCCACCAGGTTCTTTTCGCGAATGTTGACCGGAATGACACCCTGATACTGCGCGGCGATATCGAGCTTCGGCTGGGCAAGATCGGCAACGATCGCCCGCGCGCAACCGCCGGCAAGGGCAGCAACCGCCACCATGATGCCGATGGGACCGGCACCGAGCACGACGACGGTGTCGCCGGGCGTGATGCGGGCCTTGGTTGCGGCCTGCATGCCGACGGCGAACGGCTCGACCATCGCCCCCTCCGCAAAGCTGACATTGTCGGGCAGCTTGAAAGTGTAATTGGCCGGATGAACGACGAAGGGCGTGAGAACGCCATGGATCGGCGGCGTCGCCCAAAAGGTGACGGCGGGATCGACATTGTACATGCCGAGGCGGCTCGCCTTGGAGTTGGCATCGGGAATGCCGGGCTCCATGCAGACCCGATCGCCGACTTTCAGATGCGTGACGCCGGCGCCGACTTCAACCACCGTGCCTGCCGCCTCATGGCCGAGCACCATCGGCGCGTTGACGACGAAGGGGCCGATCTTGCCATGCGTATAGTAGTGCACGTCGGAGCCGCAGACGCCGACCGTATGGATCTTGATCTTCACTTCGGCCGGCCCAACCTCCTGCGGCAGATCGATATCGCGGATCGCCAATTCATGCTGACGCTCCAAAACCAGGGCACGCATCTTGCTCATCGCCTCTTCCTCTTTCCAAGCAACCAACGCCCCGCTGACACAGGGACGAAATCTTTGTCCGTTATATCGTGTGAGCCGGCGTCACAAAACGATCTTTACGCGATGCCGATAAACTTCCGCGGCCGTCCTGCAGGCAACGGCTGATCGGCATCAATATTAGACATTTCTTATTATTTAGCTCCCTATTGCCAATATTGACTGGAGTTCCATTTGTTGCCTTTCTAATAATAGAGAAGGAGGGGCTCATTATGACAGTATATGATTGGACCGGTCAGCGCGCCCGCCGGATGAAGATGCTGCGTGCGGCAAGCTTCGCAATGCTTCTGATCATCCTGATGGCGATACCCGTGATATTGCTGCACTACAACATCATCGAATATCCGCACTGAACACTTCGGAAAGACACGATCATCACGCCGCCTTCCTCGCCAGCTTCGGCTTGCGCGAGACATTGTCGCCCGCCCCGCGGTCCAGCGGCAGGCAGTCCAGCACGGCAAGCAGCGCAATGATACCCAGCATGACGAAAGCCAGGCGAAATTCGATGGCAACGATGCCGCTTGCGCCAAGCGGCGCGCTGATCGCCTGGCCGATGCGGATGCCGATGGCGCCGACGGCGATGCCCATGCCCATGGTCAGCTGAAAGACCGTGCTGAACAGCGTATTGGCGCCGGTCATCTGCTGGGGCGGAACATCGGCAAAAGCGATCGTATTCAGCGCGGTGAAATGCATCGAGCGGCACATGCCGCCGATGAACAGCACCGGCAAGATGAACCAGAGAGGCGTGTCGGGCGAAAATAGCGCGCAGGCTGCGATGAAGATGGCATTGAGGATGCCGTTGACGATCAGCACCGGCTTGAAGCCGAAGCGGCGCAGGATGGGCGTCGTCGCCGGCTTCATCGCCAGATTGCCGGCAAAAACGGCTAAGGTCAGCATGCCGGCATGAAAGGCGCTGAGCCCGAAGCCGACCTGGAACATCAGCGGCAGCAGGAAGGGAACGGCACCGATAGCCGTGCGGAACAGCGATCCGCCGGAAATGGTGACGGCGAAGGTCGGCAGTCTCAGCCCGGAGAGATCGATGAGCGGGTGCTCCGTCCGGAGAAAATGAAACACGGCAACGGCAAGTAGCATGAAGCCGGCGGCCACATAGGCCCATGCTTCCAACCATACCGGATCGGGGCGTCCGATCAGCTCCAGCCCGTACATGAGGCTTGCCAGGCCGATGCCGCTGACGATGAAGCCGATCCAATCGAAAGGCGGACGCGCCGTGCTCTTGGTTTCGGGAATGAGGATGAGCGAGAAGACGAACGCCAGAATACCGAGCGGCAGATTGAGGAAAAAGATCCAGCGCCAGCTCGCATGGTCGGTGATGAAGCCGCCGAGCGGCGGTCCAAGGACAGGCGCCACCAGTGCCGGCCAGGTAATCGTTGCTATGGCCGAAATCAGCTTGTCCTTCGGCGTGTTGTTCAAGACGACCAATCTGCCCACCGGCACCATCATCGCCCCGCCGATGCCCTGCAGGATACGCATGGCGACGAAGGAGCCGACTCCATCGGCAAAGCCGCAGAGGACGGACGCGAGCGTGAAAATGACGACAGCCGTGGTGAATACCAGGCGTGCGCCGAAGCGATCGCTGATCCAGCCGCTGATGGGAATGAAAACGCCGAGCGTCAGCAGATAGGCGCTCATGCCGATATTGAGATCGACCGGGCGAGCGCCGAAGGAAACGGCCATCTGCGGCAGCGCGGTGGCGATGACAGTGCCATCCAGATTTTCCATGAAGAAGGCACCGGCCACGAGCAATGCCAACGACAGCGAGCGGGAGCCAGCCTTCCGCTCGCCCTCCCTCTGCCCGGGCCTGGACATGTCATTCATCGATCAGCAACTCCGATTCCGCCTCGCTTCCCCGAATGCATTTAAACGGTTCGGCAACGTTTACGATAGGTCGAAATCGTCCCATCAATCGATTGAGCGATCACGTTTCGCTAAGCGGACGGTGCGCAATTTGATCGCCTGGCTCGGCCCCGCGGCCATAGCCAAGCGAAGTTGAGCCTCTGCATGTTCGCGCTGATGAATTGCGCCTCAATCCATGCCAGTAGGCATCGATGCGCAAGACATGCTAGGGTTTGGCCGGGACATGGCGCAAAAAGGACGACAGGATCGACATCGGAACACTATGGAACAGCCCCAAACCAGCCGAGACACCAACGTGAACCTTTCCCCCAGGCGAACATAAGCCGACGTTTGTCCTCGAAACGGCGCATCAATAAGGAACGAGAGTCCCGCATAATGAAACCTGGCCACGACGCACTGACCTCTCCGGCCAAGCCGGAGTCGAAACTGACCGTAACACAATCGCCTTTCGACGCCTTTGTGCGAAAATACGGTACCATCCCGCGGCGCGGCGTCTTCGGCTATTTCGTTCATGAACTCGGCCGCCGCATCGTTCGCAGCGACTATCCTGTCGGCACGACACTGCCTAACGAACCGGACCTCGTCGAACAGTTCGGCATCAGCCGCACCGTCATTCGCGAAGCAATGAAATGCCTTGCCGGCAAAGGGCTGGTGGAGATCAAGACCCGCGTCGGCACGCGCGTCAAGGAGCGCTCCAACTGGCATCACCTCGATACCGATGTCATGGTCTGGTATTACGAGACCGGCCCGTCGGTCGAAATCATGCGTTCTATCAAGGACTTGCGGTTGGCGCTTGAGCCGGAAGCCACCGCACGCGCGGCGCTCCGCCGCAGCGAGAGCGACATTGCGGCCATCAGCTCCGCTTATGAGGAAATGGTTTCCACCATCGGCGACGTCAACAGCAATGCCGATGCCGATCTGCGCTTCCATACGGCGATCTTCGCCGCCACGCACAACATGATCTATTCGCAGCTGATCGACCTGATCGCCGTCGGTATCTACGCCAATCGCACGCTTTCCGGCCAGGAAGACATAGCCGAGGGCCAACGGCGCGCGCTGCCCCTTCACAAGGCCATCCTCGACGCCATCGTCGCGCAGGATAGGGACGCCGCAATCAAGGCATCGCGAAACCTGCTGGATGCATGGCTTGCCCGCGACTACGGCTTCTGACGCATCGCGCCTGACTCCGGGCTAGTGGGTCACAGCATCCTGGGCATCCGTCTTCGACACAGACGATCCGCGACCGGCATCATGGGCGACCGGGATGAACCAGATGGTCGCGCAGGTCGTCAAGGCGACGATGACGACACCCCAAAAGCTCCAGTGCAGCGCCGCATCGAAAACGCCTCTGATCGCCGGATCGCCGACGAGATCGGAAAGGCCGGTCGGTTGGTTCAGGATATCGTGAAGCCTACTTGCCAGTTCGCCGCTGCCGTAATGCGCGATACCGACATTCATGATCGCGCCGAGCGCGGTTGCGCCAAGCGTGTTGCCGAGGCTGCGCGAGAAGATGATCGACGCGGTGGCGCTGCCGCGCATCGACCATTCGACGCTTTCCTGCACCAGCACGACGCTGGTGAGGCTGATGAGACCCATGCCGAAGCCCATCAGGAAAGAGCCGATCCCCGCAATCACCGGACTGCTCTCCGGCGTCAGGAACAGGAGGAAGAGCGAGCCGAAGGGGAACATGAGGCTGCCGGCGCGGAGAGTCCTGCGGATGCCGAAGGTGCGGAAGAAGCGGCTTGCAAGCATCACCGCAAGCGGCCAGCCGACGATCAGCATCGTCAGCGTGAAGCCGGCTTCGAGCGGCGAGCGGCCGAGGACGCCCTGCACATAGATCGGCAGGACCGTTGTCAGGCCGATGAGCGCCATGCCGGCAAGCAGCGTGGCGGCATTGCTGGTCGCAATCAGCCGCCGGCTCCAGAGAGCGATCGAGATGATCGGCTCCGGCGCCCGCCGCTCCTGCCACAGGAACAGGCTGCCGGAGACGACGAAGACGATACCGAGGGGAAAGAGAACTGCAAATCCGGCATCTGTCTCCGTCAGGATGACGAGCAGGGACACGATCGATATCGAAAACAGGATCGTACCGAGATAGTCGATCTTCGCCTCGCGTGGTGTGACCGACTCGTGCAGGAAGAGCATGAAACCGGCGATGGAGAGCACGCCGACCGGCAGGTTGATCCAGAAAATCCAGGCCCAGGAGAGATGGTCGACGATGATGCCGCCGGCAAGCGGGCCGATGACGGCGGATATCGCCCAGACGCTGGCAAGCGCGCCCTGCACTTTCGCACGCTCTTCCAGCTTGTAGAGATCGCCCACCACCGTCATCGTGACAGGCTGGATCGCACCGGCGCCGAGCCCCTGCAGCAGCCTGAAGACGATGAGCGAAGCCATCGACCAGGCAAAGCCCGCAAGCGTCGACCCCACAAGGAAGATGAGGATGCCGCAGATGAGCATGGGTTTGCGTCCGAAAATATCGGAAAGCTTGCCATAGATGACGGTGGTCGTGGACTGCGCCAGGAGAAAAGCGGAAAAGACCCAGCTGTAATAGGTGAAACCGCCGAGCTGGCCGACGATGCGCGGCATGGCGGTCGCGACGATGGTTGCTTCCACGGCGACCATGAAGGTCGCCAGCATGATCGAGACGATGACCAACGGGCGTCTCGAGCGATCGACCGTGCTGGACATGGCATTCCTTTCTGACTGCTGCACCCGATGTCGAAGACGCACAGGCCACGTAAGGGCCATGGTCGAGCGCTTAGCTGCTGGGATCAAAGTCCAAAGCGCGTCGCGATCTTTCAGATTCGCTCCGTGCGCTTTGAACTCTTGATTTTTCGCATGTCGTTGTCGCAAAACCGCTGCACACTTTTGCGCGACATGCTTTAGGGACGAGGACGATCGGGAGGGTGGACGCCTGCGGAATCGTTGTAGTAAGCTTTGCATATTGGTGCAGGTCGATGTCAACTGTTTAAACGCGGGCACGCTTCGCGTCTCACTGGAAGTTGCGGCCTGAAATTCGGAATAACGGATCCGGAACGAAAGACACTACCGCGGCCTCAAGCCCATTGACGATAGCGCGCAATTGCGCATTAATAAATTAATTGTCGTTTCTTAGTTCATTTTCTGAAGTTAATCGCAACACAACCAACCGGAATTCCAGCGGAACGTCGAATTGCTCAGCTCTTCCCAGCAGCAGCTCTTGCAGGTCATCAGCCAGTCGGGTCCGTCGAGCCGCACGGTTCTCGCGGCATCCATGGGGCTGAGCAAGGCCGCCATGAGCGGGATTGCGCGCGATCTGATTTCTCTCGGCGTGTTGCGGGAGACGGAGACGATCTACGGCCAGGGCCGCCCGTCGATCCTGCTGGATCTGCATCCGGAGGGCGCCTTCTTCGTCGGCATTTCGCTGCTGGAAGATCCGGCACCCCTGGTGCTCAGCGATTTCAACGGCAATATCGTCGCGCGCCAGACCATGCCGCTGTCGCGCGATCCCGATGTCATCGCCGAGATGATCGCCGATACCCTGCCGAAACTGCTTGCCGAGCATAAAGCCGCCGGCAGGAAACTCTCCGGCCTCGGCATCGCGCTCTCGGGCTTTGTCGACGAAAAGCAGGCCAATTGCGTCAAATCCACACTGCTCGGATGGCAGGACGTGCCGCTTGCCGGCATCATCAGGCAGAAGACCGGCATCGACACCTTCATCGAGAACGACGCCAAGGCGGTCGCCGTCAGCGAGAAGCTGTTCGGCAGCGCCCGCGATATCCAGAATTTCAGCGTCGTCTCTTTCGACAACGGTATCGGCTGCGCCCATTTCGTCGGCGGAAAGCTCTATCGCGGCAACCATGGCGGCGCTGGCGAGATTGCCCATTGCACCATAGAGCCCAATGGTCCGCCCTGCCGCTGCGGCAAGCGCGGCTGCCTCGACACCGTGGCTTCGCTGAAGGCGATCAAGGAAATGGCGAAGGCGGAAGGTCTCATCTGCCAAACCCTCAACGATCTGGAGACGGAGGCTTCGCTCGGCAACGCCGCCGCGATCCGCATCCTGCATCGCGCCGGTAGCGCACTCGGGCTCGCGATTGCGCATCTCATCCAGTTCAACGACCCCGGCCTGATCCTGATTACCCATGCCGAGGGGCGCTTCGATGGCCTGTTCGGCACCGTCATGCGCCAGACAGCCGAGGCGAACGTATTGCCGCGCTATGCCGGCCAGACGCCGATCCGCGCGAAGCGCGTCGATGGCGATGTCTGGGCGCGGGGCGCCGCCAGCATTGCCGCCCATAGTTTCCTGATTGGTCCCAACCCGTATTGAGGTTTCCATGCGCATCGCCGTCGGAGGCATTCACATCGAATGCAGCACCTACAATCCCGTCCTGAACGAAGAGAAGGACTTTCGCGTCCTGCGCGGCGCGGAGATGACCGCCGCGCCCCACTTCGCCTTCCTGAGGGATTACGATGGCGAATTCCTGCCGACCATCCACGCAAGAGCGATCGCCGGTGGCCCTGTCGCCCGCCACACCTATGAGGCCTTCAAGGCGGAGTTCCTGGAAGGGCTGAGGGTGCTGCTGCCGCTTGATGGGCTCTATCTCGCCATGCACGGCGCCATGTATGTCGAGGGTATGGAAGATGCCGAAGGCGACTGGATCAGTGCCGCCCGCGCCGTCGTCGGTGACGACTGCATGGTCTCGGCCAGCTACGACCTGCATGGCAATGTCACCCAGCGCATCATCGACGCGCTCGACATGTACTCCACCTATCGCACCGCCCCGCACATCGATGTCGAGGAAACCATGCGCCGCGCCGTCAAGATGCTGACGGAAAGCCTGAGGACCGGCGTGAAGCCGATCCTGCTCTGGGCGCCGATCCCGGTGGTGCTGCCGGGCGAACGCACCAGCACCGTCGATGAGCCTGCCAAGAGCCTCTACGACATGCTGCCCGGAATCGACGCCATCGACGGCGTCTGGGATGCGTCTCTGATGGTCGGCTATGTCTGGGCCGACGAACCCCGCGCCACGGCTGCCGCCATCATGACCGGCACGGATCGCGCCATTCTCGAGCGCGAGGCGAAGCGCCTGGCACAGGCCTATTGGGATGCGCGCAATGATTTCGTTTTCGGCTCGGAGACCGGGTCGATCGTGGAATGCGTCGCAAGGGCGATTGCGAGCACAACCGCGCCCGTAATCCTGGCCGAATCCGGTGATAATCCGACGGGCGGCGGGGTCGGCGACCGCGCCGACGTGCTGGCGGAACTGATTGCCAAGGGCGCGCAAGACGTCATCTTCGCTGGCATAGCCGACAAGGCTGCCACACAAGCCTGCTATTCCGCCGGTCTCGGTGCCACACTCGATCTTTCCGTCGGCGCATCGCTCGACACGAAGGGAAGCCAGCCGGTGAAGGGCAGCTTCACCGTCAAGTATCTGCTCGATGCCGCCGACGCGAGCGACGCGCAAGCCGTGGTTTCCATCGGCGGCATTGATCTCGTCCTGTCGGCCAAGCGCCGCCCCTATCACAACATCGCCGATTTCACCCGCCTGGGCCTCGATCCAAACAACGCAAAGATCATCGTCGTCAAATCAGGCTACCTCTCGCCGGAACTGGCGCCGATCGCCAATCCGAACCTGATGGCGCTGTCTCCCGGTGTCGTCGACCAGTTCGTCGAACGCCTGCCGCGTCTGCGCAAGCAGAAGCCGACTTACCCCTTCGACAAGGATTTCGATTTCACGCCTGCAACAACGCTTTCGGCGCGCGCCGTCGGCCGCTGAGCATCCCGGCAGGCCCAAGAAGGTCGAATATGACCGTTCCGTCCTTTTAGACAGGCGGCCCGTTTTCGCGGGTCGCCTGTCCAGCGGCCACCTGGTTCGGGTGGAAGAGTCCGCCTGAACCGGTTTCCGGCCTTGACGACATCGAAATCCGGGCAAATATCGACATCCTGTTTTCCATCTGATCTGGAGTTGAATGAAATGGCAAACGGCGTGACTTTGCGGGACTGGAATTTAGCGAATAATATCACGTAGATAAGAAAGACACTGCAGTCTGTTTTATCCTCTGCTCTCGGCCGGGATACCAATTTGATTTATGAAGACCCCATGTGTGAGGCCTTCATAGGATCTCTGTTCGCCAAGAGCATGCACCGCGCTAGCGCAGCGATTGGAATGTCGCACGCAGTTCCTCGGTCAGAAGCTGCGGCTGTTCCCAGGCGGCGAAATGGCCCCCTTTGGACAGACGATTATAGTGAACCAGATTCGGATAGGCCTTGCGAGCCCAGCTCTCCGGCGCAGTATAGATCTCGTCGGGGAAGGCACTTACCCCCATCGGCAACTCGACCCCCTTCGGCTGGAAGAAGGCAAGCTTGCTCTCCCAATAGAGGCGTGCCGACGAGACTGCGGTGTTCGTCAGCCAGTAAAGGGTGATGTTGTCAAGGATGTCATCTCGCGTCAGTCCTTCATGGGCGCCATCGAAGACGCGCGTGATCAAATCACGGCTGCGATCATCATGGTCGAGCATCCACGCCGCCAGGCCGATCGGGGAATCGGCGAGCGCGTAGAGCGTCTGCGGCCGGTTCGTCATTTCCTGGGCGTAGCCGAGCCCGTGCTTATAGAAGAAGGAGAGCTGATCCCAGGCATAGCGCTCGTCAGCCGAGAGGCCGGCCGGCGCCGGGCCGTCGGGGAGCGTCTTGGCGATCTCGTCCGGAACCGTGGCGGGCATGTTGGTATGAACGCCGATCAATCCATCCGGCTTGAGGAGCGCCATCTGCTCGGTGACTGCATTTCCCCAATCGCCGCCCTGGGCGACGTAGCGGGTATAGCCGAGGCGCCGCATTAGTTCGACCCATGCCCGCGCGACATGTTGCGGATCCCAGCCAGTCACGGTTGGCTTTCCGGAAAAACCATAACCGGGAAGCGACGGTATGACGACATCGAACGCATCCGCTTCGCTACCGCCATAGGCGGTCGGGTTGGTGAGTGGTTCGATGATCTTGAGTTGCTCGATGATCGAGCCCGGCCAGCCGTGAGTGATGATGATCGGAAGAGCGCCCTGATGCTTCGACTTCACATGGATGAAGTGGATGTCGAGCCCGTCGATTTCGGTAATGAAGTTCGGCCGGGCATTGATTGCCTTCTCGGCCCTGCGCCAGTCGTGATGATTGGCCCAATAGTCGGCGAGCTTCTGCATCGTGGCGAGATTCACGCCTTGCGTCGCGTCTCGAACGGTCTCACGCTCCGGCCATCTAGTCGCGCGAATACGCGAGCGTAGGTCGGAAAGCGACTCCTTCGACGTCCGGAACATAAAGGGGCGAATTTTCGGGCCGCCTGCCGCGACGCTCGGCTGCACGCGCATGGTGAACGGGACGCTGAAGGCGACTGCGCCGACAAGGGACGAAGCGAGAAAGTTGCGGCGAGCGATGTTGGTTTCGATAATGGACATTGTCTGTCTCCGATCAGGCCAGGGTGACGGCGGCCTCGATGCCGCCTCGGACCATCTTTGAATAGGGGCAGATCGCATGGGCGCGATCGATCAGTGATTGGGCAGTTTCCCGCCCTAGCCCAGGCAGGCTGACGGCGAGCCGGGCGCTGATCGAGAAACCTTCGGTCTCGTCGACATTAAGATCGACCTCGGCATCGACGGCCGTATCGACCGGCAGGGCCACGCCAGCCTCTCCCGCAGCGCGGGCGAGTGCGCCTTCGAAGCAGGCCGACCATCCGGCGGCGAATAGCTGCTCCGGATTTGTGCCCGGGCGCTTGGAACCTGGCGTAGCGAGCTGGATGTCGATCCGGCCGTCCGAACTGCGTGCCGCGCCTTCGCGGCCGCCGACTGTGTGGACCTGAGCGGTATAAAGGGTCTTCATGGTCATGGCTTCAATCCTTTTCTATGAGGACGTGCCGGCTTGATTTCGATTGACCTGCACGTTTGCAAAATGGATGTGGGGTTGCATGGTCACGACACAAATGTCATATATACGGCGATTTAAGACATTCATGGTGAGAACGATGCAAACCATCGGCTTCCTGGTCTATCCAAGCTTTCACATGCTCTCTCTGGGTGCTCTGTCGGCATTTGAATTCGCCAACCGCACCTTACCGGAACCGGCCTACGACGTCGTGACCGTCTCGATGACTGGTGGACTGGTCCGAAGTTCAATCGGGGTCGGCATCGATACGATCGAGCTGCGCGAGCAGAGCTTCGACACACTGATGATTGCTGGAGGCCCGACGATCGTTCCGCCACCGCCCGAGCTCATCGAACATTTGCGAGATGCGACCAGTCGCCACCGCCGCGTGGTTTCGACCTGCACCGGCGCTTTTGTCCTTGCCGAGGCCGGGCTCCTCGATGGCAAGCGGGCGACGACGCATTGGTTCTATGCACGCGAGCTGGCCGCTCGCTTTCCGGCGATCAAGGTTGAGGAAGACCGCATCTTCATTGTGGACGGCCCGATATGGACGTCTGCGGGCGCAAGCGCCGCGATCGATCTGGCAATCGCTCTGGTGGAGCAGGATCATGGCGTGGAAATCGCACGCGCGGTCGCACGCAAGCTGGTCGTCTACCACCGACGACCCGGAGGCCAGTCGCAGTTTTCCGAGCTTCTCGACCTCACGCCGAAGTCAGACCGTATTCAGCGCGCGCTGACCTATGCGCGGCGCAACCTTCAAACGGAACTCTCAGTCACGCAACTGGCCAAGGTGGCAAGCCTCAGCCCACGCCAATTCAGCCGGGCATTTCTAGCCGAGACCGGACAGCCGCCCGCCAAAATCGTCGAGCGCCTGCGGGTCGAAGCGGCACGGCTGATGATGGAACAGAGCCGCCACCCGATCGACATCATCGCGCGCCAGACGGGATTCGCCGATCGGGATCGCATGCGGCGAGCCTTCCTACGCGCCTTCGGACAGCCACCGCAAGCCATCAGGCGAAGCGGGAGGGGTGATCCGATCGATATCGTCGAGAGCGCCGTCGAGGCGTAGGAATCGTTCACCAACTCTCGTCCGCGGCTGAGATGGCTGGCGATCTCAACAAGCCCGACGGCCCCATGTCACCCAAGGGCAGCCAGCAAATCCTCGACCATTCGCAGGCTGAGGAGAAGACGGAAATAGAGCCACGCAGCGTGGGCAATGATCTCAGCCGGAAAACGATGGCGGCGATAAAGCGGATCACGGTTCGTCATAGCCTTTCATCTCGCATCGAAATCCACGCTGCGTTAAATTGACGGTGCTCAAGGCTCGGCTCCTCGTCCTTCAATGACGACACACCAAGCTCGCCATGTCAGCGCCAACCTTCATCAAGACGCCGAACTCGAATTGCGTCTATCTCAATGAAACGCTCGGAATCATGTCGCTTCCGTCACAAGCTTTGTATTGAAGTAACTTTCCATTGCCTCCGTCCCGCCTTCCGAGCCGTAACCCGAATCCTTGATGCCGCCGAACGGCAGCTCCGGAAGCGCCAGTCCGTGGTGATTGATAGAAAGCATCCCACTTTCTATGTCGCGGGCGAGCGCGGCGCTTGTCTTTGCAGATGTTGTATAGGCATAGGCAGCCAGTCCATATGGTAGACGGTTCGCCTCGGCAACAGCAGAACCATAGTCCGCAAATGCACTGACCAGCGCCATTGGCCCAAAAGGCTCCTCATTCAAGACCCGCGCATCGCTCGGAACATCCGTGAGAATAGTGGGCTGAAAGAAATTTCCTCGATTTCCGAGCCTGTTGCCGCCGGTCGCAATGCTTGCTCCATGAGACACGGCGTCCGCTGTCAAGGCCTCCATAGCCTCGACGCGACGGGCGTTGGCAAGCGGGCCCATGTTCACGCCATCCATCAAACCGTCGCCCACCTTTATCGCTTCGGCCGCCTTCACAAAGCCTTCCAGAAATTTCTCATAAACGCCCCGCTGAACAAGAAACCGTGTTGGCGCCACGCAGACTTGTCCGGCGTTTCGAAATTTTGCGGCGCTCAACAGTCGAATCGCCAGATCGACATCCGCATCATCAAACACAATGGCTGGCGCGTGGCCGCCCAGCTCCATCGTCACGCGCTTCATGTGGGCACCCGCAAGCGCGGCGAGCTCTTTCCCGACCGTCGTCGATCCCGTGAAGGAGATTTTGCGGATCACCGCGTGCGGAATTAGATAGTTCGAGATATCGGCCGGCACGCCAAAGACAAGATTGAGAACGCCAGCTGGCAAACCTGCCTCAACGAATGCACGAACAAGTTCGGCGCAACTCGCCGGAGTTTCCTCGGGTCCCTTCAAGATAATCGAACAGCCCGCCGCAAGAGCTGCCGATATTTTGCGCACCGCCTGATTCAATGGGAAATTCCAGGGGCTGAAGGCGGCCACCGGGCCAACTGGCTCCTTTACGACCATCTGCCTGACATTCATCGCTCTTGGAGGGATTAGACGGCCATAGGCGCGACGAGCTTCCTCCGCAAACCAATCGATAATGTCGGCAGCGCTCAAGGTTTCCGCTAACGACTCGGCCAACGGCTTGCCCTGTTCCAGCGTCATCGTCCTGGCGACCGCACCCGAACGGCCACGCAGAATTTCAGCCGCCTTGCGAAGAAGTTTCGCGCGCTCCAATGCGCTGACCCCACGCCATTGTTCGAACCCTGTCGCAGCTGCGGCAAGCGCTTCGTCCAGATCATGGCTGCTGGCGTTTGAGACGCTGCCAATGACCTCGCCAGAGGCAGGATTTATGATCGATAGCGGCTCGTTTGAGCCATCACGCCAAACACCGTTGATATGAAGTTTTGTGCTCGCATATTCCGACATATCAATTTCAATCCTTTTGTCAGTAACCGAGGGCACAACCGTCTTTTCTGTGATCGGAAGCGCCCAACAAGGTGTTATTTTGATCATCGATCCAGATCGCCTGCGCCCCGCCGATCGCCCATTTCGGAGCGACAGCCTTAAAACCGCGAGCTTCCAGATCGTCGCCGATCGTCGCGCGAAGCAGCGCCTCCATCTCGACCGTGGCCGTGCCCGGAAGCGGGAACAGACGCGGAAGATCGATTGCACTTTGAATATCCAGATCGTAGTCGAAAAGCTTGGAAAGGAAGTGGGCGTGACCCATCGCCTGGTAATGGCCTCCCATGACGCCGAATGAAAGCACGGATTTTCCAGCGCGCGTCACCAGCCCCGGGATGATTGTGTGCATCGGCCTTTTGCGTGGGCCTATCGCGTTCGGATGACCATCCTCCACCACGAAGCTCTGACCGCGATTATGAAACAAGACGCCGGACTTCGGAGCCATCAGGCCGCTTCCGTAAGGATGGAAGATCGAATTGATGAAGCTCGCGACATTTCGGTCCTTATCGACCACCGAAATGTAAACAGTATCCGAATGCTCGACACCGCCGATGCTCGCTCCGGCATCAACCGCTTTTTGCAGATCTATTTTGGCGGCAAGATTGTCAATGAACCGGTCGGACAAAAGGTGTTCAACCGGGACAGCCGACGTCTCCGTCTCTGCCAACCATCGATCGCGTGCCGCATAGGCAAGCCTCGTTGCCTCCACCTCAATGTGCAGGTTATCGACGCTCAGCGGATCGCCTTTGCGCTCAAATCGCTCCAGAATCCTGAGGATCATGAGCGCGATGATGCCCTGACCGTTGGGCGGGCATTCGTGGACGGTCCATCCTCGGTAGGTAGCACTGATTGGTTTCACATATTCACCGGCGGCGGAGGCAAAGTCCTCTGCGGTATGCAAGCCGCCCAGCGACCTCAGCTTGGCCAGCATGTCCTCGGCGACTGGACCGCGATAGAACCCGTCACGGCCCGAGATCCCGATCGCTTCCAGCGTCTGCGCAAGCTCAGGCTGACGTTGGACCGATCCGACAGCCGGAACCTGATCGTCGGTCAAAAAGATGCGACGGGTCGACGGATCACGTAGCAGCAAGTCTCGCTGGTTTGAAATGTCGGCTGCCACTCTCGGTGTGATCCCATAGCCGTCCCGCGCCAGCGCGATTGCGGGAGCAAGTACCTCCGCGATCGGCATCCTGCCGTGGTCGGCGACGAGGCGCGTCCATGCATCCACCGCGCCCGGAATTGTCACGGCATGGGGCGATGACCGGTCGATGGTGGTTATGTCGTTGTCCTTGTACCATTCGTATTTTGCCGCAGCAGGCGTCCGTCCCGAGCCGTTATAGGCCACGACCTGGTCGTTGCCATTTGCCGTCAGCAGTGCAAAGCAGTCACCACCCACGCCGGTAGAGCCCGCTTCGACAACACATTGAACTGCACAAGCGCCGACAGCAGCATCAATCGCCTTGCCGCCGCTCTTCAGTATCTCGATTGCGGTCAACGTGGCCATTGGATGGGATGTCGCCGCCATCCCATTGCGCCCGACGGCGATCGATCGTCCCGGAGTTTCAAAATTGCGCATCTTCAATCTTTCCTCAGTACAATCCATTCGCCCTGGCCCAGGCATAGGTGTCATCAAGCGCTCGGGTGGAGCGGTCGAACAACTCGTTGATCTGCGCCTCGGTGATGATCAGCGGCGGGCACAGCGAGTAATTGTCGCCTAATGCCCGGGTGATGACGCCGTGGACCTGCGCTCTTCGTCCGGCGTGGATAGCGATCCCGTGGGCTGGATTGAACGCCTCCTTCGTGTCCTTGTTGCGAACGAGCTCAAGCGTCCCGATCAGACCCCGACCACGGGCATTGCCAACGAGCGGATGCGCGCTGAGATCATGCAGCCGGCGCTGAAACAACGGCGCTACGTTCTGGACATGGCCGACTATGTCTCGTTCCTCGTATATCTTGAGGGTTTCCAGCGCGACGGCCGTGGCGACCGGATGGCCGCTATAGGTGAAGCCATGCCCGAAGGTTCCGATTTTCTCGCTCTCGGAAACGATCGCAGACTGGATCTTTTCGTTGATCATCAGTGCTGAGATTGGCTGGTAGGCTGCCGAAAGCTGCTTTGCCATCACGATCATGTCGGGTTGCAGCCCGAAGCTTTCGGAACCAAACATCGTCCCGAGCCTGCCAAAGCCGCAGATCACCTCGTCCGCGATCAGCAGCACGTCGTATTTCTTCAGAATTGCCTGGATTTTCTCGTAGTAAGTTGGCGGCGGAACGATGCAGCCACCCGATGCCATAAGCGGTTCGGCGAAGAATGCACCGATTGTTTCCGGGCCTTCTGCAAGGATCAGCCTCTCAAGCGATTCCGCGCAGCGTGTGGCAAATTCCTCTTCCGTCTCACCCGGCTGGCCGTAGCGATAGAATTCCGGGCAATCCGTATGCAGCACGCGGTCGATCGGCAGATCGAAATCACGGTGATTGTTGGGGAGGCCCGTCAGGCTTGCCGAGGCGATGGTCACGCCGTGGTAGGCGCGCATACGCGAGATAATCTTCTTCTTTTCCGGCATGCCGATCGCATTGTGATAATACCAGACAAGTTTCATAGCCGTGTCATTGGCCTCGGAACCCGAATTGGCAAAGAACACCTTCGACATCGGGACCGGAGAAAGCTGGATGAGCCTGTCGGCCAGCTCGATGGCCGTCTCATGCGATTTGCCGCCGAAACTATGATAGAACGGCAGTTCCTTCATTTGGCGAATTGCGGCATCCACCAGACGCTGCTCGCTAAAACCGAGCGACGCGCAAAACAGCCCGCCAAGACCTTCAATATATTTATTGCCTTCGCTATCGACGATATGGATTCCCTCGCCCCTCGCAATCACCAACGGACCGTCCTTCAGATGTTGCGACGCGTTGGTGTAGGGATGAAGAACGAACGCGGCGTCCCGAGCTTCAAGGGAATTGAGAAGGATGGTCACAATGGTTCTCCAAATAGCCTATGTGTTTCGATAGCGATTGGTTGGCAGAGCTCTGCCGGTCAGCCGGTGAGGCCTTTGGGTGCACCGGCCGCCATTTTTGTCGAAATGAGAACGTCAGCGCTTAATCAATCAAGACTGGTCTTGATCCATTTCTGGGCAAGTTTGTTGATCGTGCCGTCCGCTTTCGCCGCTTCGATCGCCGCATCGAACATCGACTTCAAGACTGTATCCTCCTTGCGAAGTCCGGCTGCGATACCCTGCCCGAAGACCCCGCCCTTGAAGGTCGGACCGGCAATCTTGTAGTCCTTGAAGTCATCCTTTCCGAGCGTCGCGGTCAGTGATGTCTTCTGCGCAACGACTGCGTCGATGCGACCGGCCTGGAGATCGAGATCATGCTGCTCGACGGTCTTGTATTGCCTCGGATCGACGACGCCCTTGAAGTAAGTATCGAGGAAGGCAGCATTCGCCGTCGATACCTGGGCGCCGACTGCCTTGCCTTTGAGGGCGTCCCGAAGAGGCTGCAATTCCTGCTCGACCTTCGCCTTGTCTCCGGCAAGATCCACCGTGGTCCCCGTACCGGGCAGATTTGCGAGCGGACCGGTCTTGTCGACCATGAAGGCCGCCGCAGTCGGAGCATAGGGCTCGCTGAACGAAATGACGGCAAGACGCTTATCGGTAACGATCATCGAGGCCATGATGGCATCGAACTTTTTCGCATTGAGCGACGGAATGAGACCGTCCCAATCTTGGGCGACGATCGTGCACTTGATCTTCATGCGAGCGCAAAGGTCGTTGGCAAGATCGATCTCGAACCCGGCAAGCTTGCCGTCGGGTCCGGTGAAGTTCCACGGTTCGTATGCGCCTTCCGTCGCAATGGTGATTTCGGTCGGCTTTGTCTCTGCGGTGGCAGCGCCAGCGGAGATGACGCCCAGTAAGACTGATGTCAGCAAGAGTTTTGATAATTGCATGTTGCATTCCCCTTTTTGTTGCGCCCTGCCCTTTTGCGGACAGGACGGTTGCAGCCTTCGCAACGCCCAGCTTCAGCCGCTAGGACGCGCGAATCTTGATTGCCTCCGCCGTCAGGCAGAGGAGTTCGAATAAAACCTGCGCCGCGATTTGCGCTGTGTTCGTTGTCGGATCGTACTGTGGAGCGATCTCAACGACGTCGCCGCCAACTATGTTCAATCCTGCAAGACCACGCAGAATTCCCAGTGCCTGGGCGGAGGTCAGTCCACCGACTTCAGGCGTTCCCGTACCGGGCGCAAATGCTGGATCGAGGGAATCGACGTCGAAGCTGACATAGGTCGGACCCGAGCCGACGATTTCCCTCGCCCTTGCGATGACGGCCCCTATGCCGACGTCGCCGACCTCTTCCGCATGGATGACGGTCATGCCGGACGCATACGAGAACTCCCATAGATATTCCGAATTTCCGCGAATGCCGATCTGAACCGTCCGCCGCGGATCCAGCACACCGTCAAGAACAGCCTGGCGGAAGGGGCCGCCATGATGGAATTTGCACCCCTCAAAGGAACCCCCGGTGTCGCAATGCGCATCGATATGGATCATCCCCACCGGTCGATCCTTGCCGACAGCCCTGAGAATGGGAAGACCGATCGAGTGGTCGCCACCGACCGCCAGAGGCACAACGCCCGCCTTGACCACGTCGAGGACAAATCGCTCGATATCCTCATGGGATGCGGCGAGATCAAAGCGGCTCCTGAACGGAACATCGCCTACGTCGGCGACCCGCGCATGGGCGGTCGGAACGGCTCGCAACACATGTTCATAAGGGCCGACCCGATCGACGTTGCGAACGGCTCGCGGCCCAAACCGCGCGCCTGATCGGTTCGTCACGCCAAGATCCATTGGTATTCCGAAAAGCGCGATGTCGATGCCCGCAAAATCGGGCGACGCATCAGGACGATAAGGAGCCTTCAGAAGCGTTGGTATGCCGCAATAAGGAGCCTGACGGCTGTCGCCATCCCCGAAGACCAATTCGGCAACCTTTCGGAACTCCGGATCGAACATCTCACCGCCTGAAGCGTTCGAAAAGCGCTCCCGCAGTTCTTCCAGATTTAGAATCTCTGACATCGGGCCTCCATTTGTCTTGCACCCACATTTCAAGCCGCTTCCAAAATGCAGGCGAAAGGCCATTGCTTGTTGTGGTCAACATTGTATACATAATCGTATTCTCCTTGATCAAGCAAGAGGGAAAAAGTTATGGTGCCACCGGCAGGACCCGCCGAACGCGCGAAAACATGGAAAGGGAATTGATTGGCATCGACCAAAACGGAACAGCGAGGCTCTTTACGTGAGAGCACATACTCGCAGCTGAAGGACCTGATCCTCAGCGGCCAACTACGCCCTTCCGAGCGCCTGTCGGAAAACACACTTGCGAAGCGCTTTGGCGTCAGCCGAACGCCGTTGCGCGAAGCGTTGATGAAGCTTGAAGAGGAAGGGTTGATCGTCGGACAACGAAACCTCGGATACACGGTCACCGATCTGGACGTCACCAAATTCTGCAATTTGCTGGTTGTCCGCGAGGCACTCGATGTTTGCGCGGCGCAGCTTGCCTGCGAGATGGCGACTGAAGAAGACCTCGATCGGCTTCGAAGCGTAATCGCCCAGATGATGGAGCTTAAGGAGACGACCAATGAGGCGCCGTCCGACGCCGCCCGTAACCTCGACCTTGGACTTTATATCCATCGAGTCATCGTGGAATCGACTCGCAACGAGGCTCTCGTAAGAGTGACCGACCAAGTTTATCAGCAGCTTCGTTTGGCTCTGTGGCTCGAGGTTCTTTGGGTCGATCTCGAGCACACGGATCTCGATGAGCATCGGGCAATTGCGGACGCTATCTGTGCACGCGACCGCGAGGCCGCTGCAAATGCAGCGCGCGCGCATGTGCAAAGCTCGCTCAAGAACATGTCGAAGCTCCAGCGCATTTGGGCGCATCGGCGAACTGCCGACTGAGCCAAAGCCAAGCTTTCACAAAGAGGTTCACGCATGGAGCTTATCGATAGTTATCTGGCACTCATCGGCGTCGGACAGACAGGCTGGGGTTCGCTCCTTCTGGCGGCCGCCGCCATGACAATTGGCGTTTCCGTGTGCGGCTTCCTGGCTGGAACGGTCCTCGGCTCGGTTATTACCTTCATGCAGTTGTCGCCGCACATGGCCATTCGTTGGCTTGCCGACTGCTACACCACGGTTCTCCGCGGCGTGCCGGACCTTCTGATCATCTACCTTTTCTATTTTGGCGGAAGCTCGCTGCTCGGATCTGTCGGCGGCCTGTTCGGTTATCATGGATTTATCGGAATGCCGGCTTTCCTGACCGGAACCCTGGCACTTGGCGTTGTCTCGGCGGCCTATCAGGCCGAGGTCTTTCGTGGCGCTTTCAGATCGGTTGCGCGCGGCGAGATTGAAGCGGCCAGCGCCGTTGGCATGCGGCCGTGGCCCAAGTTCAGGCGCATCATCGCACCACTCGTGCTTCGATACGCCATTCCGGGCCTTGGAAACACCTGGCAACTTGTACTGAAGGAATCGGCATTGATCTCCGTGACGGGGCTTGTCGAGCTCCTCCGACAATCGCAAATCGCCGCCGGATCCACACGCCGCCCGTTTGAATTCTACCTGACGGCGGTCGTCCTTTATCTCGTCATCACCTGGTTCTCTTCGATTCTGTTCAGGAGAATGGAAGCGCGAACAGCTCAAGGGATAAGGAGGGCCTTGTGATGGATATCAGCTTCATCAGGGAAACGTTCTTCACTCTTCTGACCGGCTTGCCGCTAACCATCGAGCTTGCGGTCACATCCATCCTGGCGGGGAGTATCCTGGCGCTAGCCATCGCGCTCTTTGCAGTGATCGGCGGCACCGTCGGCCGAGCCATAACCCGCGCCTACGTCTTCGTGTTCAGAGGTTCACCTCTCCTTGTCCAGATGTTCCTGATTTACTACGGCCTTGGTCAATTCCGGCATGGGCTGCAGGACCTCGGTGTATGGTGGTTCTTCCGTGAGCCTTATTGGTGTGCCGTGTTGGCGCTGACACTGAATACAGCCGCCTACTGTAGCGAAATCTTTCGAGGCGGCCTGCAGGCTGTTTCCATGCAACAGGTTGAGGCCGCACGCGCTTGTGGCATGTCGGGCATTCTATTGTTCAGGCGGATCATTCTTCCGATTGCCATAAGGCACGCGCTGCCTGCCTATGGCAACGAGATCATCTTGATGGTCAAGGCAACGGCGCTTGCCTCTGTCATCACCATCATGGAAGTCACCGGTCTCGCGGGAAAATTGATCGCGGACAGCTTTCGGGCTTTCGAAATCTTCATCGTCGCGGGGGCGATTTACCTTGCGATCAATTTCGTCGTTGCGCGTATGCTCATGGTGGTCGAATTTTGGCTTTCGCCACATATGCGCATGCCGCCTCACCCTAACACTTAACGGGAGTGCGCATGTCCGTCAGGGGAACAGTCTTGGTCAGCGATAACATACAAAAGAGCGCTGCCGTTTCGGTCAAAGACCTCAGAAAATGCTTCGGCCCGCTGGAGGTTCTGAAAGGCGTTTCGCTGGAAGCCCACGAAGGCGACGTTATATCGATCCTGGGCTCTTCCGGCTCCGGAAAATCGACGATGCTCCGATGCATCAATATGCTTGAGGTGCCTGACAGTGGCGAGATACGCATCGGCGGCGAGATGTTCTCCCTGAAAAAGGGGCGCCATAAGACCGAGCCCGCCGACCGCAGGCAGGTCGATCGGCTGCGCGAACACATCGGCATGGTGTTTCAGAGCTTCAATCTTTGGTCACACATGACCATTTTGGAGAATGTAATCGAGGCGCCGGTGCACGTTCAGAAACGCGACCGCGCCGAATGCATCGCGGAAGCAGAAGCGCTGCTCGAACGGGTCGGGATCGCCGACAAGCGAAACTTCTATCCAGCGCATCTATCTGGAGGTCAGCAGCAACGCGCTGCGATCGCCCGGGCTCTCGCGCAGCGGCCCAGGGTGATGCTCTTTGATGAGCCGACGTCCGCGCTTGACCCTGAGCTCGTCGGTGAGGTCCTGAAAGTGATGCGCTCCCTCGCCGAGGAAGGCCGAACCATGCTGGTCGTCACGCATGAAATGGCGTTTGCGCGAGATGTGTCCAATAAAGTCGTTTTTCTTCACAAGGGCGTCATTGAAGAAACGGGCGAGCCGGCGGAATTGTTCAAGCATCCCAAATCCGAGCGATTTCGGCAGTTTCTTGCTAACGAGCGAATCTGAAGAAGAGGCAGCCTTGCGAGATTCTGAACATCCGTGGACACCCCCGTAAATGCAAGAGGATTTTCAAGGCAAGATCTCTGCGCGTAGTCGGGTGCTGACATCTGTCCGGTGCCGATCTCGACTGCCGATGGCCTGATGGTGATGGGATACATCCCAGGCGTGCCACCCGATACGGAGTCCGACTGGCGTCGCGTGACCGAGACACTCCGTCCGTCAACGCAACATATTGATATTGTAGTGTACTTTAGGATCGCAGCGTACTATAGGGTAAATCCAAATCATTTTGGAGTTGAATAAAATGACAGACAGCGTGCTCGATATTCCGGTAAAGAGGATCGACGGCAGCGATACGACGCTTGCCGACTATCGCGGCAAGGTCATCATGGTCGTCAACGTCGCGTCCAAATGCGGCCTGACGGTGCAGTACGAAGGATTGGAAAAGCTTTACGAGGACAAGCGTGACGAAGGCTTTGTCATTGCCGGCTTCCCCGCAAACGACTTCAAAGGCCAGGAGCCAGGCACCAACGACGAAATATTGAGCTTCTGCACGCTGACCTACGATGTGCAGTTCCCGATGTTCTCCAAAATCACTGTTACCGGCGAGGAACGCCATCCGCTCTATAACAACCTGATCGCTTCCGGCGGCGAGACGATCGGAGACGGACCGATGCGTGAACGGCTGGCGAAACACGGCCTTGAAACCGGACAAGACGGCGGCATCGTCTGGAATTTCGAAAAATTCCTCATCGGCCGCGATGGCAAGGTTGCCGCCCGTTTTGCTCCGGATATAACTGCGGATGATCCGCGTTTTATTTCCATTTTGGAAAAAGAACTGGCTCGCGCCGGCTGAGAAATCGCGGCGTCTTCGATAGAAAACCTCAATTAAATCAAAATAATAATCTATATCTCCATCAGCGTGGCAAGTATTACTTTGCCACGCTGCGCCATTGCTTACCCCTGCGCCCAGGAGTATTTTGAAGCTTCCGAATATAACGGACGGAACGCTACATCAATTCTGGGAGGAGGATGTCATGCGCGAACCTGATATGCAGAAACTCGATGCCTTGGTTGGGCGTCTTGTCGGCGATGTCGGCGCGGCGGTCTCGGGTGTGCTGGTGACACTTGGGGACCATCTGGGTCTGTTCAAGGCGATGGCGGACGGAACACCGATGACGTCGGCGGAACTTGCCGACAAGGTCGGCGTAAAAGAGCGCTATGTGCGCGAATGGCTGTCGGCACAGGCGGCGGCCGATTACGTCAGCTATGACGACGAGGCCGAGCGCTTCTACCTGACGCCGGAACAGGCCATGGTGTTTGCGGAGGAAAATAGCCCCGCCTTCTTCACCGGCGCCTTCGACGTGGTTCAATCCATGTGGATGGATGAGCCGAAGATCGCCAATGCCTTCAAGACCGGCAGCGGCCTCGGCTGGCATGAGCACAGCGCCTGCCTGTTCCGCGGCACGGAGCGGTTCTTCCGGCCAGGCTACAACAGCCATCTCGTTACGGAATGGATACCGGCGCTGGACGGACTGCATGAAAAGCTTCAGGCTGGCGCTGCCGTTGCCGATGTCGGCTGTGGCCACGGCGCCTCGACCATCCTAATGGCACAGGCCTATCCGAACTCGACCTTCTTCGGCTTCGATTATCATCTGCCCTCCATCGAACGGGCGCAAGCTGCCGCGAAGGAAGCGGGCGTCGACGGACGCATCACGTTCGAGCAGGCAAGCGCCAAGGATTTCCCGGCCGCCGGCTACGATCTCGTGGCGATGTTCGATTGCCTGCATGACATGGGCGATCCGGTTGGTGCCGGCAAACATGTCAAGGAAAGCCTTGCCGACGACGGTACCTGGATGATTGTCGAGCCCTTTGCCCATGATTGCCTGAAGGACAATCTCAACCCCATCGGCCGTGTCTACTACGGCGCATCGACGATGATCTGCACGCCGGCCTCGCTGTCGCAGGAAGTCGGGCTGGGTCTGGGCGCGCAAGCCGGAGAATTGAAGTTGCGCAAGGTTGCCATGGATGCTGGCTATTCGCATTTCCGCAAGGCGACCGAAACGCCGTTCAACATGGTCTTTGAAGTCAAGGCATGAAAATTGTGCCGCGCTCCGTCGAATGCGCGGCACGATGTTTTATAGACGCTGGGTTTTATAGACGCTGCCCGTCTTCGCCAAACAGCGACGCGAGCGTCGGCTGGAAATAGACCGGCTGCTCGCGATCGAGCGCGACATCCTCGTCGGCATCGATGCGCACCGACAGCGTCTCGCTGCCGACCTGGCCCCAGATCAGATTGTCCGAGCCCATGGGCTCGACGATGGTGAAGGTTGCCGGCACGCTCGCGGCCCGTCCGCCTGCCGGCTGGAACTGCATCTGCTCGGGCCGAACGCCGAGCGTCGCCTTGCGGCCTTCGCCAGGCGTGCCGGAAAACCCATAGCCGCTAAGATCGATCTTGCGGCCATCGGGCAATGTGAAGGCCGGTACGCCGCCATTGCTCGTCACCTGCCCAGACAGGAAATTCATCGAGGGCGAACCGACGAAGCCGGCAACGAAGCGATTGACCGGACGCCGGTAGATTTCCTTCGGCGTGCCGAATTGCTGGATGACGCCGCCGCTCATGACGGCGATACGATCGGCAAGCGTCAGCGCCTCGATCTGGTCGTGCGTCACATAGATCATGGTGGAGCCAAGGCCGCTATGCAGGCGCTTCAGCTCGACGCGCAATTCGGTTCTAAGCTTGGCGTCGAGGTTGGACAGGGGCTCGTCGAACAGGAAGACATCGACATCGCGCACCAGGGCGCGACCGATGGCGACGCGCTGGCGCTGACCGCCTGATAATTCGCCCGGCCGCCGCTTGCGCAGGGGATCGATCTGCAGGATCTGCACGGCGCGGTCGACACGCTGGGCAATCTCGTCCTTCGCCATGCCGGCGATGCGCAGCCCGAAGGAGAGATTTCCCTCCACCGTCATCGTCGGATAGAGCGCGTAGGATTGGAACACCATGCCGATGCCGCGATCCTTCGGCTCCTCCCAGGTGACGTTCCTGTCGCCGATCCAGATCTGGCCGTCAGTAATATCGGTCAACCCGGCAATCGCATTGAGCAAGGTCGACTTGCCGCAGCCGGAGGGGCCGAGCAGTACGATGAACTCGCCCGATTGTATCTCGAGATTGAGCGATTTCAGGACGTTGACGCTGCCGAAATCGATTGCGAGTTCGCGAATGGAAACATTGGCCATGAACTATCCCTTGACTGCACCAGCGGTGATGCCGCGCACGAACCAGCGACCCGAGCCGAAATAGACGATCAGCGGAACCAGGGCGGTGAGAATGGTCGCCGCCATGTTGACGTTGTAGAGCTTCTCACCCTGGGTCGAGTTGACGATGTTGTTGAGCTGAACCGTCATGGGGAAGTTTTCCCGGCCGGCGAAAACGACGCCGAAGAGGAAGTCGTTCCAGATGCCGGTCACCTGCAGAATCGCCGCCACCACCAGGATCGGGATCGACATCGGGATCATCAGCCGGAAGAAGATCTGCCAAAGCCCGGCGCCGTCGATGCGGGCCGCCTTGAAGAGCTCCATCGGCAAGCTGGAATAATAGTTGCGAAACAAGAGCGTCAGAACCGGCAGGCCGAAGACCGTGTGGGTGATGATGATGCAGGGCAGCGTCGAATAGATGCCGATATCGCGATAGATCAAGACCAGCGGATAGATGAACACCTGATAGGGGATGAAGGCGCCGAGCAGCAGGATGGCAAAGAGCACGTTTGCGCCTTTGACCCGCCAGAAGGACAGCGCGTAGCCGGTGAGCGACGAGATCAGGATCGACAGGATCATGCTCGGGATCAGGATCTTCACAGAGTTCCAGAAGCCGACGCTGATGCCGCCGCATTCAAGCCCGGTGCAGGCCGTGCTCCACGCCTGCACCCAGGCATCCGCCGTCCACATCTGCGGGAAGGCGAAGATATTACCCTGCCGGATCTCGGGCATGGATTTGAACGAGGTGACAAGCATCACATAAAGCGGCAGCAGGAAGAACAGGGCCGCGATGACGAGAAAGAGATAAAGGCCGATGCGACCGGGGGTCAGATGCTGCGGCTTGCGCCCGGTTGGACCCTGCATGGCACCAGCGACGGAAGATGGCGTCGTCATCAGTTCCCCCTCGGCTTTTCACGGAAATATTCATAGTAGAGCCAGGGCGTCACCAGGATGACCACGGTAACGAACATCACCGTCGACGCCCCGGTCGCAAGGCCGATATTGCCGCGCCCGAAGAGGTAATCCATGATGAATTTCCCGGGCACTTCGGTCGATATCCCCGGACCGCCGCCGGTGGTCGCCAGCACGAGTTCATAGACCCTGACCACGGCGATCGCCAGAAGCACGCTGGCGGTGATGATCGTCGGCCTGAGGATCGGGATGACGATATGAAGATAGACGCGCCAGCTCGGTACGCCGTCGATGCGCGTCGCCTTCCACAATTCGCGGTCGACGCCGCGCAGGCCCGCCAGCATGATCGCCATGACAAGGCCGGACGATTGCCAGATGCCGGCAAGCACAATGACGTAAAGGGCAAGATCGCTCTGGACGATCCAGTCGAAGCGGAACCAGGTGAAGCCGATGCTGTCCGCAACCTTCTGCAGGCCGAGCGTCGGGTTCATGATCCATTGCCAGACCAGCCCGGTGACGATGAAGGACATGGCGAAGGGATAGAGAAAGATCGTCCGGAAGGTATTTTCGAAGCGGACCTTCTGATCGAGCGCGACGGCCAGTAGAAAGCCGAGGATCAGGCAGCCGGCGATGAAAAGCACGCCGAAGACGACGACATTCTGCAGCGACAGCAGCCAGCGCGCCGTCGAAAACAGCCGGTCATACTGCTTCGCGCCGACGAAGATGTTGACCGGCAGCACCTTGCTGTCCGTGAACGATATCCAGATATTCCAGACGACGGTGACGACATAAGCGAGAAGCACGATGGCAAAAGCCGGGAACAGCGCCACATAGGGCGAAAAATGCATCTTCCTGCGGCTGACGCTCGCGGGCGCGACAGCCGCTGACACAGCGGCGGCACTCGTGTCTGGGGTGTTCATGGCGCGCTCCTCCTCAGCATTCATGGAAGCCGGCGGCAGGGGCTGCCTGCCGCCGCATGGATGTCGATCGAGGCTTACTTCGCCTGTTCAATCACCTGTGCAAACTGCGCGGCGAACTGGTCGGTCGTCATGCTGGGCGTGGTCCAATATTGGGCAACCAAATCCTGTTCCGTCTGAACGATGTCCTGCGCCGTGAGCACATCCGGTGCAAGAATCTGGCGGCTCGGATCCTTGAGCGCGGTCAGGCCCTTCTGGGCGCAGGCATCGAGCTTGGACGTATCGACGTCGAGACGTACCGGCACGGAACCCTTCTTGGAATTGAAGGCAAGCTGGCCTTCCTTCGACATGATGACCGTTGCCAGCAGCGTCTGGGCGTCGGTGGCGGTCTTGTCCTTCAGACCCGGGAAGACGAAGATGTCGCCGCCCATCATGAAGTTGGATTCGCCCGGCCCGAGGATGCAGCCGAAATCCTTGTCGGCGACGAGACCGGCGTGGATGAATTCACCCTTGGCCCAGTCGCCCATGAACTGGATGCCGGCCTTGCCGTCGACCAGCATGCCGGTTGCAACGTTCCAGTCGCGGTTCGGGCTGCCCGGGTCCTGATAATTGCGCAGCTTGGCGAAGACTTCCGCCACGTGCTTGAACTTGTCGGACTTGACCGCGTCCGTATCGAGGTCCTTCCAGACCTTGGCGTAGAGATCCTTGCCGCCTTCGCCGAGAAGGATGGCGTTGAACATCGACTGCAGCTGCCAGGGCTGCCCGCCGACGGCAACCGGGATCAGGCCGGCAGCCTTGATCTTGTCGAGTGCGGCAAACATTTCGTCCCAGGTCTTCGGCTCTTCCGTTACGCCGGCCTTGGTGAAGACGGCCTTGGAATAGAAGACCCAGTTCTGGCCGTGGTCATTGATCGGCGCGCCGTAGATATGGCCCTGAAATTGAATGGCCTGATAGAAGGCCGGCGTCAGAACGGATTTCCAATCCTGTTCCTTGGCAAGATCGTCGAGCGGCCGCAGCAGACCTTGCTGGGCCAGTTCGTTCATCTGCGTACCGGTGTTGAACTGCATGGCCGTCGGCGGGTTGCCGCCGATGATGCGGTTGATGCCGATCGGACGGGCGGTCGAGCCGGAGCCGGCAATTGCGGTATCCACCCATTCGCCGCCGGCGGCGTTGAAGGCCTTGGCCAGTTCCTTCACGGCGGCGGCTTCGCCACCGGAGGTCCACCAATGCAGGACTTCAGCTTTCTTGCCTTCCGCCAGAGCGCCGGTCACGCTCGCCGCGACCAGCGCCGTGGCGCCGACCAATGCCATCATCAACTTGCGCATATGTTCCTCCTCCTTTGATAACGTTCTCCAAACGCCTGTGCTCAGCCGCCGTCCCCCGATATCGGATGCCGAATTCTGCAATCCTCCAAAGCCATGCCGCCGGGCCTCCGTTCCCCGCGGCAAGTACGCAATGCCTCCCCAGACATTGCCCCTTCGTCAAACCCGCAGCCCGAAAGGGCTGCACGTTCCAACTCTATAGCGCAGCTTATGCGAAACGTCCCTCATTAATTGTGCGCGCTATCGGATCCGGACGGCCGCAGCTGCTATGGATTGCAACCACGCCGCGTGACTGGGCGGAGCGTTCGAAGGCGGTCATGACCTCCAATGCGTGGAAGGCAAGCTCCGACGATACGCGATGTGGGCGCCCCGAGCGAAGGGAATCCACCATTTCAGCCGCGCCCAATCCGCGCAGGCCGAGATGGCCGGGCATGCCCTCCGTATAGGGATGGTCGACCGGAATCTCCCGCCATGCATCGTCACCATCGCGGAATATCTCGACCTTGCCGGTGAAATTGTTCGGATCTGGCGTCACCATGGTGCCTTTGGAACCGTAAAGCTCGATCTGATTGTGCCTGTGCTTGATGACGTCGAAGCTGGTGGCGATGGTGACAGTCGCGCCGCTATGGAATTCCATCACACCCGTCAGATGCGTCGGCACCAAGACCTTGATCGTTTCGCCGCGATGCGGATCCGTCTTTACTGTGCGTTCGATACGGGTGATCTTCGCCGTGCCGAAGACCTCGCGTACGGGGCCGAGCAGCGCGATCAGGTTGGTGACGTAATAGGGGCCGACATCGAGCATCGGCCCGCCGCCGCGGCCGTAGAAGAAGGCAGGATTGGGGTGCCAGTGCTCATGGCCGGGAAGCAACAGCATGGCGGTCGCGGAAATCGTCTTGCCGATGCGCCCTTCGTCGAGCAGCCGACGCGTCAGCTGGTGCCCGCCGCCGAGGAAGGTGTCGGGAGCGCAGCCAAGCCGCAGGCTCCCTGCCCGCGCGATCGCCATCAGCTCCTCCGCCTCTATCATGGAGATGCCAAGCGGCTTTTCCGAATAGACATGCTTGCCGGCAAGCAGCGCCTTCTTGCTGATGGCATAGTGCGAGACCGGCGTCGTCAGGTTGATGATCAGGCCGATTTCCGGATCGGAGAGCATCGCGTCGAGTGCCACGGCTTCGATGCCGAACTGCTCAGCGAGTTTGCGCGCCGATGCGTCATAGAGATCGTGGACCGACTTCACGCGGATGAAATCGAACATGTGCAGGGTTGCGACGTAGGTGGCGCTGATATTGCCGGCGCCGACGATGCCGACTTTCACGGGCTCGTTGCTCATTTGGATTTGCCTCTTACGAAATGGTGATATCGAGTTCAGCGGCTACAGCGCGCAGATAGTCCATGCCACGGCGCATCTCGTCGTCGAATTCTGCCGTCGCTTCGCGGAAATGCGTCCAGTGCGATGCTCCCGGCGCATCTTCGAGCTCCAGCGTGATCGGGCCGGAATAACCGATGGCCCGAAGTGCTGAGAAGATCGCCTTCCAATCGATCTTGCCGCGTCCCGGACGCCAATGCGCGTTGGTATGGCCCTCATTGTCGGAAAAATGCGTGTTGAAGATGCGATTGCCGAGCGCCAGCACGACATAATGCGGCATGTCGCCGGCCGGAAAGAGATGGCTTGGATCGAAATTCAGGCCGAGGTTGGCAGCGCCGGTGCGCTCGATCAGGCGCAGCATGCCCTGGCCGGAACTGACCCAGCGATAGGGATGCGGCTCGATCGCGACGCGCAAATTGGCGGAGGCGGCAATTTCGCAAGCCCTGGCGAAACCGTCGACGACGGCATCATATTCGCCTGTCCAGTCCCATTGCGGCTCGACCGTCGCGCCCCATTCCTGCGAAATCGGCCGCTGCAGGATCGGCTTGACGTCGGACTGAAATGGATAGGGCGTCATGCTGGTGACGATCGGCGTGCCGATGGCGGCAGCGACGTCTATCCCACGCCTGTAGCCATCGAGATCGACTGTGGAAACGGCGGCATTCGCGGCGCAGTTGAACGGCAGATTGAAGAAGAAGTTGGTGAGAACCAGTCCCTCTCCGTCAGCGATTGCCTTCAATTCGCGAATGGTTTCGGCCGTATAGTAGCTCAGCATATCCACCGACCATGCAGTCAGTTCGAAACCCTTGCAGCCGGTGCGTGAAAGCCGCCTGAGCGACGCCTGATAGGGCGGGTTCCAATTGAAGGTCCAAATCGGCGATCCGAAAAAAAACGAGTCTCCGCTCACGTCATCCTCCCTTGGATTGCAGCCACCTGTCCACGGCAGCTCCGCGGCGATTTGCCGACGAGCCTCCCAGCTCGATTTTGGCAATCCGTAACGTTACGATTATGAAAAACGGTCCATCTGTCAACTTCATATTTTCTAGCTCATCCTTGCCGATCTGAGGCAAAAACGAAATTCGTAACGTTACGAATATCTTCCGGAAATCTGCTCACATTGCGAGCTACGTCATCGTTTCAAGCGTGAAGGGTCTGGCTCTGATGATCGACGAAGACGGCGCGGACGACCTCGCGGAGGTCAGCCGGATCTTCGCCGGCGATCGCCCGATGCAGGAAGCCGGCCAAACGCTCGCCTATGGCGTGGTTCGAATAATGGAACGTGCTGAGCGGCGGATTGAAGAAGTCCGGCAGCGCCGTGCCGCCATAGGTGATCAGAGCGAAGTCCCTGCCGGCCTGCCGACCGGCATCGCGCAAGCCGGCAAGGAAGCCGAGCGCCGCCTCCTCGCTCGCCACGAAGGCGGCGGTCGCTTCGGGTTTCTGCGCGGCGATGCGCTTTGCCATCTCGCGACCATTATCGGGGGTCGCGGTGGTAAAATGGATGCAGTCGTCCGGAACGTTCAGATGGCGTTCGGCAAAGGTCCTGCGCCAGCCGCGAACGAATTGCAGACTGTAGGTGAATTCATGACTGGGCGCGATCAGCAGCGGCATATGGTGTCCGGCATCCAGAAGCAGACGCGCCGCCTCCGCGCCGATCACTTCATGGTCGAGGTCGATGCTCGGATGAGCGCTCAGAAGCTCGGTTCGGCCGAAGGTGACGAAGGGCATGCCGACCTCGAGCAGATATTTGACGCGGTCATCCTGCGGGGTCGTATGCGTGATGATGATGCCGTCGACCGATCCTTCTTCGACGATGTCGCGCACTGTCGCGAGCGGGTCATCCGCCTGCAATTGCGGTACGATCGTCGTCCGGTAGCCGCGCGCCTTCATGTAGCGCGAGGCGCCCTCGATCAGCGAGGCGACGACGATGTTCATCTCGCCCTCGCGCCCGAATGGCAGCACGATGCCGATGGCGTGGGTCTTGCCGGTGCGAAGATTGATGCCGCCGAGATTGGGGCGGTAGCCGAGCTCGCTTGCCGCCCGCTTGACCAGCTCGATCGTCTCCCGATTAACCTCGGGACCTTCCTTCAAGGCGCGGCTGACGGTCGTGACCGAAAGGCCGAGGGCTGTCGCAACCGTCCGCAAGGTCACGCGCTGGCCCGCTTCGCGCCGCAAGCCGCGTCCTATCGCCAATCCCTGCACTTTCGACAAATCATTCCGCTCCGCCATATTGGCGCGAGAATGCCCGCAGGCGGATGACGATGCAAGCGTGCAGCCGCGCTCATTGTGACGGAAAGGCCGGCTTGCGCTGTCGGCGCATATGTTCGGCCGCGAATTACCGAATACAACTATTTGGAATTGACATTTATAAAAGCAATTTTAAAGTGCAGTCCATTGCCCACCACTTTTGAAAGAATAGCTCATGGACAAATATACCAAAACCGTTTTGACAATCATTGCCTTCGCGCTCGCAGCGATCGCCCTCCAAAATACGATCACGCCGGCAAAGGCCGTTGGTGGCGGCTGCGGTTTAGAGACGTATAGGCCCTGTTACGTAAAGCTCGTAAACTAGCAAAACCCATCGCTCTCTCATCGGATCCTTCGGACCTGCCGCTCTGGTCGAGATCGACGGCTCCGAAACTGCGGATCGACATCGCAGATGATATAGCGGCACGCCCGGAAATGCTTCCGGGCGGCTGCTTCGCTGAACAAACCGGTTATGAACCAGCGATCTTACGGGCGGCTTGAATGGCCGTGCGGGCACCGGCCCGCAGCTGCGCCGTTTCCGTGCCGGCGATGACCAGATCGAGGCCGAGCTTCAGATATTGCCCGGCGCGATCACCATCGCCGCCGAAGGCGCAGATGACCTTGCCATGGGCGCGGCAGCGTGCAAGCGCGGTGGCAAGCGCCTGATCGATCGCGGCGCTCTCGGGGGCAAGCCGGGCGCCATTCGAAAGCGCGATGGAAAGATCCGACGGGCCGATGAAGATACCGTCGATACCATCGACAGCAAGGATTTCATCGATCGCATCGAGCGCCGTCCGGGTTTCGACCATTGCGATGGTGACGGTCAGGCTATTGGCACTCTGCAGATAGTCTTCGGCGGAGAGGCCGAAATGATTGAGTGCGAGCGAAGGCCCCCAGCTGCGCTCGCCGAGCGGCGGATATTTTGTCGCCTTCACCAAGGCGCGCGCATCATCTCCGGAATTGATCATCGGCGCGATGATAGCGGAGGCACCGGCGTCCAGAAGCCGCGATGCGGAGGCGAAGTCGCCGACCGGGATACGGGCAATCGCCGGCTTGCCGGCAAGCCTGACATGCGCAATGCCGCTTGCGGCCGATGCCATGTCCCACATGCCGTGCTGCATATCCAGCACGACGGTATCGAAATCTTCCTGCGCCAGATGGTTGACGAGCATCGCGTCGGGAATACCGACCCAGCCCGAGATCATGCCGCCATTTTCGCGGCGCTTCAGGCGTCCGGCAAAACCGTTAATGTCAGTCGTCATCATCTTTCCTCATCTATCCGGAACAGGCTTTGTCCTTCGAGACATCAGCTGATCATCAAATCATGAATCAAGGGCATCGTTGCCCTCGACAATACTCAATTCCAGCTGTCGGACCACTCGAAAGTAATCTCCTGCTGCATGCGAATCGCGAGAACAAGCCCTTCATGGTTCCGATCACACAACCTAAGTTCGATCCCCAATGTGCCAGACCAACATGACAAATATCCAGATATTTTCGTCGATTGGCCATTAGTTCCAGCTCGTAAGCGATAACGGGAACCCGAAAATCACGATCCGATCAGTTCATCCCTTCCATGACTGTTAAAACACCGTAAAACGCTAACGGCGCCGCATCACACGCGGGTGAGAGCGGAACATATGGAGAGCATCGAGACCATGCAGCAGCGAGATTTTTTCAAGCCAGGCCGATCGGTTGCAATCTCCGACAAGGGCATGGCCGCGACTTCGCACCCACTGGCAACGCTCGCCGCCGTCGACATTCTGCGCGCCGGCGGCAATGCCGTTGATGCTGCTGTTGCCGCAGTTGCGCTGCAGTCCGTCATTGACCCGCATATGACCGGGATCGGTGGCGATTGCTTCGCGCTCTACAGCGCTGCCGGCGCCACACCGGTCGGGCTGAACGGCTCCGGCCGCGCACCGAAGAAGGCAAATCTCGACTATTTCCTCGATAAAGGCTTCACCGCCATCCCGGACGACAGCCCGCATGCCGTCACCATTCCCGGCGCGATCGATGCGTGGTGCCGGCTGATCAGTGCCTATGGCCGGCTAGGCATGGATCGCGTGCTGGCTCCGGCGACCACGGCTGCGGAAGAAGGCTATTGCGTCACGCCGCGCGTCGAACTCGATTGGCGCCGCTACAGCGACCGCGTCGCCAAATATCCGCAATCGGCAGCCTACTTCCTGCCGAACGGCAAGGCGCCGCGTACCGGCGACCGCGTTGCAAACCCCGCGCTTGCCGCCACCCTGAAGGCCGTTGCCCGAGATGGCCGGGACGCGTTCTACCGCGGTCCGGTGGCTGAGGAGATCACCACGCTTCTCCAATCCCTGGGCGGCCTGCACGAGGAAAGCGACTTCGCGGACTACAAGGCTTTCGAGACGACGCCGATTTCCGGCAAGTTCCGTGGCCGGGATCTGCTGGAATGCCCGCCGAACGGCCAAGGCCTGGCGGCGCTGCTGATCACCCGCATTCTCGACGGTTTCGATCTTCGCGATCCCAAGCTCTCCGAGGCCGACCGCATTCACCTGCATGCCGAAGCGACCAAGGCCGGTTACGCCATGCGCGACCAGCTGATCTGCGACCCCGACCATGTGACCTTCGATATCGAGGAGTTGCTATCGGACCGCTCGGTCGCCGCCATGCAGGCGAAGATCAGCCTCGAGCGTGCCGCCGACACCAAAATCTGGGACGGGCCGACGCATCGCGACACGGTCTATGTCTCCGTCGTCGACCGGGACGGCAACGCCATTTCGCTGATCAATTCCGTGTTCATGGCTTTCGGCAGCGGCATCTATGCGCCTCGCTCGGGCGTATTGCTGCAGAACCGCGGCGCAGGCTTCGTCGTCAGACATGGCCATCCGAACGCCATCGGCCCCGGCAAGCTACCCTTCCATACGATCATTCCGGCAATGCTGATGGAAGATGGCAAGGTGCGTATGAGTTTCGGCGTCATGGGCGGGCAATATCAGGCAGCCGGTCATGCCCATATGCTCACCCAGATCCTCGATCGCGATCTCGATCCACAACAGGCAAGCGACCAGCCGCGCAGTTTCTGCTTCGGCGGCAAGCTCTCGCTCGAGCCGACCATATCGGAGGAAACCAAGGGGGATCTGGAGCGACGCGGCCACCTCGTCGAATGGGCGGATGAACCGATCGGCGGCGCGCAAGCAATCATGATCGATCACAAGCGCGGCATCCTGCTCGGCGCATCCGATCATCGTAAGGATGGCATGGCGCTCGGCTATTGAGCTCGATGTTGACGGAACGAAGTCGGCCCTATACTATGACCATAGTAGTCATATAGGTGACCCATGAGGGAAATCCAGCTAAAGGACGCGAAAGCAACTCTTTCCGCCGTCGTCGACGACGCTCTCGGCGGTAATGGATCCATCATTACGCGTCATGGCGAACGTACTGCCGTCGTCATTTCCTATGAGGAATATCAAAAGCTGAAGCAGGTTCCATCTTTCGGCTGGTTGCTGACCAACGCGCCATTGGAAGACGACGACTTACCGGTGCGCAAGCCGGGCCGATTGCTACGCGATGACGATATCTGATGTATCTTCTGGATACGAACATCATTTCAGCGACATCGCCGCTGCATGCGCAAGATCTGCTGTCGCAAGCCGTTCGGGCATGGACCGCGGCCCATGCCGACCAGTTCTTCCTATCCGCCGTAACCGTCTCTGAAATAGAAACCGGGATCGCAAAGGCTAATCGGACAGGCGCCAGCAAGAAAGCCAATCTGCTTGGCGAATGGCTGGATCTTACCCTTCATCTCTATGGGAAACGCATTCTTGCATTCGATACGGCAACGGCGCGCATCGCCGGTCGCCTGTTCGATCAAGCTGTCGGACGTGGCGGAGACCCAGGCTTTGAAGATGCAGCCATTGCCGCAACGGCGCTGCTGCATGATTATACCGTTCTCACCCGGAATCTGAGGCACTTCCGGTTGATGGACGTCCGATCGCTCGATCCGTTCGCCACTCCGCCGGAACTATAAGATCCTCAGATGATCCCGCCGCCGCCCGCAACAGACGCCGGGCGTTCGCCGGCAACCTTGCGGCGATAGCCGCTCGCACGGTAGGTCGCGACCGGATCGATGGCGCCACCGGTGCGGCGACGCGCCTCGGCCAGGATCGGCTCGACATCGGCGCGATAGGCGCGCTTCAGCGTCTCCGACGCCATCAGCGCGTCATTTGCCTCCTGATAGTCGTCCAATGCCTTTCGGTCGACGATCAGCGCCTGTGCATAGGCGCGGCGGATCTCGTTGGCGCTGGAAATCAGGCTCTCGATCGGATCCGTAACATTGTGCGACTGGTCGATCATATGCGCGGGATTGAAATCGTTGACCCCACGCCGCTCGGCATCGACCAGTTCGTTGAAGACGAGGAACAGGCGATAGGGCTCGATGGCGCCGGCATCGAGATCGTCGTCACCATATTTGGAATCGTTGAAGTGGAAGCCGCCGAGCTTGCCGAACTGGATCAGGCGCGCGACGATCATCTCGATATTGGTATTCGGCGCGTGATGGCCGAGGTCAACGAGGCAATGCGCCTTGGGGCCGAGCGTCTGGGCGATCAGGTAGTTGGTGCCCCAGTCCTGAACGATCGTGGAATAGAAGGCCGGCTCATACATCTTGTGCTCGGAAAACAGCCGCCAATCGTCAGGCAGTGCCTTGTAGATATCCGCCATGGCGGCGAGATAGCGCTCGAACGCCTTGGTGAAATTGCTCTGGCCGGGGAAGTTGGAGCCGTCGCCGATCCACACGGTCAGCGCCTTCGAACCAAGTGCCTTGCCGATCTCGATGCATTCGATGTTGTGCTCAACCGCCTGGGCGCGGGTTGCCGCGTCGACGTGGCTCAGCGAACCGAACTTGTAGGAATGCGCCTGGCCGGGCGCGTCGGAGAACGTGTTGGAATTCATGGCGTCGAAGCCAAGGCCGAGAGCCTCACCCTTTGCCCTGAGCTCGCGCGGAGCCGCCTTGTCCCAGGGAATATGCAGCGAGACATTCGGTGTTGCCCGCGTGAGCTGATGGATCACGGCGCAATCGTCGAGCTTGTCGAAGATGCCGCGCGGCTCGCCGGTGCCGGGGAAGCGGGCGAAGCGCGTGCCGCCCGTGCCGACGCCCCAGGACGGGACCGCGACGAAAAATTCGGAAACCTTTTTGGTGACGGCTTCGATATCGATGCCGCGGCGGGCGAGCGCGGCGCCAAGCGCCTCATAATCGGATTTCAACGCGGCGGCGCGCTTGTCGTTTTCCCCAGCGACCAGATCGGGCGCTATTCTAAACTCGGCCATTCTTTCCTCCCGGATGTGTCATTCGAAACGTTACCGTGCGATGACCCTGCAAGCCATCACCCGCCCTCGCCCTTCGAGGGCCCTGCGGGCCACCTCAGGGTGAGGACTGATCTCCTCGTCAGCCGGCGCAATCGCTACTCCACCCTCATAGTGAGGTGCACTGTCGCAAGAGCGAAGCGAGTGCGGCAGGGCCTCGAACCACGAGGGTGGCCCTGAGGCTGCCGCTTCCCACCCACTACCGCGTAAAGCTCTGCGCGTTGCCGGCATCGACGTTGATGATATTGCCTGTTGATTTGGCGGAAAGCTCCGAAGCCAGGAAGTAGATCGCCTCGGCAATATCCTCGGGGAAGACATTGAGCTTCAGCATCGAGCGCTTGCGGTAATGTTCCTCCAGATCGTCCACCTCGATCTTCGAGGAGGCTGCGCGCTGCTCGCGCCATTCACCGTTCCAGATCTTCGAGCCGCGCAACACGGCATCGGGATTGACGGTATTGACGCGGATCCCGGCTTCCGCGCCTTCCAGCGCCAGGCAGCGCGCCAGATGGATTTCGGCAGCCTTTGCCGTGCAATAGGCGGCGGCGTTCGGCGAGGACGCAAGACCGTTCTTGGACGCGACGAACACGACGTTGCCGCCGAGATTCTGGCGGCGGAACAGCCGGAAAGCTTCGCGCGAAACGAGGAAATAGCCGGTCGCGAGGATGTCGATATTGCGGTTCCACATCGAAAGCTCGGTGCTCTCGATCGGTGCCGATGATGCTATGCCGGCATTCGAGACCAGAATGTCGACTCCGCCGAATTCGACGCAGGCCTCGGCAAAGGTGGAGATGACGGCATCTTCCTTTGTCACGTCGAGCTTGACGCTGCGCACCGCGTCCGCGCCATATCTCCTGGCGAAATCCGCCTGTGTGCTGTCAAGCGCGGCCTGGTCGATATCCGCCAGAACCACGCAGGCACCTTCGCCCACTAGGCGCGCCGCCGTGGCACGGCCGATGCCACCGGCACCGCCGGTGACGAAAGCGACCTTGCCGGCAAGGCTCTTCGGCTTCGGCATGCGCTGCAGCTTTGCCTCTTCCAGCAGCCAGTATTCGATATCGAAGGCTTCCTGCTCCGGCAGGCCCTGATATTCGGAGACCGTGGATGCGCCGCGCATGACGTTGATGGCGTTGACGTAGAACTCGCCGGCGATACGGGCAGTCGCCTTGTCACGGGCAAAGGAAAGCATGCCGACGCCGGGAACGAGGAAGATCACCGGGTTCGGATCGCGCATGGCAGGCGAGTTGTCGTGCTTGCAATCATTGTAGTAGCGCGCGTAGTCGGCGCGGTAGTCTTCCAGCGCCTTGTCGAGGCCGGCAATAACGGCATCGACGTCGGGCTTGGCCGGATCGAGATCGACGATCAGCGGGCGGATCTTGGTGCGCAGGAAGTGATCCGGGCAGCTGGTGCCGAGCGCACCGAGCGGACGGAGGCTCTTCGAGTTGACGAATTCAAGCACCGCGCCCTGATCGTCGAAATCGCCGAGCTTGCGCTCGGCCTTGCCGATGCGGCCGCGGATCTCAGGCATCAACCGGGCGGCGATGGCACGGCGCTCCACCTGCGGCAGGCTTTCAACGACTGCGCCGCCAAAAATGGTCTTGCCTTCCGTCTTGGCGGCAAACCATTCGATCGCCTTGTTGATGATCGCAAGCGTCAGCTCGTAGCAGGCCTTGGCATCATTGGCCCAGGTGAAGAGGCCATGGCTTTCCAAGACGACGCCCTTGGCATTCGGATGCGCCTTGACGAAGGCTTCGAGATCGAGGCCGAGCTGGAAGCCGGGGCGCCGCCAGGGCAGCCAGCCGATCTCGTCGCCGAAGACTTCGCGCGTCAGTTCACGCGAGTTCTTCGAGGCGGCGATGGCGATGATGGCATCGGGATGCATATGGTCGACATGCGTGAACGGCACGAAGCCATGCAGTGGCGTGTCGATGGAAGCGGCGCGGGCGTTGAGATTGAAGGTGCAATGCGGCAGGAAGCCGACCATGCGATCCTCGTCGGCAACGCCCTGATAGATGTTTTTCAGGCTGTCGAGCTTATCCTGATAGAGCGTCGCGAAGCCGTCGAGCTTGATGGTGCCGACATCGCCGCCGGAGCCCTTGACCCACAGCACCTTAACCTTCGCGCCGGAGAGCGGATCGGTTTCCATGACCTTGGCCGATGTGTTGCCGCCGCCGTAGTTGGTGATACGCTTGTCGGCACCGAGCAGATTCGACCGATAAAGCAGCTTGCCCGGCTCATCCAAGCCGGCCGCATATGTATCATCCCAACGGTTCTTCAGAAGCTGAACGCCAGCCGCCATGTCATCCTCCCTTGAAATCAGGTCTTTCAAATCAAGTCTTTCGGGCGGACCGGATCATGATGGAACCGCCCTTTGTGACGAGGGTATCGCTCACACATAGTCACCTTGTCAATCGAAAACGATCAAATTCGATAATGCTGCGATGCAATATGAAAGTTTATGATCGTTTGTGATTGACACATTGTCATATTTGCGAAATAACCGCCGACAAGGAGGAGCCGATGCACGAACGTGAACGCCATCGCATTATTCTGAGCGCCGTACAGGAAAAGTCTGTCGTGACGATTCAGGATATTTCCGAGCTGACCGAGGCTTCGGAAGCGACGATACGCCGTGATATCGCTGCCCTGCATGTGCAGGGAAAGATCCGGCGCGTGCGTGGCGGCGCGGAATCGATCCATCCTCCTCAGCTTGGCAATCTGGCAGCGCGGCCGTTTCGCGTATCGGAAGCGGTCAACATCGACAGGAAGCGCGCAATTGCACGCAAGGCTGCCGAACTCTGCAACCCCGGCGATGCCATCATCATCAATGGCGGCACGACCACATTCCAGCTCGTGCACTATATTTCGGCCTTCCGGCTACAGGTGATGACCAACTCCTTCGCCATTGCCGAACATCTGATCAAGCATTCGAAGAACACGGTGACGGTGCCCGGCGGCGCGATCTATCGCGAGCAGAGCCTGATCCTCTCGCCCTTCGACAACGACACGATCCGGAATTTCTACGCGCGGCGCATGTTCATCGGCGCGCAGGGCGTCGGCCCGCTTGGCATCATGGAAGCCGACGCGCTGGTCATCCAGAGCGAGCAGAAGCTCATGCGCCAGGCCGACGAACTCGTCGTCATGGTCGATTCGAGCAAATTCCGTCAACGCTCCAGCCTGATCCTCTGCCCGCTCGAACAGGTTTCGACCATCGTTACCGATGACGGCGTCACCGCCGAGACGGTGCGCATGATCGAGGATGCGGGCATCTCGCTTGTTATCGCAAATATTTCGGCTCAGGCCGAGGAGGAAGATTCCCCGTCGGTCGCATGAGGCGCGGCGCAGGCGGGGTGAGCATGGCCTATCAACTTTGGGAGGAAGAGACATGAATATAGCAAGGAAACTGGCGATCGGCGTCGCGCTCGCCGCGACACTGATGGCAGGCACGGCAAGTGCGAAGGACATCAAGATCGGTCTCGTGGTGAAGTCGCTGGGCAACGGCTTCTTCGAAGCCGCCAACAAGGGCGCCCAGGAAGCGGCAAAGGATCTCGGCGGCGTGCAGGTGATCTACACCGGCCCGACCTCGACCACGGCCGAAGGCCAGATCGAAGTGATCAACTCGCTGATCGCGCAGGGCGTCGATGCCATCGCGATTTCGGCGAACGATCCCGATGCAGTCGTCCCGGCTCTCAAGAAGGCGACGCAGCGCGGCATCAAGGTGATCTCCTGGGATTCCGGTGTCGCAAAGGCCGGCCGCATCCTGCAGCTGAACCCCTCCTCCAACGAGCTGATCGGCAAGATGTGCCTGACGCTCGCCAAGGATCATCTCGACGGCGGCAAGGGCAACTTCGCCATCCTGTCGGCAACCACCACGTCTACGAACCAGAACATCTGGATCGGCGAGATGAAGAAGCAGCTCAAGGATTTCCCGGGCCTCAATCTCGTCACGACCGTCTATGGCGACGACCTCTCGGACAAGAGCTATCGTGAAGCACAGGGCCTCCTGACCTCGCATCCGGAAGTCAAGGTCATCGTCGCCCCGACGACCGTCGGCGTGCTTGCCGCTTCGCAGGCCGTCAAGGATGCCGGCAAGATCGGCCAGGTCTATGTCACCGGTCTCGGCCTGCCGTCCGAAATGGCCGGCGCCATCAAGTCGGGCGCGACGAAGGAATTCGCGATCTGGAACCCGATCGATCTCGGCTACTCCGCAACACAGATCGCCTATCGCCTCGTCAAGGGCGAGACCGACGGCAAGCCGGGCAGCGAGATCAATGCCGGCCGCATGGGCAAGATCAAGGTCGGCGAAACCGGCGAGGCCGCCATGGCCGATCCGTTCGTCTACAACGCTTCGAACATCGATCAGTTCTCCAAGGTTTTCTGATCGATACCAGCATTCGCAGCTCTCCGGCGGCATCAGCCGCCGGACCTGGTTTCACTATTCCGGTATATTGCTGATGACCACAGTCCTTCAACGATCCCTAGCGGACGCACCAGCCGCGAACAATCAGGCCATTCTGGAAATGCGCGGCATTTCCCAGATCTTTCCGGGCGTCAAGGCGCTGGATGGCGTCAGCATTTCGCTTTATCCCGGCAAGGTGACCGCCCTTATCGGTGAAAACGGCGCGGGAAAATCGACCCTCGTCAAGATTCTCACAGGCATCTACCGTCCGAACGAGGGCGAAATCCTCGTCGACGGCAAGCCGGCGGCCTTCGCCCACGCGCAAGCCGCCATCGATGCCGGCGTTACGGCCATTCACCAGGAAACCGTTCTCTTCGACGAGCTGACCGTCGCCGAAAACATCTTTCTCGGCCATGCGCCGCGCACGTCCTGGCACACCATCGACTGGAAAGCGATGAACAGCCGGTCAAGCCAGCTCCTTGAATCGCTGGAAAGCGCGATCGATCCCGCAACCAGATTAAAAGACCTCTCCATTGCGCAGCGCCATCTTGTCGCGATCGCGCGCGCTTTGTCGATCGAGGCCCGCATCGTTATCATGGACGAGCCCACCGCCGCTCTGTCGCGCAAGGAGATCGACGATCTCTTCCGCATCGTCGAAGGATTGAAGGCAAAGGGCAAGGCGATCCTGTTCATCAGCCACAAATTCGACGAGCTCTATGAAATCGCTGATAATTTCGTCGTCTTCCGCGACGGCCGCGCCGTCGGCCATGGCGAGCTGAAGACGACGCCGCAGGACGAGATCGTCCGCATGATGGTCGGACGCGACGTCAAGGACGCTTTCCCGAAAGTGCCCGTCACCATCGGCGATACCGTTCTCGAGGTGGACAAATACTGTCACCGCACGGAATTCCGCGACATTTCCTTCAAGCTGCGGCGCGGTGAGATCCTCGGCGTCTACGGCCTGATCGGCGCCGGACGCTCCGAGCTTTGCCAATCGCTCTTCGGCATCACCAGGCCGCTTTCCGGGCGGTTGACGCTCGATGGTCGCGAAATCCATGTGCGCTCGCCGCAGGATGCTATTGCTGCTGGCATCGTCTATGTGCCGGAAGAGCGCGGCCGCCACGGTCTGGCGCTACCGATGCCGATCTATCAGAACATGTCGCTGCCATCGCTCGGGCGCACTTCGCGCAAAGGCTTCCTGAAGGCAGCCAATGAATTCGCCCTAGCCCGTAAATATGCCGAGCGGCTCGATCTGCGCGCCGCCGCCCTTTCCGTACCGGTCGGCACGCTTTCCGGCGGCAATCAGCAGAAGGTGGTCATCGGCAAGTGGCTGGCGACACAGCCGAAGATCATCATTCTGGACGAGCCCACCAAGGGGATCGACATCGGCTCCAAGGCAGCCGTCCACGGTTTCATCAGCGAACTGGCGGCCGAGGGCCTCAGCATCATCATGATCTCCTCCGAACTGCCCGAGATCCTCGGCATGTCGGATCGCGTGCTGGTCATGAAGGAAGGACTGTCCGCAGGCCTGTTCGAGCGCGAGGGGCTGACGCCGGAAACGTTGGTGCGCGCCGCCACGGGCAACGCATAGAGCGTCATGGCTTTTCTTCGATCAGCCAGAACGCTCTCTCTGTTTGTTTTTGCCGCATTTGTGCGGCGCCAGGTGAGGACACCTGGCTGCAAAATGCTTTAGGGAGGACGGGATGCCACGCATCCTCAAAAAGCGCGAAACACTGCTCGCCATCATCATCATCGTGATGATCGCTGGCTTCGCAACGCGTGCGGCCGGCTTTGCCGAGCCCGCCAATCTCGCCAATATCTTCAACGACACCTCGATCCTCATCATCCTGGCGCTTGCCCAGATGACGGTCATCCTGACGAAGTCGATCGATCTGTCCGTCGCGGCCAACCTGGCATTGACGGGCATGGCGGTTGCAATGCTGAACGCCGCCTATCCGGACATTCCGCTGATCGCGCTGGTCGTCACGGCGATCCTGATGGGGGCCTTTCTCGGCGCCATCAACGGCTATCTCGTCTGGGCTCTGGAAATCCCGCCGATCGTCGTCACCCTCGGAACGCTGACGATCTATCGCGGCATGGCCTTCGTGCTGTCGGGCGGCGCCTGGGTCAATGCGCATCAGTTCACGCCGATCTTCCTGAACGTGCCGCGCACGACGCTTCTCGGCCTGCCCGTGCTTGCCTGGATCGGCATCGCGATCGTGCTGATGATGTTTCTCGTGCTGCGCTATACACAGTTCGGCCGCTCCGCCTATGCCAGCGGCGGCAATCCGGTGGCGGCCGTCTATGCCGGCATCGACGTCGGCTGGACGCGGTTCCTCGCCTTCGTTCTGTCCGGCGCGCTTGCCGGGCTCAGCGGCTATCTCTGGGTGTCGCGCTACGCCGTCGCCTATGTCGATATCGCCAACGGCTTCGAGCTCGATAGCGTGGCAGCCTGCGTCATCGGCGGCATTTCGATTGCCGGCGGCGTCGGTTCGGTCGCTGGCGCCGTATTGGGCGCCCTGTTCCTCGGCGTCATCAAGAACGCTCTGCCGGTCATCGGCATCTCGCCGTTCACGCAGATGGCAATCTCCGGCACCGTCATCATCCTTGCCGTCGTCTTCAACGCCAGGCGCGAACGCAACCGCGGCCGCATCATCCTTAGGGATCAGGCCGCAAAGGACACCGCCAGCCAGGGAGCAAGCGCATGAGCAACGGTTCGCAAGCGGCGACGGCGGAAAAACGCGCCATTCCGGATCGCCTCGGCACGCCCTTCAAACGGATCATGGCGAGTTGGGAGACGCTGCTGCTTGGCGTCGCGGTCGCGATCTTCATCTTCAATTCGCTGGCCTCGCCCTATTTCCTCGATCCCTACAATCTCTCGGACGCGACGTTCAATTTCACCGAAAAGGCGATGATCGCGTTTGCCATGGCGCTGCTCGTCATCGCGGGCGAGATCGACCTTTCGGTCGCAGCCATCATCGCGCTCGCCTCGACCGCCATGGGCGCTACCGCCCAGCTTGGCGTCGGCACACCCGGCCTCGTCGCGATCGGCCTCGGTGTCGGCCTTGTCTGCGGGCTTTTCAACGGCTTCCTTGTTTCCGCGCTGAAGCTGCCGTCGATCGTCGTCACCATCGGTACGATGAGCCTGTTTCGCGGTATTTCCTATATCGTCCTTGGCGACCAGGCCTATGGCAACTATCCAGATAGCTTCGCCTATTTCGGCCAGGGCTATGTCGTCTGGGTCTTCTCGTTCGAGTTCGTGCTGTTCATCGTGCTGGCGATCGCCTTCGCGATCCTGCTGCATGCGACGAATTTCGGACGGCAGGTCTATACGATCGGCAACAATGATTTCGCCGCGCGCTTTTCCGGCATCCCGGTCGAGCGGGTCAAATTCATTCTGTTTCTCCTGACCGGCCTGATGAGCGGCATCGCAGCCATCTGCCTGACCTCGCGTCTCGGCTCCACGCGTCCCTCGATCGCGCTTGGCTGGGAGCTGGAGGTGGTGACCATGGTGGTGCTCGGCGGGGTATCGATCCTCGGCGGCTCGGGCACGATCGGCGGCGTCGTCATTGCCGCCTTCGTGATGGGCCTCGTCACCTTCGGCCTCGGCCTGCTCAACGTTCCCGGCATCGTCATGTCGATCTTCATCGGCCTTCTCCTCATCATCACCATTGCGCTGCCGATCGTCGCCAGGCGCATCAAGACCATGAGTTCCAAATGACATCAGCTCTCGAACGTCACGCCTTCAAGATGACGCTCAATCCCGGCATGGAAGCCGAATACAGGAAGCGCCATGACGAGATTTGGCCGGAACTCGTGGAACTGCTGCATCAGGCTGGGGTCAGCGATTATTCCATCCATCTCGATCGCGAGACGAACACGCTCTTCGGCGTGCTGACCCGGCCGAAGGATCATTCCATGGCGAGCCTGCCCGAGCACCATGTCATGAAAAAATGGTGGGCGCATATGGCCGATATCATGGTGACCAATCCCGATAATTCGCCCGTCCAGAGCGATCTCGTCGCGGTCTTCCATCTGCCATGAGCGACGCGACCGCCTACCGCCATATCGCCGTCATCGACATCGGCAAGACCAACACCAAGGTCGTCGTGCTCGACGCGGGGACGGGTGTGGAGATCGCCGCCGTCAAGACCGCAAATAGCGTTCTGAAGTCGGGGCCCTACCCGCACTACGATATCGAGGGACTGTGGGATTTCATCGTCTCGGCCCTCAAGGGCTTTGCCGGTACACCGGGATTCGATGCCATTTCGATCACCACGCACGGCGCCTCCGCTGTGCTGCTTTCAGACGATGGCAGCCTTGCCATGCCGGTCCTCGACTATGAGCACGGCTATCCCCAAGTCGTTCAGGACGCCTATGCGCAATTGCGGCCGGACTTCGCCGAGACGTTTTCGCCCGGGCTGTCGGTCGGGCTCAATGTCGGCGCGCAGATCCACTATCTGAAAAGCACCCTTCCCGCCGATTTTGCCCGCGTCGCCACGATCCTCACCTATCCGCAATATTGGGCATTCCGATTAACAGGCATCGCCGCCAACGAGGTGACGTCGCTCGGCTGCCACACCGATCTCTGGAACCCCACCACGCAAAGCTACTCGTCTCTGGTCGACACTCTTGGCATCCGCTCGCTGATGGCACCCGTGCGCTCGGCTTTCGATGCGCTCGGGCCGGTGCTGCCGGCACTTGCCTCGGAGATGCGCCTCACGAAGGTGGTGCCCGTCTATTGCGGCATTCATGACTCCAACGCCTCGCTGCTGCCGCATCTGGTGGAAAACGAAGCCCCCTTCGCGGTCGTCTCGACGGGGACATGGGTGATCAGCTTCGGCGTTGGCGGCGATCTGGAACATCTCGACCCCAAGCGCGATGCGCTCGCCAATGTCGACGCCTACGGCCGCGCCGTGCCATCAGCCCGTTTCATGGGCGGCCGCGAGTTCGAGATTCTCACCGCCGAAATCGGCACAGCATCGCCAGACGCCATCGAGGGCGCTCTTGAAAAGGTGATCGAGAACGGCCTGATGCTGCTGCCCAATGTGGTTGAGGGGTCTGGCCCTTTTCCGGGCAGGAAAATGCAATGGATCGGCGATGCGGCGGATCCCGCCGAACGGCTCGCGGCCGTCAGCCTTTACCTTGCGCTGATGACAGAAGCCTGCCTCGATCTGATCGGCGCCAAGGGGCCGATCTTCGTCGAGGGTCCGTTTGCGTTCAATCGCGCCTATCTCACCGCCTTGGCCGCGGTGACATCGAGCAATGTCGTCGCCTTGCCGGGTTCGACTGGGACAAGCCAGGGTGCCGCCCTTTTGACAGGCATTCGGCCAACTGCCGTCGCGGAAAATGCGCCGATCCGCGCCGATCTGCGGGGATTGCGCCGCTACCGGCAAGCCTGGCGTGATGCCTTGGCCGATTAAAGGCTCATCCCGCCCAATTCCGCCGCCGCTATGTCCGCGATCCGAAGAGTGGGTCGAACGTGCTCGACCTCGCCATCCTTGATCAGCCAGGCAGCCGAAAGGCCGGCCCAGGCAATTATCCACCGCAAGATACTTTGACGCTCAAGCCGTGCTGCTTCCGCGACAATATCGACCTGCCGCGCGAGGCGGCCGGGGGTGGTTGCGACTGAGTTGTTCGGGTTGCAGAAGAGATTGGCATAATCAAAGCCGCGTTCTCCCACGAGGCCCTTCGGATCGATGGCGAGCCAGCCCCGCTCCGCGAAGTCCAGAATATTGCCGTGATGAATGTCGCCGTGCAGGGTCACGACATCCCGCGGCTCCGACAGCAGAGCTCGGGCGGTCGCAGCGGTCCGCGCAAAGACACCACCTTCGCGGCAAGCCGCGGCTTCGAGCGAACGAAACCGATCGGCCAGCGGGATCAATTGCGGCAGGGATAGTCCACGAGGTGCATGAAGCCCGGCGACCGCCGCGCAGATGATGCGGCTTGCCTCATCATCTTGGCCATTCCTCGCCATGTCGGCGAGGGATTGGCTGCCTGTCGCTCGCTCGAGCAGAATGGCATCGTCCTTGTGCTCGAGGACACGCGCAGCGCCAACCCCATTCCACCAGACCATGAGCGCGGCGCCGGATTTTTCCTCCGGCGCGACGGCGATCTTCAGCATGGCCGGCTCGCCATCCCGGCGCACGGGAAAAAGCCGGCTGGAGTGCGTGATGATCGGCGTACCGTCCTCGATCAGCCGCCAGAGGTCAAAATAAGCCCTGGAATCGTGATCTTCGCTCATGCGGCATCCGGCTCCTCGGCAGACGTCACACGACAAGCGGCATCGCTACCGCAGCCTATGCGATTTAAAGGCGACAATTCCATTTTGGATCCACCCGTCATACGAGCCATATCACTTAGGCTTTGGCGGCGAAGATGCAACAACCATCCCTCGTCGAAATCTAACGAAAAATCGTCTAAATTGTCTTTGCGACGGTTATTTTCTTGCGGAATCGTCGCAATATTCCTACAGAAAATACCCATATGAGCGCTTTCGAGATCAAAAAAATGTCCGAAAGCACTCATCGGCTTGATATCAGCGCTGTCTTCTTGAAAAGAACGCCTCACGGCAGTTTGCGCGTCGAGACAGTCGATTGCGGGCGGGTTCAAAGGGCGCTGCCGCGCCTATCCAAGGAGAGCTAAAATGAGTCTGAAGACATTGACGGCCGCGACCTTCGTCGCTTCGCTGGCCTTCGCACCTCTCGCGCATGCGGACATCACCATCGGCCTCATCGCGCCGCTGACCGGCCCGGTCGCGGCCTATGGCGAACAGGTCAAGAATGGCGCGCAGACCGCCGTCGACGAAATCAACAAGAGCGGCGGCGTTCTCGGCCAGAAGCTCGTTCTGAAGCTCGGCGACGACGCCGGCGATCCGAAGCAGGGCGTCTCCGTCGCCAACGGCTTCGTCGGCGAAAGCATCCGCTTCGTCGTCGGCCCGGTCACATCGGGCGTTGCCATCCCGGTTTCGGACGCGCTCTCGGAAAACGGTATCCTCATGGTCACGCCGACCGCGACGGCTCCGAACCTGACCAATCGCGGCCTGACCAACATTCTGCGCACCTGCGGTCGTGACGACCAGCAGGCGACCGTTGCGGCCGAATATGTGGTGAAGAACTTCAAGGACAAGAAGATCGCCATCCTCAACGACAAGGGCGCCTACGGCAAGGGCCTGGCGGACGCCTTCAAGGCGACCCTCAACAAGGGTGGCGTTACCGAAACCGTCAACGATTCGCTGACCCCTGGCGAAAAGGATTACAGCGCCCTGACGACGAAGCTGAAGCAGGCAGGTGTCGAGGTGATCTACTTCGGCGGCTACCATCCTGAAGCCGGTCTGCTGGCCCGCCAGTTGCACGACATCGCCGTCAAGGCTCAGATCATCGGCGGCGACGGCCTGTCCAACACCGAATATTGGGCGATCGCCAACGATTCCGCCGCCGGCACGCTCTTCACCAATGCGTCCGACGCCCTGAAGAACCCGGCTTCGCAGAGCGCCGTTGCCGCCCTGAAGGCACGCAACATTCCGGCCGAAGCCTTCACGCTCAACGCCTATGCCGCCGTGGAAGTGCTGAAGGCCGGCATCGAGAAGGCTGGCAAGGCAGATGATGCCGAAGCCGTCGGCGCTGCGCTGAAGAAGGGCGAGGCCATCGACACCGCCATCGGCAAGGTCACTTATGGCGAAACCGGCGACCTGACCTCGCAGAGCTTCTCGCTCTACAAGTGGAAAGGCGGCAAGATCGTTTCGGCCGAATAAGCCGTTATATCAAAGCTTCGAAATATCGCCGGGCCACTTGCTGGCCCGGTTTTTTTATGGCCGCCAACAAACGGTGCGGAAACGCTCGATGCAGGTGGAAAGAACCTCTTCGCCGGGCCGCTTCCACCAATTATTCTCAGAGAAGATCTCGACTTCCTGCAGGCCGAAAAAGCCCGCCTTTTCGATCTCGGCGCGGATGCGTTTCAGGTCGATGACGCCGTCACCCATCATGCCGCGATCGAGCAGCAGGTCCGTGGTCGGCACCAGCCAATCGCAGATATGATGCGCCAGGATACGGCCGTCGGCGCCAGCGCGCGCGATTTGCTCATAGAGTTTCGGGTCCCACCAGACATGATAGACATCGATGGCGACACCGATGCCATCGCCCAGCAGATCGCAGATATCGAGCGCCTGCTCCAGCGTGTTCACGCAGGCGCGATCGGCCGCATACATCGGGTGCAGGGGCTCGATCGCCAGCGGAATCCCGGCACTGCGGGCATGCGGCAGGATCGCGGCAATGCCGTCCGCCACCATCTCGCGGGCGTGGACGATATCCTTCGATCCCTCCGGCAATCCACCGACGACAAGAACAAGGCAATCGGCATTCAGTGCCGCCGCTTCGTCGATCGCGCGCTTGTTGTCGTCGATCGCCGCCGCCCGGCCCTCGGCATCGCCGGCCGGAAACATGCCGCCGCGGCAAAGGCCGGTGACCTTGAGCCCGTTGTCGGCAACGATGCGGGCGGCTTCCGAAAGCCCGATCTTGTGCACCTGATCGCGCCAGGGCGCGATGGCGACGATATCCTGCTTCAGGCAGGCGTCGACCGCCTGGCGCATGTCATATTGCTGGCGCACCGTCGCCAGATTGATGGACAGACCCTCTACGGCCATGATGATCCTCCCCGATCCTCTAGTCGATGCCGGCCGTGGCAAGGATCGCCTTCATCCGGTAGACGGCCAGATCCGGATCGCGCAGCACCCGCGCCGTATCCGCCAGGCGGAACAGCTCCGAGAGATGCTGGATCGAACGGGCGCTCTGCTGTCCCCCGAGCATCTGGAAATGATCCTGGAAGCCGTTGAGATAAGCGAGGAAGACGACGCCGGTCTTGTAGAAGCGCGTCGGCGCCTTGAAGATATGGCGCGATAGCGGAACGGTCGGCGCCAGGATCGCATGAAAGGCGTCGAGGTCGTTCTGGGCAAGCTTTGCAAGGGCCGCGCTCGCGGCCGGCGCAACGGCATCGAAGATGCCGAGCAACGCATGCGAATAGCCTTGTTCGTCACCGGCGATGAGCTCGGCATAATTGAAGTCGTCGCCGGTATACATCTTGACCGATGGATCCAGCCGCCGGCGCATGCCGATTTCCTTTTCGGCCGAAAGCAGCGAAATCTTCACGCCATCGACCTTGGCCGCATTCTGGTTGATGATCGCGACCGCCGTCTCCATCGCCTGCATATCGTCGGCCGATCCCCAATAGCCCGAAAGCGCCGGATCGAACATCGAGCCGAGCCAATGGATGATGACGGGCTCCTTGACCTGCCCGAGGATGCGGTCGTAGACCCTTATATAATCGTCCGGGCTCTTGGCGGCTGCGGCGAGCGCCCGGCTCGCCATCAGAATGACGCGGCCCCCCTGCCCTTCGACATAGGCAATCTGCTCCTCGTAGGCGCGAATGACATCATCGAGCATGATATCGGGGCCGGGCTGCAGGTGATCGGTGCCGGCGCCATAGGCGATCACCGCATCCGGCCGCCCGCGAGCGGCCGACTGCGCGTGCGCAATCAGCTCTTTCGCGCCGGCCCAGTCCAGGCCCATGCCGCGCTGCGCGGTATCCATCGCTTCCGCCACGCCGAGGCCGAGACCCCAGAGATATTCGCGGAAGGCGATGGTGCGTTCCCAATCGATGTTTCGGTCGAGCCAGGGATCGTTGTCGGCAAGCGCGTCGACCACGACATGCGCGGCCGCATAGGCGACGCGATTGAAATGATGACCGCCTGCGGGCTTCACAGGCGCAATCAGAGGCTCGTTGGCGGGAGTGAAGGCGGCGATGGTGCCGTCCGCCATCGGCAAGCGAAGGCTTTTCGTCATCAGACCAGCCTCCTAGCGGGCCGAAAGCGAGGGCACGTCGATCCAACGACGCTCCGCCCAGCTCTTTTGCGCAAGCTCCGCCAGTTGCACGCCTTTGGCGCCTTCGCGAAGCGTGAATTTCCACGGCGCGTCCTCGGCGACGTGGCGCAGGAAATCCTCCCATTGCACCTTAAAGCCATTGTCGAAGGCCTGCGTGTCCGGCACTTCGTCCCAGGTGTCGAAGAAATCGATCGTCTGCGGCTGATCGGGATTCCAGACCGGCTTTGGCGTGTTGACGCGATGCTGCGTCCAGCAGCGCATCAGGCCGCAGACGGCGGAGCCATGCGTGCCGTCGACCTGGAAGGTGACGAGATCGTCACGCCGGACGCGGACCGCCCAGGAGGAGTTGATATGGGCGATGACGCCGCCTTCGAGCTCGAAAGTGGCATAGGCAGCATCGTCGGCATCGGCGGCATAGGTGTTGCCGTTCTCGTCGACGCGGCTCGGAATATGCGTCGCGCCAAGGCAGCTGACGGACTTCACCTCGCCGAACAGATTGTCGAGCACATAGCGCCAATGCGGCAGCATATCGAGGATCATGCCGCCGCCGTCTTGTCTACGGTAGTTCCAGGACGGACGCTGCGCCTTGACGCCCCAATCGCCCTCGAAGACCCAATAGCCGAATTCACCGCGCACCGACAAAATCTTGCCGAAGAAGCCGCTGTCGCGCAGCATGGCGATCTTGCGCAGGCCCGGCAGGAACAGCTTGTCCTGGACGACGCCGTTCTTGACACCGCGCCGCTCTGCCGAAGCAGCGACCGACAACGCCTCCTCGAGCGTCTCGGAGATCGGCTTTTCGCAGTAGACATGTTTGCCGGCGGCAATCGCCTTCTCGATAAGCTCGACGCGCATCTGCGTCGAACCCGCATCGAAGAAGATCGTATTATTGGGATCGGCAAGAGCGGCATCGAGATCGGTCGTGGTCTTCGACAGACCGTGCTTGCGGGCAACGGCCTCGATCTTTTCGGCATTGCGGCCGACGAGCACCGGCTCGGGCATCAGCCGGTCGCCGTTCGACAGCAGGACGCCGCCCTGTTCGCGGATCGCCAGGATGGAGCGTACGAGATGCTGGTTATAGCCCATGCGGCCGGTAATGCCGTGCATGATGATGCCAATCGGCTTCGTTGCCATGAGTTCTTCCTCCCGTAAATAACTATATGGTTACATAACTGGCATGAGGAAGCAACGCTGTCAACGGCCATCCTCAATGGCTGCGGCAACCGGGATCTATGACGATCGAGCTTGTCGAGATGGAGCGCTTAGAGCACGATGCCGAAAAGTATAAGCGGTTTTCGGACGACAGCGTGTTCTACCTGTTTGATTCCAGCGCAGATTCAGTTTTTAGGTCGGTTCGGCCTGAAATCATCCGGCGCTAGGGACGCAGATAGGCGAAAATGACGTCGACGATATGCTCGCCCCACGCATCGATTTCGGCCTTTTCGGAGAGGTTGCGGCGGAAGATCGTCGAGAGCGTCCAGCGGTTCGTCAGGAAGAACGAGCCGAGTGCCGCAATGCTCATATAGATTTTCACCGGATCGCAATCGCTACGGAAGACGCCGACTGCGGCACCTCGGTCGAGCAAGCCGGAGATTTCGGCGACGAGCGGGGAATGCAACTCGAAAATGCGCGCCGAGCGCTTCAGGAAGCGCGCCTTGTGCATGTTTTCCGTGCTGAGAATCCCGAGGAATTCGGGATGATCCAGAAAATACTGCCAGGTGAAGACGACGAGGTCCCGCATGCCGTCCTCGGGCGAACGATGCGTGAGATCGAGCCGCGCCTCCGCCGAGCGGATGGCGATATAGCTGCCCTCCAGAACGGCGACGTAGAGCGCATCCTTGCCGCCGAAATAATGATAAAGCATCCGTTTGTTGATCTTGGCGCGCTCGGCAATGGCATCGACGCGCGCGCCGCCATAGCCGCGCTCGGCAAATTCCTTGGTTGCGGCTGCGAGGATCGCCTTACTGGTGCGTTCCGCATCCCTGAGGCGAGGCCGTTCCGGAGCTGCGCGCGCGATCGTTTTTTCTGCATTCGCAAGGTCTGCGCTCTTTGTGCTGCGCTTCACGGTTTTGGCTTCCGACATCATGGCTCCCGGCGGCATTTCATAGGGCTTATGCGGCCTTTCCTCACGCCGATAAGTAACCGATCATTGCATAAGTTGACAGTCCCTGGCGAATCGAGGGCCATAGTAACCATATGGTTATATCGATTTAAATGTGGTTTTGGCGGCAAAAGCCGCCCGAAAACGCTAGGTTCGCGCTTTCGCCGGAGCCGGCCGGATCGGCGCCCGAAATAGGCAGGAAGGCCGCAACGAACTTGCTTTCGGACCCGGTCCGGCCCTAGAGAGCAATAGGCAAGCGGCAACGGACGACCATGACTGAAAAGCAAATCGCAATCATAGGCGGCGGACCGGCGGGGCTGATGGCGGCGGAGACCTTATCCCTGCTCGGTCATCGTATCACCGTCTACGACAGCATGCCGACGGTCGCGCGCAAGTTTCTGCTGGCGGGGAAATCCGGTCTCAACATCACCCATTCGGAAGATTATCATCTTTTTGCCGACCGCTTCGGCGCAGCTTCCGTCCGATTGCGAGCCGCACTTGATGAATTCGGCCCCAATGACGTCAGGGCCTGGGCTGAAGGATTGGGAACGGAAACCTTCGTCGGCTCTTCCGGGCGGGTCTTCCCGAAAGTCATGAAGGCATCCCCGCTCCTGCGCGCCTGGCTAGCGAGGTTGGAGGCGCGAGGCGTCAGCATCCTGATGCGGCATCGCTGGTGCGGTTTCGAGAATGACTGCCTGCTGTTCGAGACGCCGCGGGGACGAGAGGCTGTCCGGCATGACGCCGTTCTGCTGGCGCTCGGCGGTGCAAGCTATGCCCGGCTGGGTTCGGACACGGCGTGGGTGAGCTGGCTTCGCGACAAGGGAATCGATATCGCCGCCTTCCAGCCGGCCAATTGCGGTTTCGACGTGACCTGGAGCGCGCCGTTCAGCGAACGCTTTGCCGGCGAACCCCTCAAGGCCGTCACGGCGATATCGGAGGCCGGAACCGTCCCCGGCGAATTCGTCATTTCGAAAACCGGGATCGAGGGCAGCCTCGTCTATGCGCATGCCGCCTCGCTACGCGATCGTTTGACAAGAAAGGGTGACGCATCGCTCATTGTCGATCTGGCACCCGGCCGAAACGAGGAGCGCCTGGCGCGTGATCTGGCACGACAGGATCCCAAAGCCAGTTTCACCAACCGGCTGCGCAAGGGCGCCGGCATCGAAGACGTCAAGGCGGGCCTGCTGCGCGAGCTTGCCGATCCGGCGGCACTCTCTCATCCGGAAAGACTTGCACACCTGATCAAGGCCCTGCCGATTCCACTGCTGAGACCAAGGCCGATCGCAGAGGCCATTTCGTCGGCCGGCGGCATCCGATGGGATGGGATCGACAAGGGATACATGCTGAAAAAGCTCCCCGGCATGTTCGTTGCCGGCGAGATGATCGATTGGGAAGCGCCGACGGGAGGCTACCTCCTGACAGCCTGCTTTGCGACCGGGCGTGCGGCGGCCAAGGGCATGGATTCCTGGCTTAAGGGCGTTTGATGCCGAGTCTAATTTTGTCGTTGAACTGGCAGATGGGCGACGGGTCTTTGCGCCGGAAGGCAGCGATCCGGATGCGGTTCGCGCGCATGTGATGATGCGTTTGTCGCTGACTATCTTAATAAATCGGCGTGATCGGCTCGAAGATACAAAAGAATAAATCAGCTGCATAGGTAAACTGTGTTGATGTGCGACGTCCACAAAATGTCCGGCGAACAAGAATGGCAGCTGGCGTCCCGATCTCTAAGCCCAGCCAACATGCTCTCGCTCGGTTAGTTTGAGAAACAGCGCAAACCAAAATTGGTATTCTGGATCGCCACGATCGCCCCAACTCTCAAGCGCACAATAGGCAACGGACGTGGTTCCATCTTCGCCATGTCGGCCGATTGCCGCCTCGATCGCCTCAGCTTCGGTTAGGATATCCCAGTCCTCGATAACGACGTAGGTCGTGCTCATGTCCGTTTCCTCATGGAGTGTTGATCGTCGTGTAACTGGACAATCTCTCTTGCTATGCCTTCTTGTCGTCAACCGGGAGCTTGACCAACATGTCTCGATACCCTTGTCATTCATTAACAGCATTCGCGCATTCAAGAGCTCCTGCACTCACAGCCGAATGCGATTAATAAGGGACTATCAGTCCGTCGATTGTCAAGCCGTTAATATGCATTTTTGCGTAATGGATGTTCGGCAGACCATAGGTTGGAATCTAAAGCGACTTCGGGTTGCTAAAGGCCTGTCACAGGAGCGGCTGGCGTTCGAGGCTGAAATCGACCGATCTTATGTTGGGCGTGTTGAAAGAGGCACGGAAAACGTTACCGTGGCGACCCTTGAGGCTTTGGCGAAAGTTTTGTCCGTAAATGTTTCCGAACTGTTCGCGGAAATTGATCCCAAGAGCGCGAAATCACCGGGCCTTCGCTCAGGTCGCAAGCAAAAGGCACCCTAACGTGGGAGTGGCCAAGCGGTTTTCCGCACGATTCTGCCGGCCAAATTACATCCGCACGATGCCGGATCTTCTGCATTTGGAAAACGGTTCTCTCAGGTTGTCCCATTGGGCAGTTTCCGTATTTTCCGCAGAGATCGCATTTCCGCACGTCTTGATTTCGATAGCACTCAGTGCTACATCTCCCGCATGACCGATAAGGATGAAACCATGCGGACATTCAAAACCGCCTGGTTTTCCAAGGCGGCGCGTAAAGCGCGCATATCAGACAGCGAGCTTTGTGAAGCGATTCAAGAAGTGATGAAGGGTCAAGCCGACGACTTGGGCGGCGGAGTTTTCAAGAAGCGCCTGAATAAGAACAGGCACCGGAGCATTATTCTCGCAAAAGGTGGGCGCCACTGGATTTACGAATATCTGTTCGCAAAGAAAGATCGCGCCAACATCGAGGACAATGAACTGGAGGACTTCCGAACGCTCGCAAAAAGTTATGCCGCACTCGATGATGAGCAGATCGTGCAGCTCCTTGCGGAAAAAGATCTTACGGAGATTTACCATGGCAACAAAAAATAGGTTCAAGAGCGATATTTCTGAGGCGATCCACTCGTCCGCGGCTATGCTCCACAAGGTCGGCGCGCTCGACAAGGCGACGATGCGCGATTTCGATGCTCGTCACCTGGCCGTTCCAGCAGAGATCGAGCCTGCTCAGATCAAACAGCTCCGCGAAGCCAACAATGTCAGCCAACCCGTATTCGCCCGCTATCTCAATACGAGCGAAAGCACGGTGGAAAAATGGGAGACCGGCGCCAAGCGGCCGAGTGGCATGGCGCTCAAGCTCCTAACCATTGTCCAAAAGCACGGTCTACGGATACTCGCCTAATCCTAAATCCCGCCTGAGTCTTATGGCGCATTTGGAGGTTGAAACTTCCAAACTGGCTTGAGAGGTCGAAACGAGTTCGTAGTTGATATGTCGATATTTTGCGATTTCATCGACATGTTTCTCCAAAGTGTCGATCGCGGCGACATATCGCATCGTGCCACGAGCCAAGCACTGCTGATATGAGAGAACCTAAAGGCAGCCTGATCGGCTATGCGCGCGTCTCAACGGACGAGCAGGCGACGGTGGCGCAGGAGATTGAATGCGCTCGGCCGGATGCGATATCGTCGTCCATGAGCACGGCTCCGGTGCTTCGCGAGCGCACCCTACCCTTTCCAAATTGCTTCGTGAGATTAGCGCCGGCGATACTCTCGTCGTGTTTCGTCTCGATCGCCTGGCACGTTCGGTCAGTCATCTTCTCGAAATAATTGACGATCTGGCCGCCAAAGGAGCACATTTTCGATCGGTGCGAGGTCCAATCGACACCGCGACGCCGCAGGGCATGTTTTCGCTCCAGGTACTTGGCGCGGTCGCGCAGCTTGAGCGCGCGCTCATTTCGGAACGAACCAACGCTGGCATCAAAGCGGCGAAGGCAAAAGGACGTCTGCCAGGCAACCCAGGTTTGCGCGCGAAGAAGCCGGAAGCGCTCGCAAAGATGAACGCGGTTCAAAGGGCAGCGTACGGTGATCGCATTCAGTCTACCGCCAATCAAGGGGCGTTTGCGGGAGGGCGCAACCATCAGAACTTGCGGACACAAAAAGCCGTCCGGTTAGGGCGGCTGATGTGCGCGATTTGGCACCGCAAATTTGAGATGTTTGCGGGGGCACGCAACACCCGATTCTTGCGATTGGTCGAGCGGTCAATTCCCAAGCTCGCGGCTTAACGGGGTTGCCAGCAGCGCAGCCTGGAAGAAAATGCGCTTCACGGATGCCGATCCTGACAAAGGACCGTGGCTAGAACCAAAGTCAGGCAGCCGCGACCACCTCGCGGCGAGCGCTCCTGCGCAATACGTCCGCAGGCACGCCAAAGGTTCGTAGGAACGCACGGCGCATGCGTTCGCGATCCGCAAAGCCCGTCTCCTGCGCCACGACGTTAACCGTGTGCCGCCCCTCTTCAATCATAAACCTGGCCGCCTCCAGCCGAAGTCGCTCCACGGCCTTTGCCGGTGACTGGCCGATTTCGGCCAGAAAGGCGCGACTGAACTGGCGGGGACTCAGGTTGGCGACGGCTGCGAGCTCTTCGATCGTGAGCGGGTTCCGCAGATTTTGACGGATGTGCGCTAGGACCAATTCGATGCGGTCGGACTTCGGCGTCATATCAAGGAGCGCGGAGTGCTGTTTTTGTCCGCCCATCCGACGCTGGTTCATGACCAGAAGCCTGGCGACCATTTTTGCAGCTTCGGGACCAAGATCATTATCGATCAACGCCAGAACCAGATCGATCCCTGCGGTCATTCCCGCCGACGTCCAGACTGGGCCGTCATTGATGAAGATCCGGTCCTCCTCGGCCCTGACGTTCGGAAATCGAACTCTGAAGCTCGCCGCGTGGGCCCAGTGCATCGTCGCACGTCGACCATCCAGAAGGCCTGCTTCAGCCAGCACAAACGCGCCGCTACAGATCGAGGCGATCCGCCGCGACGCCTTGGCGGCTTCCTGCACGAACGCGATCATGGTCGCATTGGAGCGAGGCATGTCCATCTCGGTGATAGAACCCACGATGACAGTGTCGAAGGCGGGATCTCCGAACGCCTCGGTTTCCAGCATCATTCCTGAGGACGACCGAACAGGACCGCCATGTTCTGACAGCAAATGGATATCGTAGCGCTGGTCGGCCGGGGGCAGGTTCACGATCTCGAACGCCGTCAGCGCCGCAAGGCTCATCAACTGAAATTTCTGCGGCACAATGAACCCAACCCGATGCATATCTACTCCTCGCGTCTGGAATTCATACACTACCCTAAATTAATGCCATCCACGAGCTTAGTTCCGAAATAGCCGCTCGATGTCGGCACGGGGCAAGCTACGCACGCCCGGACCGACCGATGTCACGAATGGTGGCAAGAACGACCTACGCCGGAAACCCGAGAGGCGGTAGAGTACAAACAACAAACCGCCATGACCGGCCTGGCTCAGTTATCGCGCATTCCCTGGGCTGCGGCTGAGAAGAACGTTCTCGGTCGTCATCAACTCGAGTCCTGTGGCCGCCCTGGCCAATACTCGCAGATACGAATTTTCGAAGAATTCGCCAGAGGCGGATCCTCTCGCAGCATGGCCGACAAACACGCGCCGACCTCAGCGCTTCCATGGGGAAGATAGGATGATGCATGTCTTCTGATCCCGGTGAGTTCTCCGAGCATCGCATTCCGCAAGGTGACGGAAGCCTCTATGCCCGAGATTATGCGGGCACTGGCCCAGCCTTCGTGCTGATGCACGGCTTCCCCGACAATCTACACATCTGGGACGATCTGGTTCCGCATTTGGTCGCCAGCGGCCGGCGCGTCGTGACGTTCGATTTCCTGGGCTTCGGCGCCTCGGACAAGCCCGCCGGCGCTGTCTATAGCTTTAAGCAGCAACTGGGCGACCTTGAAGCAGTCGTCGGGGCGCTGGGCCTGGGAAAGATCGTTCCGGTGGCTCACGATTCCTCCGGGATGGCGACGCTCAACTACGCGCTCGTCCATCCGAAAGGCGTCGACTCCGCGATCATGCTCAATTCGGCCTATAGCGAAGACGCCACGGTTCTTTGGCCCGAAATGATCACGCTCTTTGCGACCCGAAGCATGCAGTCCCTGGCCATCGCGATCGCCCAGAGCCCCGAACAGTTTGGCTGGCTGCTGAAATGGCAGCAGAAGAAATTCCTGGATCCCCTGCCCGAGGCGCAAAAGCCGCATTTCAGCGCGTTCATCGGTCCGCTGATCAGCGACAACTTCATCGCCCAACCCGGCGCTGGTCCTGCCTTTGTGCAGTTGGCGGCGGAATTTTTCGATGAACGCGCCCGAAACGCCAAGCATCTGACCGCGCTCAAGACGCTCGATATTTCGATCAAGCTGATCTGGGGACAATACGACCCCTACTTCCCCGTCGCCATGGCCGAGCGGCGTCAATCTCAGCTCAAAAATGCGTCCCTCACCGTCATACCGGCGGGCCATTGGCTGCAGGCCGATGAGCCCGCGCAAGTAGCGAAGGCGATGCTGTCATGAGCCCGCGCGCGCTCGACAAGCTCACCGTTCGCGTACGCCGCTTGACCAAGCTCGCTCGCGCCGTTGGCCTCGTCACGGTACTGGCGGTGATCAGCCCGACCGCTTCGTTCGCTCAGGCGGCGCCACCATCATCGGGCCTTGACGTGCCGACCACTAAACTGCTGGCGATCGGCACCTTCACAGCCAAAGGCACGCCGGAACAGTGGAAGCCACTCCTTCCCGCCGAAGTGCGCGATACGGTCCGGCTCTATCTCGCTGGGAAAATCGACCAGTGGTACCTCAAGCAGGATCAGAGCGGCGTCGTGTTCATGATGAACGTCACCGACCCGAAAGAGGCTTTGGAGCTACTGGGCAAGTTTCATTTTGGCCAGGCTGGGCTGATGGAATTCCAGATCATTCCTCTCGGCCCGATCGCCCCGCTGCGTGTGCTTTTGACCGAGCCCGCGAAGTAATTCGCGGTTCCCCACACCCATTTAGCAAAAGGAAACAGCAAAATGCCTGACAATAAGAACCCGCGCGTTCATGCCGAGATACTGCCCGCGCTTGCCGGCGTCGTCGGTCCGACGACCAAGATCCTGGCGATCGGCTCGGTCACAGCCAAGGGTACGCCCGAGGCAATCGCGCCAGTCCTGCCGCACGAGGTCCGCGCAACGGTTCGCAATCATCTCGCCGGCAAGATCGAGCAGTGGTTCTTTCAGACCGAGGGCTATGGCGTCGTCTTTATCGTGAACGCCACCAGCACCGCAGGGGCGCACGAACTCCTGGAAAAACTTCCTCTGGGCGTGGCCGGCATGATGGAATTCGAGCTGATCGCTCTCGGGCCGCTCGCCCCGCTCGCCATGCTCATCGGTGAGCCGCCTCGCTCGTGATGTGATCCGCGGACCTCGTTGGGAGCTTGGCAGTGCTCCAGGCTCCATCGCGACCGCTTTCGTCGACTTCGGATTACTCCATGGCTAACCGATCTCGAAGCGCACTTCGGGTCCCGGCGGAGCCATGTCGCGGCGGAGCAACGACAACATCAATAACCCGCTGATAAGGACGCGCCACGATGCCAATTATCAAAGCCGCCGCCGCGCAGCTCAGCCCCGTTCTCTATAGTCGCGAGGGTACTGTCGGCAAGGTCGTCGAGAAGATCCTCGAGCTTGGGCGGCAAGGCGTCCAGTTCGCGACCTTCCCGGAAACCGTCGTTCCCTACTACCCCTATTTTTCCTTCGTCGAAGCGCCTTACCAGACGGGCGCGGAGCACTACAAATTGCTCGACCAGGCGGTGACCGTACCGTCGGATGCTACCCGCGCCATCGCCGAGGCTGCCAGGCAGGCCGGCGTGGTCGTGTCGATCGGCGTCAACGAGCGCGATGGCGGCACGATCTATAACGCGCAGCTCCTGTTCGATGCCGACGGCACGCTCATCCAGCACCGCCGCAAGATTTCCCCAACCTATCATGAGCGCATGGTCTGGGGTCAGGGCGATGGCTCGGGACTGCGCTGTGTTGACAGCGCCGTGGGACGCATCGGTCAACTGGCCTGCTGGGAGCACTACAACCCGCTCGCCCGCTACGCCTTGATGGCCGATGGCGAACAGATCCACTCGGCCATGTATCCAGGTTCATTCGCCGGCGACGGCTTCTCCGAACAAATCTCGGTCAATATCCGCCAGCACGCGCTGGAGGCCGGGTGTTTCGTGGTCTGTGCGACCGCCTGGCTGGACGCAGAGCAGCAAGCCCAGATCATGAAGGACACCGGCTGCTGCATCGAGCTGATCTCCAGCGGCGGCTTCACGGCGATCGTCTCTCCAGAGGGCGCATTGATCGGCGCGCCGCTGCGCTCGGGCGAAGGCGAGGTCATCGCCGATCTCGATTTCTGGGCCATCGACAAGCTCAAGCGCCTGATGGACTCGCGCGGTCACTGCAGCCGCCCCGAACTGCTCAGCCTCCTGATCGACCGTACGCCGAAGTCCCATGTCCATGAGCGCAACGCGCATCCAGCGCCGGAAGCCCTCCACCAGGCCGATCGGCTAGAAGAAATCGGGTCGCGCCCGGTACTGCCAGCAATCTCATGACATCACGCCGGCATCGCCGTCTCGCTGGCGGCGGTCTCGTCGCCGCGCTCAGCCTCCCGAAAGCGGCGCTTGCGGACGCGACGAAGGTCGCCAAGCCGCCAGCCCATCAACCTGCTCACAAAGGATCAAAGCTCGTGACAACCGCGACAATGAAAGACGGCGCGAAAATCTACTTCAAGGACTGGGGCACCGGTCCGGTCGTGACCTTCTCCCATGGCTGGCCGCTCACCGCAGATGCCTGGGACGCCCAGATGTTGTTCCTGGCGAGCCACGGCTATCGGGTCATCGCCTATGATCGCCGCAGCCATGGTCGATCAGACCAGACGTGGACCGGCAACGACATGGATACCTACGCCGACGATCTTGCAACGCTCCTCGATATGCTCGACGTCAAGGGTGCAACGATGATCGGCCATTCGACCGGCGGGGGTGAAGTCGCGCGCTACATCGGTCGCCATGGCACGTCCCGTGTATCGAAAGCGGTTTTGATTTCCGCTGTGCCTCCACACATGGTGCAGACGCCCACCAATCCCAACAGCGCGCCGATGAATGTTTTCGATGGCCTGCGCTCGAGCCTGGTTGTCGATCGGGCGGGGTTCTTCAAGGAACTGGCGATGCCGTTCTTCGGCTACAACCGTCCCAACGCAAAGGTTTCGCAGGGCCAGATCGACTCCTTCTGGCTTCAGGGCATGATGGGGAGCCTCCAAGGCGAGTATGACTGCATCAAGGCCTTCTCCGAGACCGATTTCACGGATGATCTCAAGAAGATGACGATCCCAACCCTGCTCCTGCAGGGCGATGATGATCAGATTGTGCCCATTGACATTGCCTCTCGGCGTTCGGTGAAGATCCTGCCAAACGCGAGCCTGAAGGAATATGCCGGCGCTCCGCATGGCATGTGCGTCACCCACGCTGACCAAGTGAACGCTGACCTATTGACCTTCCTCAAAGGATGACGGGGGGTAAAAGGAGTTGCTAATCGATCTGCGACGACAGGTGTCGCGGCGTGAACGTGCATATTCATTCTGAGCGAGGTGGAAGATGAACGAGGTAAAGTATGAACTTCCTATCCTCGTGACCGGCGCGGCTGGCCGGATTGGCTCCGTGGGGCGTATGGTCACGGAGTTACTTCTTGCTCGTGGGTTCCGGGTACGGGCGCAGGTGCGGGTGGACGACGAGCGAGCCGCCGTGCTGCGGGATCTGGGCGCCGACGTCATCGTTGGCGATCTGCTCGACCTTACGGCGGTACATCGGGCGATCCAGGGTTGCGAACGTCTCTGCTTCGCGATGTCGGTCTCACCGAGCTATCTCGAAGCCGCCGCCAACGTCGCAGTCGTTGCCAAGCACCATGGCGTGAAGGCGTTCGTCAATCTCTCCCAGATGACAGTCAAAGAGATGGATATCTTCACCACGACTGCGAGCCCGCAACAGAAGCAGCATTGGCTGGCGGAGCAGATACTATCTTGGTCCGGGTTGCCGGTGGTGGAAGTTCGACCAACAGCATTTATGGAGGGTCTATTCCTTCAGGCCGCCAAAGCCATCGCCAGCCAGGACAAGATCATGGCGCCCTTCGGAAAGGGCAAGAACTCGGCGATCGCCGCAGCCGACGTTGCTCGGGTGATCGCCGAGATCCTCAGTGATCCCACCGGGCACATCGGCAAGACGTACCATCTGACCGGCCCTGTTTCGCAGGACATGAACGCGATCGCACGCGAATTCTCGGCCGCGCTTGGCCGCATGATCTCCTACGTCGACGTCCCGCTGGAGGTTATGAAAGGGCAACTCGCCGCCTTCGGGATGCCGCCCCATGTCGTCTTGCACGTCGCGACGATGGCGCAGCTTCATCAGGATAACCGGTACGACCGGTTCAGTGCTGATGTCGAACGGCTGACCGGCGTGCCACCGATGAGCGTTGGAGAGTTCGTGCAGCAAAACGCACAAGCGTTCGCACCGGTCGCGCCTTCGAGCGCGGTTGAATAAGAGCAGTTTGAAACCGAAACGTCGGTGCTCGCAACGCGGCGTAGGTAGGCTTTCCAGAGCGAACGGCGTCGGTGGTTGCGGGGGCAGGATTTGAAGCTGCGGCCTTCAGGTTATGAGCCTGAACGCCCTAGCCTTCAGCCGATCCGGCCTGTCTCCATCAGCCAGGTGACCGATTCCTGAACGGCCTGCAGCGATGTATAGCGAGGCCTGTAACCAAGCAGCCGCTCCGCCTTGGCAATCGAGCAATTCGGGCTTCGGGCAATATGCTCCCAGGTCGCCTGCGCGTCCTCCGGCGCCTGCCCTTCCGCCCATTGCTGATAGGGCAGGAACTCCAGCTTCGGCTCATGCCCGAACCAGCGCGACATGGCCTCGGCGTAGCCTCTCAGCGTCAGCGCGCCGCCTGAAACCGCATGAAAGGCCTCCCCGGTCGAAACGCGCCAATTGGCGATCGCGCCCATGAACATCTGCGCGACGTCATCCGCATGGACATGATGAACCGTCTCCAGGCCGAAATTCGGAAGCGCGAGCGCTTCACCCCGCGCCAATGTCGAGAATGCCGACAGATTGAAATGCCCGGCCGGATTGAGGGGCGCCCAGCCCGGGCCGACAATATGGCCGGGATGAATGAGGGTCGCGGGAAATCCCCTGCGCCGCGCCTCCTCCAGCAAATGCGCCTCGATGGCTGCTTTCTGAATACCATAATCGCCGAACGGCCGCTTCGGCGCCTCCTCCGGGGTCGGAACGACGGTCGAAAAGCCATGCGTCCAGATCGTGCCCGTATGCAGGAAATGGCCGACATGACCGACAAGCGTCTCCGTCAGGTGCCTTGCGCTATCGAGCGTGAAGCAGATCATGTCGATGACGGTATCCGGCTTCAATGCGCGGATGGCCGGACCGAAGCTGCCATCCTTCTCCATGGCGGCGCGATCCATCACCAGCGTCTCGGCCTCGTTCCAGGCCTTGTTCGGCGAATAGGGCCTGGCCTGTCCGCGGCTGATCGCCACCACCTCGTGCCCGGCCTCGACCAGCCGCGGCACGAGATAGGTGCCGACATGGCCCGTGGCGCCGATAATCACCGTGCGCGTCATGATATCCTCCCAATAGTCGAGATCAAAAATCGGCTGCCGCCGAAATGCGAGACATGTTCCGTTTGTGAGAATAGGAGCGCGCGCGGCTTTGTCACCCTCCGTCTAGAGAAAGTGACGATTTTCTTGAGATTGTGTCGCGACAACGGGCGGCTGTGAGAATAAGCACGCGAGTGGCCACGAGTGGTTCGAAACATCGCGACTATCGGCACCCGCCCCAAAGAAGCGGGTGCCGCAAGGTTGAACCTAGCGAAGCTCTATGATGGCGCAGCCATAGGCGTCGAGCGACAGCGCGCCGGATACCGTCTTGCCATCGTCAAGAAGATTGATGCCAGCCGGAACCTCACGCAGTTCGGCGCGCCGATCGAGATAGTTCTGCAGGAAAAGCAGGCGCCGCTCGTCGTTCTGGCGCATCGTCACTTCGACGCCCTCGGGCAGATCGCCGACAAGAGGCGCAATTCCCGCCTCCGCAAAGGTTCGATCGGCCAGCGCATCCGTCAGCTCTGATGTCAGATAGGTGCCGAGATAAAGGACCCTGCCCTTGCCGACCCGACGCAGGCTTGCCATCGGCGTGCCTTCGGCATAGCGGTTCGACCATGCCGCAATCACCTCGACGTCGTCCGTCACCGTCAGGTTCTCGTAGAAATGGGCAGCCTCGATCTCGCGATTGCCGAAGGTGAAGCGGCGAACGCGACGATGGGATTCCGCCGGGCGGCTAGGTGGAACGACAAGCCCGCCCGACCGTGACATGACGTCGAAAAGACCTTTGGCGCCGGGTGCGGCCAGGCGGCCGAAATCCTCGACCGTGACGCCCGTCAACTGCGTCAGCGACGAGCCCGGCGCGGCCTCGCGGATGACATGGTTGTTTTCATCACGCGTGCCGGTCCGCGCGCCGATGACGACGGTGCCGCCGTCCCGGGCGAAGGCCTCAAGCCGCTCGGTCCAGCCGTCCTTCCACATCACCCAATGCGGCACATAGAGCAGCTTCAGCCGCGACAGATCGTCGTCGGGGTGGATGAAGCCGCAGGCGATGCCGCGATCGTAGCAATATTGGTGCAGCTGGACGGCATCGTCCTGCGGGCTCGGCAATCCGATCGAATAGGTCTTGTGCGCCTCCTGATTGTCGAAATCCGAGCCGGCGATGCCGACATCCATGCGCACATGGGTGCCTAGGATCTTGTCCTTCAACGCCATCATCTCGGTGGCAAATTGCTTTGCCTCGTCGTAGCGATGACGCGGCACATCATCATGATCGATGATGCCCATCCAGTAGATTTCCGCGCCGAAATGCGCCGGACGCCAGCGGAAGAACATCAGGCCATCGGCACCGCGCGCGACTGAGGACATGGCCATGCGCCGCATTTCACCGGGCTCCGGCGTCAGCGTGCAGAAGCCCGGCTGGCTGCCGAAGCCGGACTGCTGCTCGGGCACGATGTAGTTCCCTGAGAAGCCGCGGCAGACGTCGAGGTGGAGTGCCTGCACCTTGGCATGGTTGCCGATGCGCTGGAATTCGTCATAGAGCATCGGATAGATGTCGTAGCCGACGAAATCGAGGTCGTTGGAAAACTGCCCGCGAAAGTCGATATCGCGAAGGCCGCCGAGATTGTGGAAGATGAACCACTCTGACTTGGTGGCCCGCAGGATTTCCACCTGATCGTGCTGAAAACGGGCCGTCGCGAAAGCGAGGAAGCGATGATAGTCCTGTACATGGCCGGGACTTGGGAAGGTGGGACCGAATTCGATCGGAAGCACGACCTGGCTGAAATCGTCATAGGCCGTCGCCCAGAAATCGCCGCCCCAGGCGAAATTGAGCTTGTCGATCGTCCCGTACTTCTCCGCAAGAAAGACCTGAAACTCCGAAAGCGTCGCCGCAGAGAAGGATTCCGGCATACTGGTGTTGAGCTCGTTGTCGGTCTGCCAGCCGATGACATGGGGATGAGCGCGATAGTGCTCGGCCATCGCCTTCGTGATCCGCTTGCTATGCTCGCGGAAAACCGGGCTCGCCGTGTCGGCATGCTGGCGCGAACCGTGGCTCATTGTCCGGCCGTTGCCGTCGACGCGAAGGATTTCGGGATGGGCAGCCGTCAGCCAGCGCGGCGGCGTTGCCGTCGGCGTGCACATGATGGTATCGATGCCGTGGCGCGCCAGCACCGCGATGGCGCGGTCGAAGAGATCGAAATCGAAGGTGCCGAGCTTCGGCTCGAAAAGATGCCAGGCAAATTCGCCGAGACGCACGACATTGAAGCCGGCCTCGGCCATGCGCTTGGCGTCCCGCTCCCAATAGCCCTCATCGACATGTTCCGGATAATGCGGTGCACCGACCAGAAACCTGTCGGTCTTGATGGTCCGCCATACGGAAAGGTCGTTCTTACTGCTGCTCACTGACACGGTATCAGGCTCCTGAACTATTATTTATCGAGAATTGGCTTGCGGACGGTGATGGTTCGCTCGTCCTGGCTGGAGAAAAGGTAGATTTCCCTGGGATCGATGCTGAGGCCGATCGGCGCATCGTTGGCGATGCCGGCGACATGGCCGATCTGCACGGTGATGCTGCCGGTGCCGCTTTCGGAGCCGATGCATTGCAGCTCGCCGGCATCGACATAGAGAATGGTCTCGCGCCCGAGGTGCTCCACAAGGCGGACCTGACCGGAAATCGGAGCGCCCGCGGATTGTCCCTCGGCGATCGCGATGTTCTCGGGCCGGATGCCGAGGGTGAGCTTTTCTCCCTGCCGAACCTCGCAACCGGGCGCGAGATCGACGGCAACCGGCGCAAGGCCGGGCGCGGAGACGGTCACTCTATGTCCGGAGGTCCGATCGACGGTCACGGTGAAGAAATTCATCCGTGGCGCGCCGAGGAAGCCCGCCACGAAGAGATTTTCCGGATTGCGATAGAGCTCCAACGGCGAGCCTACCTGCTCGATGATGCCGCGGTTGAGCACCACGATCCGGCTCGCCATCGTCATGGCCTCGATCTGGTCATGCGTGACATAGACCATGGTCGCACCAAGCTCGGCATGCAGGCTGCTCAATTCGACGCGCATCTGCGTGCGAAGGGCTGCATCGAGATTGGACAGCGGCTCGTCGAACAGGAAAACCTCTGGGGAGCGGGTGATGGCGCGGCCGATCGCGACGCGCTGGCGTTGTCCGCCGGAAAGCTGCTTCGGCCGCTTGTCGAGCTGATCGGTAATCCTGAGGATCTTGGCGGCGCGCGCCACGGCCGCATCGATCTCCGCCTTCGGCCGTTTGGCCATGCGCAGGCCGAAGCCCATATTCTCGGCAACCGTCATATGCGGATAGAGCGCATAGGACTGGAACACCATGGCGATACCGCGCTCGCCCGGCTCTGCCGTGGTGACATCGCGGCCATTGATCAGGATTTGGCCGGAAGAGATCGTCTCCAGCCCGGCGATCGACTTCAGCAACGTGGACTTGCCGCAGCCGGAGGGGCCGACCATGACGATGAATTCGCCCTGTTCGACGGAAAGATCGATACCGCGCAGCGCATGATAGGCGCCGTAATTCTTGTTGATGTGGCGTAGTTCGAGACTGGTCATGCTTCTGGGCTCGCAAGGAAAGGATTGGCACTGAGGGTGGATATGGCGGATGGAATACTCATCCCTTCACCGCGCCCATGGTGAGCCCGGCAATGAAATGGCGCTGCATCAGGAAGAACATGACCACCGGCGGCACCGCGACGACGATGGTGCCGGCGGAGATCAGGTTCCAGGCGGAGACCCATTCGCCGCGCAGGTTGGCAAGTCCGGCCGTGACCGGCTTTACCGTATCGCTGATGGTCAGCACCACCGCCCAGAAATAGTCGTTCCACACGAAGGTGAAGATCAGGATCGCAAGCGCTGCCAGCGCCGGGCGAACCAGGGGCACGACGACGTGAACCAGTGTCTGGAAAGGTGTCGCGCCCTCCGCTCTCGCCGCCTGAAACAGCTCATCCGGCAAGGCGGCGATGAAATTGCGCATGAACAGCGTCGCAAAGCCCGTCTGGAAGGCAATATGGAAGATGATTAGCGCTGCGGGCGTGTCGTAGAGGCCGATGCGCACCATCAGATCGCGCACCGGGATCATCATGATCTGATAGGGCAGGAAATTGCCGCCAACGAACAAAGCAAAGACCAGCATGTTGCCACGGAAGCGATAACGCGCCAGCACGAAGCCGGCGAGCGTGCTTAAGGTCAGCACGCCGATGACGGCCGGCAGGGTAATCATCAGGCTGTTGAGGAAATAGCGCGCCATCGGCGTCTGGGTGAAGACGGAGGTATAGTTCTCCACCAGCCCGAACTGCGTCGGCCAACCCCAGAGATTGCCGCCCATGACATCCTGCGTCGAGCGAAACGACGTCAGGATGATGGCAAACAGCGGGCAGAGCCAGAGGATCAGGATAGCAAGCACGGCAATGAAATAGAAGCGACGCCGCCAGATGGCATCTTCGGCAATTGGGCGCGGATACATCAGGCCCCTCTTTCTTCGATACGAATAATGCGCGTGAGATACCAGACGATGAATACCGCCATGATCACGAACAGAACCGAAGCGATCGCAGCGCCGTAGCCGAAGCGATAAGAGAAGATCGATTGCTCGAACATCTGGTAGGCAAGCACTTCGGACGAGCCGAAGGGACCGCCCTGCGTCATGACCGAAACCATGTCGAACGAACGCAGCGCACCGACGACGGTGACGGCGATCGCGATGAAGGTGACCTGCGTCAGTTGCGGCAGGACGATATGGCGCAGCATGTTCAAGCCCCTCGCCCCATCGACGCGGCCGGCGCCGATCAATTCCTCGCTGAGATTGTTCAATCCCGCGAGATAGAGCACCATGCAGAAGGCGATCTGCGGCCAGAGCGCTGCAATCACGATCGCGAAAGTGACGAAATGCTCGTCCGACAGGACCGCCGGTGCGGTCGCGCCGAAAAAGCCGAAGACCAGCGCCAGCAAACCGAGCTGCGGCGTATAAACCCAGGTAAAGACGACGCCGACGGCGACCGAGGCGAGCACCAACGGAATGAAGAAAAGCGACTTCATGAACCGCATGCCGCGAATCTTCTGGTTGACCAACAGGGCGATCGCCAACCCGAGCGGTGGCGCCGCCATGAACATGACCAGCCAGATGACGTTGTTCTTCAACGAGACATAGAATTGCGGGTCGTTGAACAGCTCGACATAATTGCCGAAGCCGATCCAGATCATCGGGCTGAAGCCATCCCATTCGTGCAGGCTGATCCAGAGGCTTTCTATCGCCGACCACAGGATCACGACCGAAAAGAGAACGGCCGCGGGCAATATCAGCAAAGTCGGGGTGAGCCACCAGCGATGGCGGCGCCAAAATCTCATCATCTCATCCTCTTTCGGTATGGGCAGGCGGAGCAGCGGCTCCGCCTGCCGGTCGCTGGGAGGAAGGTCAGATCTTGTAGATACGCTTGCGCGTACCTTCGAGCCGCTTCAGGATCGCATCGCGCCGCTCGGGCTTTGCCATGAACTCCTGGAAGCCGACGAGGCCGGCCTGGGCCATGTCGGGATCGCTGTCGCGGTCGTAATATTGCGAGGTCCCCTGTACCGTCTTCAGCGTTTCGACGGCTGCGTTGACGAGCGGGTCCTTGCTGGGCGGCAGGTCATTGCGGGGCGGCACGTTGCCGCCGGGCTCGAGATAGGGGCCGAGGTTTTCCGGCCGATAGAAATAGGCGAGGAACTCGCGCGCGCCCTGCTTGTTCTTCGCATTGGCCGGGATATGCACCGAGTTTAGCGAAAACTCCTCGAAACGGCCGATCTTCGGATCGATCGTCGGGAAGGGTGCGAAAGCGAGCTGATCGAGCTCTTCCTTCGGGAAAGTGGAGCGGACGAAGGCGCCGAGGTTCATCATGCCCGCCTTCTTTTGCGACAGAAGCGCACCCGCCTCCTGCCAGCCGAAGGATGTATTGTTCGGCGTGAAGAAATCCTGCTTGATCAGGGTTTCCCACATGTCGAACACCGGCTTCAGTGCCGGATCGAGATAGCTCATCTCGCCGTTCATCAACGCCATGTGCTTGTCGAGGCCGTTTATGCGCAGGTTCATCTGATCGAACCACCCGGCTGCCGGCCACAATTCCTTGGTGCCCATCGCAATCGGCGTCAGATTGGCGCTCTTGCATTTGGCACCGTAGGCCAGGAAATCGTCCCAACTTGCCGGTACCGTGGTGCCGAGCTGGGCGAAGACGTCCTTGCGATAGAACATGCCCCAGAGCGTGCCGCCCGTCGGCAGGCCGTACTGCTTGCCGTCGACCGTGACCGAACCGGCCGCAGCGCCAAGGACGTCCTTATACTTCTCTTTTTCGAAGAGATCGGAAATGTCATCGAACAGGCCGCGCTTGACGAAGGCGCGCATGCGGTTTCCCGAAAACCAGAAGCAGATATCCGGCGCGCCGGCGACCAGATAATTGCGGATCGCTGTCTTGTGCGCCTCGTGGTCCATATTGTTGACCACGACCTTGACGCCGGCCTGCTTGCCGAAGTCCTCCGCCGTCTTGCGCAGGATCGCCAGCGCATCGGCGTTGTTCTCGTCGGAAATGATGTTGATATCCTGCGCCTGCGCGATGGCAGGCATGGGAAAACCAGTGAGCGCTGCGACGGAAACCGCCCCTGCCCCCTTCAAAAAGACGCGCCGGCTCGCCGGCCTTCCAAGCAAATTGAAAGTCATTTGAACTCCTCCCGTTGTGGTATCTATCTTCGTCCTTAGCCAGCGAACCGGATGGAATGCGCGGCGGACGCCCCTCTTGCCGCCTACGCAATGGTCGCAACGAACCTGCCGCAGCAATGCATTTGCACCGCCCGGAAGCCTCGGCTCGAGAAACCTTGTCCTATTGCTGACTTCTTCGTGCTTGCGCACATGCCGGATGTTGATCGACAAGTGAAGTTATGCATAAGTCTGAAACGGACGCAATAATTAATTTACAAAATTAAGAAATGGAAATCGTGAAGCTGAAAGGCGACCAGAGCACTTCGCGGGCCCTCAACCGGCGGCTCATCCTGAACCTTCTGCGGCAAGAAGGGCCGAAAAGCCGCGCCGAGATCGCGACGATCACCGGCCTCAGCCCAGCGGCCGTCACCTTCGTCATTGCCGACCTGATCGAGGAAGGACATGTCGCCGAAGGCAAGGCGGTGCCCGGGCTTTCGGGCCGGCGCCCCATACCCGTCGAGATCAATTACGCCAACGGGTTGGCGATCGGCTTCAAGCTGATGGTCGGCTCGGTCGAATGCGTCGTCACCGATCTTGCGACCAACCCGCTTGCCTCCTGCCGCTTGTCCCTTGGCGACAACGAGCCGGAAAATGTTGCGACGACGCTGGCCGAAGCCGTGCCTGAGCTCGTCAAGGCCGCAGGGCGTCCCCACGCGCGATTGGCGGGAATTGGTGTTTCCATGCCCGGCGTCATCGACAACGGCCAGGCCATCTGCGTGCGCAGCTTTCGCTTCAAGTGGAACAATGTACCCTTCGCATCGATGGTCGCGCAAAAGGTCAAGGTACCGGTCTGGCTCGAGGACGACACGAATGCCTATGCCATCGCCCAACAGCTCTTTGGCCCGGGAAGGCAGCATCGCAATATGGCCGTGCTTGCGATCGGCGTCGGCATCAGCTGCGCCGTCATCGTCGATGGAAAACTCTACCGCGGCGCCCATGGAGCAGCCGGCAAATTCGGTCATACCTTGCATGAGGAGAATGGCCGGCTTTGCGAATGCGGCAAGCGTGGCTGCCTGATGGCCTATTATTCCGAACCCGCCATGCTTCGCACATGGCGCGAGGCGACGAAGCGCGATGACCGCCATAGCCTATCCGACATGCTGCGGTCGGCGAAGGCGGGAGAGGCAGAGGTCGGCAAGATCCTGAGCGACGCAGGCGCCGGGATCGGCAAGGCGCTCGCCAATCTCGTCAACATCACCGACCCCGAAGTCATCGTCGTCGGAGGCGAGGCGGTTTCGTTCGGCGATGCCCTTTTCGGTCCCCTGGAAGCCAGCATGGCGGCCCGCACCTTTTTCGCCTCTCCGCCTCTCCTGCTCGATTGGGAAGACAACTCCTGGGCACGCGGCGCCGCCGCCCTCGTCACTCAGAAATTTTTCGACTTCGAGACGGCGGACGGAACAACCGGAATGAGCGAACCGGCCACGCCAGCCTATTTCTCATGATCCGTTGCTCTTTGACGCCGCTTCGTCAATTTGGACGTCGTGGAGTTTGCGTCAGGTGCCATGGATACCTAAGATTCGAAGCCCTGCGGCTTGACGTCTTCGGCGCCGTGCCTGACATGAAGAATTACAATTCCATCCAGCTATGAGCGATAATAGCTGCAGCGGTTCCGGTGGGACATGCGCGTAAACCTGGCGTGATGCGGTTCCCGGGTGAGCCAGTGAAATCCGCTTCGGCAATCCAAGCTTGGCAGTTAGGTCAGCTAGAAATTCCTGTGCAGAGTGAAGGCTATTTTCGGCAATATGACGCCTTAGAGCGGATTCAAGCACGCACAGCCTCGGTCTCGGTGCCGAACCGATGGTTCCGCGGGTCTGCTCTACCGCAATTCCACCAAAACTCCACGAACTCTATGCCAGATTTCCATGAGCACATGTCAACAGGGCGCAACATACAGCGAACACCGAGCTCGACATGCAGCATCATTCACTTCCGAAACTGCTCCTTATCTGTACCCTTCTTGCATCGGCATTGTTCCTTGCCCGTTGGGTCGCAAATGCTGGGAACGAGGAACAACATCCCATTGAGGAAAGCCGGCCCCAGGTAGTGGTAAGCACGCTCGTGCCCGAAAATGTGATGCTTCTCGACGAACTTCCCGGCCGCGTCGCGGCATACCACAGGGTCGAAATCCGGCCGCAGGTGGGAGGTATTATTAGAAGACGGCTTGTCGAAATGGGGGCGCGCGTCTCGAAGGGGCAGATTCTGTTCGAAATCGACACCGCGCCTTTGACCGCCGATCTGGAAACGGCGGAAGCCGGGTTGGAACGCGCTACGGCGGCGGAAGCGCATGCTCAGCGCGGCCTGGAACGGGCAGATCAGCTGCTGTCCAAGAACGCGACCAGTCGCGAGAAGAACGAGAATGCCCGCAGTGAACTTGCAGCCGCGCGGGCCAACCTTAACGAAGCGCGAGCCATCGTCGAAAGGCGGAGACTGGACCTCGAATTCGCCACCATTCGCTCACCCATCTCGGGCTATGTGGGCGCCACGCTGGCGGATGAAGGCGGGCTGGCTGCCCCGACATCGGAACGGGCGCTGGCTGTCGTGCAGGATATAGACCGCCTGTATGTCGATCTACGCCTGCCGGCCGCCCGGCTTGACGCCCTCCAGCGCGCTGCCGATGACGGGCTTGGCCCAATCGAAATCTTGAGCGCGCAGGGCGCGTCCCATCCCCGGCCGGGTCTGTTGAAATTTTCCGATGTCATCGTCGATCCGGGTACCGGCAATGCTTCGGTCCGAGCCGAAGTGGAGAACCCCGGTCTGTCACTGCTACCGGGCATGTATGTTCGCGCCAGACTGCCGCGCGGCCTGCTTCCGAAGGCGCTTTTGGTGCCGACGGATGCGGTGCAGAGAACAAGCGCCGCTGGAGCGCAGGTCGTGGTCGTGGATGCGAACGGCCGGGCCGAACGACGCACTGTGCAACTGGGCGATGCGATCGGAGGGCGCGTCGTCGTTACCTCTGGCCTGACCGCGGGCGAAATCATTGCCGTGCGCGGGCAGGACAAGGCTCTGGATGGCATGGCCGTGCACGCGATTCCGGCCTCGCAGCCCTCCGCCAGCATCGCAGGCAAGTCGTAAGGGATCAGAGGCAATGTCGCAGTTCTTCATCGACCGCCCAATCTTTGCCTGGGTTATCGCGATCTTCATCACATTGGCAGGCGTTCTCGCCATTCCGCAATTGCCGGTGGCGCGCTTCCCGGAAATTGCTCCTCCGAGCGTCAGCATCTTTACGACCTACAACGGCGCGACCGTGCAAACCGTCAGCGACAGCGTCGTCACGCCGATCGAGAAGGAACTCTCGAGCGTCAAGAACGTGCTCTATTACGAATCCACCGTCGATTCGACCGGTGGGGCAAATATCTCCGTGACCTTCAAGCCCGGCACCGACCCGGAACTGGCGCAGGTTGACGTACAGAACCGCCTGAAGAATGCCGAGCAACGCCTTCCCGAGCCCGTGCGCCGCGGCGGCCTCACCGTTGAAGCAGCAGAGTCGGGCTTCTTGATGATCCTGACGCTGAAGTCGCGCAACGGCACAACGGACGAACTCACTCTCGGCGACTATATGACTCGCAACCTTGGCGAGGAATTGAAGCGTCTTCCGGGGGTGGGCCGCGTACAGCAATTCGGATCAGAGCGCGCGATGCGGATCTGGGTCGACCCCGCGAAACTAGCGGCCTATGGGTTGGCCATGGCCGACGTGACCGAGGCCATCGCCCGCGAAAACGCGCAGGTATCGCCCGGCAGGGTCGGAGACGAACCGACCATGCCGGGGACGAAGATATCGACTCCGCTGACGGTGCGGGGCCAGCTGACCACCCCTGAGGAATTCGCAGCCATCCCGCTGCGGGCGCAGGCCGATGGATCGCGTTTGCTGTTGTCGGACATCGCTCGGGTGGAATTGGGCGCACAGTCGCTGAATTTCAGCGTCACCAGCAACGGCAAACCGGCGGCGGCGGCCGCCATTCAGCTCTCATCGGGGGCGAATGCGGTGCAAACCGCGGCCGCGATCGAGCAGCGCCTGGCCGAGCTGCAGACCACAATGCCCAAGGACATGGAGGTTTCGATCTCCTACAACACAGCGCCCTTCGTGAAGGTCTCGATCGTCAAAGTGGTCCAAACGCTGATCGAGGCGATGGTGCTGGTGTTCTTCGTCATGCTCTTGTTCCTTCAAAAGATCCGCTACACGCTCATCCCGGCCATCGTGGCTCCGATCGCGCTGCTGGGCACCTTCGCCGTGATGATGGTATCGGGCTATTCGATCAACGTACTGACGATGTTCGGCATGGTCCTGGCGATAGGCATCATCGTCGACGATGCCATTGTCGTTGTTGAGAACGTCGAGCGGATCATGACCCGGCAGGGCCTGTCGCCCAAGGAAGCGACCCGTCAAGCCATGCGCGAAATCTCGGGCGCCATCGTCGGTATCACACTGGTGCTCGCGGCCGTCTTCGTGCCGATGGGCATGGCCAGCGGGTCGGTCGGTGCAATTTATCGCCAATTCACCATGTCGATGTCGATCTCCATTCTTTTATCAGCCTTCCTGGCCCTGACCCTGACGCCCGCACTCTGCGCGACGATCCTGAAGCCTGCGACGGGCCAGGCGACGAGCGGCTTCTTTGCATGGTTTAATCGCTGGTTCGGCCGGCTGACCGCTCGCTATACGGGGTGGGTCGGTTGGACCCTGCAGCGCGGCGGCCGCATGTTGTTGGTCTATGCCGCCCTGCTAATCATCGCGGGCATCGGCTATATGCGCCTGCCCACCGCCTTCGTCCCGCAGGAGGATCAGGGCAACTTCATGGCCATGTTCGAACTTCCGGCCGGCGCCACCGCCGAGCGCACGCGGGAGATTGTCGCCGCCTACGAGACGCACACCGCAACGCGTCCCGATATCGCGGGCAACATCGTGATCCTCGGCTTCGGCTTTTCCGGCTCCGGGCCTAATGCCGCGCAAGCCTTCACCAGCCTGAAAGATTGGAGCGAACGCAAGACGAGCGTGAACGAGGAGATCGCCGCAGCCGAAGCAGCGATGACCGATATTCCGGAAGGCACGGCGATGATCATGAAGCCGCCGGCGATCGAATCGCTCGGCACAACCTCTGGCTTCTCGCTGCGGCTGGAAGACCGCGCCAACAGTGGGCCGTCAGCGCTGAAGGCGGCCGAGAACCAGCTCATCGCATTGGCGGCCACGAGCAAGCTGGTGACCGATGTGACAAGCGAGGGACTGCCCGACGGCCAAAGCATCGCGCTTCAGATCGATCGTCAGAAGGCACAAGCGCTTGGAGTGCCATTTTCTGCCATCAGCGACACGATCTCCACCGCGATCGGATCGAACTATGTCAACGACTTCCCGAACCGCGGCAACCTGCAGCAGGTGATTGTCCAGGCCGACGCGTCCGCGCGGATGCGCGTCGAGGACGTGTTGCGCCTTGAAGTGCGCAATATCGATGGCGGCATGGTGCCCCTTTCCGAAGTTGTCAGCCCCGCTTGGCAGACCTCGCCCTTGCAGATGGCGCGTTACAACGGCTATCCCGCGGCGCGCATCGCGGGCTCGGCTGCACCGGGCGTCTCCAGTGGTTCGGCGATGGGTGAGATGGAGCGGCTGGCCCGGCAACTGCCGCAAGGCTTCGCGCTGGAATGGACAGGCCAATCCTTTCAGGAAAAGCAATCCGCCGCGCAGGTTCCGATGCTGTTGGCGGCCTCCATGCTGATCGTCTTCCTGGTGCTGGCGGCGCTTTACGAAAGCTGGTCGATCCCGCTGGCGGTCATGCTGATCGTGCCGCTGGGCATGCTGGGCGCCGTCATGGCCGTACTGGCGAGAGGGATGGAGAATGACGTCTTCTTCAAGGTCGGCCTCATCACCATCATCGGCCTGTCGGCCAAGAACGCGATATTGCTGGTCGAGTATGTCCGTCACCTGCGTCAACAGGGGATGGGGCGATACCGGGCGGTGCTGCAGGCTGCGCGGCTGCGGCTGAGACCGATCCTGATGACCTCGCTGGCCTTCATCCTGGGCGTCATTCCGCTCATGGTCGCGCAAGGCGCCGGGTCGGAAATCCAGAATGCCATCGGCACCGGAGTTTTCGGGGGGATGATTGCCGCGACCGTGCTCGCCGTTTTCTTCGTGCCGGTCCTTTATGTTGCCGTCAGTCGGCTGACCTTTCGATCCGCTCAGCGCCCGGACCTGCGGGAACATCCTGCCGCAGCCGAATGACCGCCAAGACAGCAAGCCGGACTCCGAGAGCTAGCCATGAACAACGCGCTGATCCTTGCCACCGAAGACGAGCCTGATATCGCCGAGCTCACCGAGATCTATTTCACGCGCGAGAGCTTTCGGGTGATCACGGCAAACGATAACGCCCTCGGGCTCGCCCGGCATCGGTGGCTTGGGTCCGATCTGACGATTCCGGACTTTAAATTGCCGGGCCAGGACGGCTATCGCGCCGCAAGCTGGCGATCGCCAGTCCACGTGGTCCCAGGCGGCGGCAATGCGATGGCGCTGCTGCCGGTTGGAGGACCGTCATGATCGGTGACCTGAATTCCCCGATCGTGCGGGCGATGATCGGATTGACCCTTCTGGCGTTCGCGGTCGTCTATTTCGGCCTGCTGGCCTATTTCTCCTTCATCTATGATTGGCTTTATCCGGACGCGACCTATGACGAAAGCTGGCACCTGAGCGACACGCTTGCGCTTGGGCTGCTGCTGGGCGCGTGCGTCCTGGCCGCCTCGCTTTTTGGCTGGCGGCTAGCCTGTCGCATCATCATCCCGGTGAAGTCGGTAGCCGGAGCAGCACGTATGATCGCAAAGGGCGACTTCTCCGCCCGCGCGGTGTTGCCGGGCAACAGTTTCGGCGAGGCGGGTGATCTGGTCGCCGACTTTAACCAGATGGCCAAGCGGTTACAGCGGGCGGAAGCCGAGCTGAAGTACTCGAACTCGGCTATCGCGCATGAATTGCGTACTCCGCTGACAATCCTGCGCGGACGGCTGCAAGGGCTGCTCGACGGCGCTTTCGTGCCCAGTCCCGAACTCTACCGCCGACTGATCGCGCATGTGGATGATCTTTCAGCCATCGTTGAAGAGTTGCGCACTCTGGCATTGAACAATGCAGGGCAGCTTGCGCTGCAATGTTCGCGGATCGACCTGGCGGTGGAGGCCGAACGCGCGATCAATTCTCTCGAAGATCAACTCACTATGGCCGGGATCACGATCTCCCGCCAACTGGACAGCGCCGTCGCCACCGGCGACCGAGCGCGGCTGCGGCAGGCCATTGTCGCCGTCCTGGATAATTGTCGTCGTTACGCACCGTTGGCTCAGGTGCACATCGAGACGGGTCGAACGGATCAGCATGTCTTTTTCCGCTGCACCGATACCGGCCCCGGGCTTTCCGCCGAAAACCGCGTCCGTGCCTTTGAACGCTTCTGGCGCGCCGACTGCTCGCGCGGCCGCAGCCTGGGCGGATCGGGCCTGGGTCTGCCCATCGTCAAGGCTATCGCCCAAGCGCATGGCGGCGATGCAACGATCCTTTCCTCCGATCGGCCTGGCCTTGCCATAGAAATCCGCCTGCCGCGCGGGCCGCAACAAACACGGACTGAATCTCCCGATGCATCACGACACCCCCGATCATGAAGACTACGGCTATTCCGACCTGGCCATGCAGCATGCCTCGCTCTCACGAGTACTGTCGCTCTTTCGGCCCTATCGCGGACGTATCGCCTGTGTCGGGCTGCTGATGGCTGTCGCCTCGGCGGTTGGCCTGGTCGGCCCCTTTCTGTTGCGTGCGATCATCGACACCGCCCTGCCACAGCGCGATCTGAGCCTGTTGGTTTGGCTGGCCGCGGGCATGGTAGCGGTCGCGCTGGCTTCGTCTGGAATCGCGGCGCTGCAGGTTATCCTTTCGTCCCGTATCGGGCAGGCGATCCTGCACGACCTGCGCGTGCGGCTCTATTCGCATCTGCAAAGTCTGTCACTGCGGTTTTTCACCGGCACGCGGGTGGGCGAGGTGCAGTCGCGCATCGCCAGCGACATCGCCGGGCTGCAATCGCTGGTGACCGACACCGCGAACGAACTTGGCCGCTCGCTCAGCTCGGTTCTCATGACCGCCGTCGCCATTGCGCTGCTCGACTGGCGGCTCGCGCTGTTCGTGCTTCTGATCGTACCGGGGACGATGCTGATCAGCAGCCGCGTGGCCCGGATGCGGGAAGCGCTGACCTATGCACAGCAGGCTCGCGCCGCCGACATGTCGGCGGCCGTGCAGGAGACGCTTTCCATATCGGGCATCATCCTTGCGCGCACAATGGGCCGCGGCTCGCATCTGTCACAACGCTTCGCCCGCATTTCGCGCGACCTAGCCAAGCTCGAGGTGAAGTCCCACACAGCCGGCGAGTGGCAATGGTCGTTGATCAGTTTCTCGTTGGCGGTGCTGCCGGCGATGACGCTGCTGGCGGGTGGGGTGCTGATTCAGACCGACAACCCTGTCACGATCGGCACGCTGGTCGCAATGATTGCGCTGCAGGAGCAGCTCTTGTGGCCATTCGAGCAATTGTTGGAAATTGGCCGCGACATGCGTAAGACCCGCGCCCTCTTCGCGCGCATCTTCGAATATCTCGACAAGCCGGTCGAGATTACCGAACGGGCCGACCCGGTCAGCGTGCCGCGCACGGAAATGCGTGGCGAGGTGCGACTTGACCACGTCAGCTTCGCCTATCGCGAAGGCAATCGCCCCGCGGTCCACGACCTCAACCTGACCATTGCCGCTGGCACCCATGTCGCCATAGTCGGCCCCACCGGCTCGGGAAAGACGACGCTCGGATATTTGCTGGCGCGGCTTTACGACGTGGACAGTGGCGCAATCCGCTTCGATGGCGTCGACCTGCGCGATCTCAGCTTCCAGTCGCTGTCGGACATGCTGGGCGTGGTGTCGCAGGAACCCTATCTGCTGCACACGTCGGTGGCGGAGAACCTACGCTTTGCCAAATCGGATGCGACCGAGGCGGAGCTGGTCGAGGCCGCGAAGATCGCCCAAATCCATGATCATATCGCGTCGCTGCCACAAGGCTACGACACATTGGTCGGCGAAGGCGGCTATCGCTTTTCGGGCGGTGAGAAGCAGCGCCTCGTGCTGGCTCGCACCATCTTGCGCAACCCGCCTATTCTTCTGTTGGACGAGGCGACCAGCGCTCTGGACACCCGTACTGAGCGCGCCATGTCGATAGCGCTGGACAAAATGTCCAAGGGGCGCACCACGATCACCATCGCGCATCGACTTTCAACCATCCGTCGGGCCGACCTGATTGTGGTGATGCAGGCCGGACGCATTGTCGAACAGGGCATGCATGACGAGCTCGCCGCCTCCGGTGGCCTATATGCCGGCCTACTTCGAGGGGCTTGACCTTACCGGATGTCATTCATCCATCGCGGCATCCAACCGGATCGCGGCCTCGGCGGGGACAATGCCCACGGAGCAGCCGGAACGCTCTATGCTTGGACGTGCTTCAACGGCAAACGAATTTCGATCGCCAATCCAGGACCCTGCTGATCGACGATAAGCGCCTCGCCGCCATGTGCTATAGCTATTCCGCGCACAACGGAAAGACCCAATCCTGAACCACCTAGAGCGCGTGTCCGGGATTCATCAGCGCGCCAAAATCGTTCGAAGGCGCGTTCGCGGCCCATGTCCTTCAGCCCTGGCCCATTATCCGCGATCCGTATGAAAACGTAATCCAACTTCTGCCCAGTGTGCAATTCAACCTTGCTGCCTGGCGCATATCGGCGACAATTCTCCAGCAATGCCAACACGGCTTGCCGGATCTTGGTCCGATCAGCCATCGAGACCGCCGGCGCGAAATAGCCGTCCAATGTTATTCCAGCGCGTCTCAGTTCTTCCGCGATGGATTCGAGAATGCCCCTCACCTCCCTTGCCAGATCAACCGTATCGAGTTCGAGATCCAGTTTTCCGGCACTACTCAGTGCCAGCGTGCGCAGCTCCTCGACGATCGTGGACAAATCGTCTACGTGCGCGATCAGCCGAACGTAAAGATCCGAGCTCGGCTCGAATGTCCCATCAAGCAAACCCTGCAGTCGTCCGCGAAGAATGGTCAGCGGGGTGCGCAGCTCGTGGGCAATGGACGAGTTGGAATATTTGAGCTCGGCTTCCGCTTTGCTCAGGCGCTCCGCCATTGAATTGAAGTCCTCGACCAAAGCGTGAGCCTCGTGGAAAGCAGGCCGGACTTTTGGTGCTCTCGCCGTGAAATCGCCTTCCGCGATCGCTCGCGCGGCGGAGGCAACTGCTTCCAGAGGCTCGACTATCGTCTTTGTAAGACGCCAGCCGGCAATGGAGGCCACCACGAGGCCAATCGCGAGAATTATGCCGATCAGGACGAAGTCACTGATCTGCCATTTGGTTTCATCAATGATATCGGGATAAAGCCATTGCTCCACCCAAACATAGTAGATGGTGATGCCTAGATAGGTGACGATGAAGGCGATCAGCGCCACGATGAGCATCGCCTTAACGATGTAGCCGTTCAGTCTCTTAATCATCACGATCACTCAGTTTGTCGGAACCCTGTGACGAAACAGTCGGATATTGACCAACTGCCGCAGGGAATCCCGAGCACAATCAAAGGACGGCAAAATACCACGATGCCGGATGGCGAAGCCGTTCATTTATCACTTCAGTCGCTCTTTCGCCTCGACGATTGACAACTTTCTTTGCCAAGTGGGTCGCGCCGTTCCACGAGATCTCCACGAACTGACAGCGCGACATCCACAATTATCGCCTTAGATGGGAAGGAAGCTGAGTTGTCGATATGGTTCGTTTTCTGCCTGGAATTTAATGGTCGCGATGCTGTGTGGCATTGTGTTTTCCATTCTTCTCGCTACATCGCAAATCCTCACGAACCAAGACGGATTCCCCATTCTGGAAAGGAGCTGGCATGATTGAACACCCGCGCAAAAGCGGCATTATGAAATATCCGTTATCAATGCGGGTTCTTCACTGGCTGCGTGCAGCTCTAATCCTGGGTTTGCTGGCATCCGGCTGGTATATGACCCGGCTTCCGGAGGACGCCGTCGCGACATCAGGCTTTTTGTATCCCAACCACAAGCAGTTTGGCGTTCTGGTTTGGCTTCTGGCATTGGTGCATCTCATCTTGTGCTGGCAATATACGACCTCTCTTCCCAACACGCCTTCGAACTTGGCACCCTGGGAAAAATGGCTCGCGCATGTCACGCACCGACTTATCGTTGTCCTGACATTGATCACTCCGTTGCTTGGCTATTCCATGTCGAGCAGCTTCACGCAGAGCGATGGCGTACCTTTCTTTTTCATTTCCCAAATTCCAGAACTCCTGCCCAAGAACGATGCAGCATTCGCGATATTTCAAATGCTGCATAGGTACAGCGCCTACATTCTTTTGACCTGTATCCTTCTGCATGTCGCGGGCACATTGAAGCACAGGCTGACGGACAAGGGTGGAGACACGGATGTACTCCCGCGGATGCTGTAGCAGAGACAGTTCTTCCGTTGCACGACTGTCGCCGACATGTTGCGAGTTCAAGAAGATCTGAGTTCTACCATTGCAGCCGACCATATATGTGCAACGGCGAAGCTCTGGATAGATGATGGCTTTACACAACAGGCATTATCGTTCGGATCCACAAGTAGTTTAAGCAAATCAGACGTAACTGATGCGCTTTTGCTCTGCATTTGACTCCAAATTCGACATTTTCACGCACGTTCGGCATGTGGGATATCGACCTCGTCGCTGCTCTCCGGACAAGACGGCATGGCCGGTCCCTTTGGCATACCGTCGTATGTTCCGGCCCGGCCGCATCATTTTAGGACGCGAATGACGACGCGCTGTCCGATGGCCAAGGGCGCATCGCGTGCGACAGTGATGATGCAGTTTGCCGTTCTCATGTCACTGCGGTCTCCGGAGTTCTCCGTCGATTTTGCATGCGTCAACACTTTGGAGACCCGGCTAATGCGCCCCGAAACCGTTTGCGCCGAGCGCCCCTCGGGGACGATCTCCACAATCATGCCGGGACCGACAAGGTCCAGATATTCTTCCGGAACGTCTGCACGCACAATCCTCGGACCATCCGGCAGCAGGACAAACATCTCGCTCATCGCCTGAGCGGAAACGACCTCCCCGGCCTTGACCGCCTGGCGCACGACGACGCCATCGGCCGGTGCCGTGATCGAACGCAGGCTGACCTCGCGTTTGGCCATTTCGAGACGTTCACGCGCTATGTCCAGAGCCGTTGCCGCTGAGTTGGTTTCGATGACCTGCATCTCATAAGCATCGCCTGCATCCTGGAGCGCCTGATCCGACACGGCCATGCCGGCGGCGGCGCGGCGCATCCTTTCATAGGTCTTCGAAAGGTTCTTCTTCTTGATTGCGAGGAGCTTATAGCGATCGTCCGCCTGGGAGACCTCCTGTTCGGCGATACGAGCCGCGGCTTCCTCCTGCCGGTTGTCCAGAACGGCAAGGACATCCCCTTTGCGCACATAGGCCCCTTCCATCACCTGCACCTCGGCAACGACCCCGTCGCGCACGGCGGTTATCCGATAGAGTCCTCCCTCGACATCGACGGTTCCGCGCGCCGCGGCGGCGATTGCCGGCGTACCGCGTTCGATGGTGTTCGAGTTTTCGTCTGCCTTTGGGACGCCGACGGTCATCCATAGCAGGCCCAATGTCAGGGACAGGCCCAACACGCCAGTCGCCCAAAACCGACGGGTACGCTTAATTTGATCCATGCCAATACTCTCGTGTGTCAATGTCTCGCCCGGAGATGGAACGTTGATCAGCCACCAGGCGCCCGTCCTCCATCCTGAGGAGGCGATCTGCTTTCGAAAACAGGCGTGTATCGTGCGAAACGCACAGAACCGCCGTTCCCAGTTGTCTCGCCGTGTCGCGCAGAATCTCGACGATCCGCTGCCCATTGCCGCTGTCCAGCGCGCTCGTCGGCTCATCGGCAAACAGGATGGCTGGCTCCTTGACGATCGCTCTCGCAATGGCGACCCGCTGTTTTTCCCCGCCCGACAGATGCGAAGGTCGCAAATGCTGGCGGTGCAGCAAGCCGACGCGCTCCAGCGCTTCGAGCGCCTTGGCGCGCGCTTCCGTCTCCGGAACATTCAGGTAGTCCAGCGGCACCTGAACCTGTTCAAGGGCCGTCAGCGCGGGAAACAGGTTGAAGCCTTGAAAGATAAATCCGCAATTTTTCAAGCGAAACGCATCCCGCTGTGCATCCGTCGATGACGAGAGATCGATTTCCCCGGCGCGAAGAAGTCCGCTGTCTGGCTTGGTCATGCCGCCGAGTGTCGCCAAAAGCGTGCTCTTGCCACAACCGGAAGGGCCGCTGAGCACGGTGAATTCACCGCGATAGATCTCGACGGAAATATCGATGAGCGCGTTCGTGCGCACATTCTGGACGGTGAAGGATTTATGGAGATTGAAGGCCGAGATAGCGGACCGCATGAGATCATCTCAACAACGAAGCAGGGTCGGCCTGACGCAGCCGATGAATTGCTAAAAGGCAGGCAAGAATTGCCACGACGAGCACAACGAGCGAAGCAAGAAGGACAACGATGCCATCAAGCACAAAGGGAACCTTATAGACCCGTGCGATAAGGGCTATGAGAAGGCTCAGGCCACCACTTATAATCAAGCCTGAAATACCGACCCAGGCCGCCTGCTCGGCAACAATGGTTCTCAGGCCGCCAAATGGTACGCCAAGCGCTCGAAGCGTGGCATATTGCGGAAGCGCACCTGCTACGGCAGCCATCAGGGTTTGGCTGGTTATGAGCGCTCCAATGGTGGCGGCAATAAGCGTCGCGAAGATAAAAGCGATGCCGGCACCGGAATCGAACAGCATATAGTTGGTCGACATGCTTGCCAGCTGTCCGGAGGGCCAGATCTCGAAGCGTTCGACGGATGCTCTTCGATTGAGGCGCGCGATTACCGCTGATGGATCGCTTCCGGCCTTCACATCGAAGAGGAAATAAGTTGCTGCGCCGTCATCAGGCAGCGCCTGATCGAGCATGCGCGCGGTATCGAGCGAACTGACTACGTTCACCCCGCCTAGACCGCGAAGCCCGTCAATGAGGCCAATGACGTGTACGGTATGGCCATTCACCTCTGCACGATCGCCGGGCTTGGCGGAAAGCTTGTCGCTATCCGAGGCGTCGACGACCACAGCGCCAGGCTCGCGGAGCTGGTCGCGTAGATCCGGCGAAACGACCCGGGCCAGTCCGGCACTATCGGCTTGCGTATCGACACCCACGACCGTGACACTGACGCCGCCGTTGCCCCCGGTCGCCCGCCAATCGCCCGACCCAAGCAGCAACGGCTCGATATGAGAGACAAGAGGCTCCGAATACAGGTTCGTCAAGACGCCAACCTTGACCGTGCGCCCGAGTTCGACACTTTGCGTACCCGGATAGCCAACCCAATAATCGGCATTCGACTGGGACACGTAAAGCGAATTTGCACTCACAATCCCCAAGAGAAGTGCCCCTTGAGCCGTCATGAGCAGCCCGGAGAAAGCAACCGCCGCAACGGCCGGCAGAAAGCGACGCCATTCATAGAGGAGAGTTTTTCGCGCGATCGGCACGGCCATGATCACATCCGCCTTTCCGACGCCGGTGAAGGGATGCCCTGCTCTACAGTGCCCGCTGCCTTATGGAAGGCGATGAGGGCGCGAGCCTCGTCTTCGATGCTGTCGGTCAATGAGGCCCGCAGTTCCAGCAGGTCGAGCGCGCCCCTTATGGATTTCGATCTATCTTCAAGACCTTCGCGAACGAGAATGTCGGCGCCGTTGCGGACCGTGGTAACGCGTTTCAACCGCGATCTCAGTTCCGCCGTTCTCTGTCGTGCGGCGTTGAATTCACGCAGTGCCCTCGACGCTTCCTCATAGGCGACAAGAACGGCCTGCTGATATGCCAGGCCCGCCTCACGGAATTTCGCTTCGCTTGCCGCGACGACATCTTTGCGCCGGCCGAGATCAAATATCGGCATTTGCAGCGATGGCCCGCCGGCGACGCCAAACAACGAGTGACCGGCCGGAGCGCCAATCCCGATTGTTCCCAAAAGGCGCAATTTCGGATAAAGGTCGCTTCTTGCGATACCCACCTGCGCGCCGGCCTGAGCGACTGCGAGTTCGGCTCGCACCACATCAGGTCGTGAGCGCAAGAGATCGGCGGGGCGGCCTTCGATGAGACTTGCCTGTACGACCGGTTGCGATTGAGGCTTGAGAATGTCTGCGGCCGGAATGGAGGTTCCTTCCAGGGTCGCGATTTGCTGCGCTGAGATGGCGATCTCATTTTCCAGCTCGAGACGCTTCGATCTCGCAGCATCGAGACCTAATTTCTGGGGTTCGGTTTCGATTGCCGTGGACAGCCCAACCTGCTCCTTGACGCTCGCAAGCTTTGAATTCCTCTCCAGCAACCCGATCATCTCAACGGCGTCGGCGTGACGTCTCTGAAGTGCCCGCAGGTGAACATAGCTGGCAGCAACTTCCGTCGTTACCGCCAATCTTGCTGCCGCCAGATCCGCGTTCGCGATTGCCGCGCTCAGGTCAGCCGATTTCTGCGCTAGTTTGTCCTGCCCGAAAAGTGCCGCCTCCCAACTGGCCTCGAGGTTCAATTGCAGCGGACGTCGTGTGAAATCGTTGTTGACCCGCGAGCCGGTCGAAGCGTTTGCAAGCGCGACGCCACCAACCTCGGGGCGATAGCCGGCAATCGCGGAATGAGCCATGGCCCTTGCCGCCGCGAGATTCTGTCGAGCCTGCGCAACGGTCAGATTGTTAGCGGCTACACGGGAGACAAGCGATGACAACGTCTTATCGTGGAAACTTTCCCACCATGCGGGGCCACTTGTTCGTACCCGGGAGACCTTGGCAGGCGCTCCCGCGTAGGCCGAAGGCAAGGGTGGTGGTGTCACGGGTAGAGATAGGTCCATCGTTTGACAGGCTGGCAATGCCAATGCCACCACCATCATCGACAAGATGTTATATCGACGCTTGCGTTCGCCTTTCGCTATATCGAGGCTGTTCTTTCGACATATGCCGCGCAGTCGGCATGGAATACTGTAAGATCTGCCGATCATGGTCTTGTCACCAAGCGATCCATTTCGCAGCCCTTGCAATCGCACAGGCTTCCCGCCGCCGGGCGTGTTTCATGAATGTCGCGATCCGATCAAATATTCAATCATGATATCAGTGGATGTTTCGCCAGTTTTCGATCTCGCCATAAAAGTACAGCTTCGAGTAGTTTCGGGACCAGTAAGAATCGATGTCGAATGAAACGATGGCGATGCCCGGCCTTTCCGCGATGCGAACGTAGCTTGGCATCGGCAGCCTCTGGTGATGGTACTCAACGTCGACGTCGGCGGAAGGCATCCATCCCCTTCGCCCCGAGACGGTGACATCGCACCATCTAAATTCTTTCGTGCATCCGAACATATGGACGCGGGAGCCCGCCATCACCATTCCGACGGCCGGAAACCGGTCGCCTGGCCCCGATCGAAGCACAGCATTTGTCTTCGAATATTCCATTGCAGTTGCATGAACGACCACCGGGCATGTCATCGCCAGAGCGCTCGCAACAAATACTTGCTTTACTTCGGCTCGGAACTTCATGTTTCGATGGCATCCTTCTCGATCGTATCAGCGGCAGATCCCATGTCGGAGAAGATCCCCAACGATTGTCCGCGATATGGCCCATTTTTGTGCAGATTGCGTGGAGATAGTGTATGGGTCGAGTGAAGAAAGGCGATTTCGAAGGGTGAAGATGGCCCCGCTATCATGTCCAGCGCGGAGCCGGCTGAAGATAGCGGTAATCCGCTGGGACAGCGATCAGCCACATCGCAAATTCTCAAGCAAACGTGCACCCAATGTCCACGCAATCGTGCTGAATTTCCAAACGCCTATCACACGACAGATGCTTGGACACGAAAATGGAAATACCGGACGAATCCGATCTATTGAGGCTCCTTAAGAGAGTTCTTCGCGATACCACCTATGAGATTTCTGATTTTGAGGCCCTCGATCGCGCGGCGATCGGATTGCTCGCACAAGCACTGGATCTCCGCTTGATCAGAGATGACAGCACAGGCTGGGACACAGGAGCGCGCTATGTACTCACTGACGATGGTCGCCGTGCGCTGGGTTTGCAAGTAGACTGGTGGATGCCGGAGGATTTGCGGCAAGAGATCTCTTCGGAACCAGGGGCGGCTTCGAACCTTCAGGACAGGCGGGCACCCTGTCGTTCGCCAGCGACGATTACCACGAAATGCTTATGGGGCATCAGAACCCCGCGGGCCGTTTACGAGCCTACGCCGACAATCTGCTTCATTGCCGTGATCTGCGGCATAATTCTCATGACGATGGTCGGCGGCCGCCTTGTTTCCCATTGATCTCGTTTCCCATCGATTTGGGCACTTCGTACCATGATAGCTGCGAAGCCAGACCAGGGCCTCCCCACCGCGGCACCGGCGATAAATGTTTAGCCGAAGTCACCAAGGCGGTAACCTACTCCCCTCACGCCGTTGAGAAGTTCGCCGATCCCCGCGGCCTCCAACTTCTTACGGAGCTTGCTCATATGACTGTCCACGGTTCGATCGAGCGCGTCACCTTCCGGAAGGCATGCATCGACGATCTCGCTTCTCTCGAAAGCGCGGTTCGGGAAAACCGCCATATATTCCAGGATCCGAAATTCAGTCCGTGTCAGGTTTAGAAGAACGCGGTTTTCGCCGTTCTCGACCACAGCCATATGCGCCACCGGATCTATCGCAAGCCTGCCCACCCTCAGCATCTTGTTGGTCGCATTTCCCGTGGTTCGCCTCAGAATGGCCCGCGCCCGCGCGACGACCTCCACGGGATTGAACGGCTTTACGACGTAGTCGTCCGCGCCTGAGCGCAGCCCGTGCAGTTTGTCGATGTCGTCGGCAAGCGCCGTGACCATGATGACGGGCGTGTTCCCCCTTTGCCGGATACTGGCAAGCACGGTATGGCCGTCCAGCTTCGGCAATTTTACGTCAAGGACCACAAGGTCCGGCCTGAGCCGTTGATGATGGGAAAGGCCGATCTCGCCATCCGCTGCCGTCAATACGCGGAAACCTTCGCGTTCAAAATAGCGTTCGAGAATTTCGGAGATTTCCGGCTCGTCCTCTACGATCAAAATCAATGCATTTTCCATCCGCGGCTCCTTCAGCGGCAAGAAACCCCAGACAAGGCCCGCGCGTCAACGCTCCTTTGCCCTTGTTCATGAAACCTCCACGAAACATCCACCAAAGACCAACAATCCCGCTATTGTCTCTGAGGCCGGCTCAAAAAGACCTGAATGATCTTGAACCTCTGCGGGCTTGTTTCCGAGAATGGAGATATGGCTGCCTACGATCAGCGCCTCCACAGGGCGGCGGCTTTTCTCCCGATCTTCAGCTAGCCAGCGTCAGCGATCGGCCGCGCTCAAGCAGTCGCTAGGTGATAACGATTGAGGCCGCGGGCGGATGATCGCTTAAGCTCGACGATGACTTATTGATCGATCCTGCCGCTCCGAACAACCGACCTCGCATGATCAGCCGCCTTGAACGGGCTTGAACCCGACTTCCGCAGATCGAGATTGTCGTTGCGACCAAAATCATCGCGGACGTGGCTGCAGGGTATCGATTTGCGCTGAGGCATGCACAATCAAACGCTACGAATGGCGGAAATGCCATTCTGTTCGAGTGTTTCGGGCATTCGATATTTTGTCACATCCATGTCATGAAATACGTCGACACCTCGTGCCAGATCAAAAGCGGGTACCCAGATGGATTATTTCAGACGTTTCAACTTCCTGTTCGCAACGCCAACCTTCGACAATGAGGATCTGGAGGGCGCCCGCTATAACCAGATCGTCGAGGAGATCGAACGCTCGGGCTTTGAAGTGGTGCGCGCGCGCAATCTCGAAGATGCGGAGATTGCCGTACAGACTGACGCCGCCATCGGTTGCATGCTGGTCGACTGGGGCAAGAAGGGGCTCGAAGGCAAGACGGCCTCTCTCATCAATCTGATGCGCCGGCGCGGCCTCGAATTCCCGATCATCCTGCTCATCCGCCGCAAGCGCTTCGAGGATGTGCCGGTCGAGGTCCTCGATTTCATCGACGGCTATGTCTTCCTGTCCGAAGAGACGCCCGCCTTCATCGCCAAGAGCCTCATCAGCCGGCTCAAGCAATATGCCGAAACGCTGAAGACGCCGTTTTTCGGTGCGCTCGTCGATTATGCCGAGGAAGGCAATCACCTCTGGACCTGCCCCGGGCATAATGGCGGCATCTTCTACAGCCGCAGCCCCATCGGCCGTGTCTTCATGGAGCATCTCGGCGAAGCGGTGTTTCGCGACGACCTCGACAATTCCGTACTCGATCTCGGCGACCTTCTGACCCATGAGGGACCTGCGCTTGCCGCGCAGAAGGAAGCGGCGAAGATCTTCGGCGCCGAAAAGACCTATTTCGTGCTGAACGGCACCTCCACCTCCAACAAGGTCGCTCTGTCGGCCCTCGTTACCGATGGCGATCTCGTGCTGTTCGACCGCAACAACCACAAGGCCGCCCATCACGGCGCCTTGATGATCTCGGGCGGTATTCCGGTCTACTTGCCGACCGCACGCAACCTCTATGGCCTGATCGGTCCCATGGATTTCGCTGAAATGGACGAGGACGCCCTGCGCGAGCGCATCCGCACGCATCCATTGGTGAAAGACCCCGAGGCCTACAAAAAGCCGCGCCCGTTCCGCGTCGCTGTCGTGGAGCAGTGCACCTATGACGGCACCATTCACAATGCCGAGATGATCCTCAAGCGCGTCGGCCATTTGTGCGACTACATCCTCTTCGACGAGGCCTGGGCGGGCTTCATGAAGTTTCACCCGCTCTACGCCGGGCGTTTTGCCATGGGCCTTGCCGATCTCGGCCCGGACGCGCCGGGCATTATCGCCACGCAATCGACCCATAAGCAGCTCGCCAGCTTCTCGCAGGCCTCGCAGATCCACATGAAGGATCGGCATATCACCGGCCAGAAGCGCCGCGTGGAGCACCGGCGCTTCAACGAAAGCTTCATGCAGCACGCCTCGACCTCGCCCTTCTATCCGCTGTTTGCCTCTCTCGACGTCGGCGCGCAGATGATGAAGGGCCGCTCGGGCGAAGTGCTCTGGGACGACACGATCCGCCTCGGCATCGAACTGCGCAAGAAGATCCGCGCCGTGCGCCGCGAATTCGAGGAGAAGGAACATCGCCCCGAGCGTCGCTGGTTTTTCGAGCCCTTCGTGCCGGACCGGGTGGCGATCCCGGATGTGTCCAGCCCCGGCGCCGTCCACAATGTGCCCTGGGAAAGCGTCGCCACCGACCAGCTCGCCACCAATCCCGCCTTCTGGCACCTGACGCCCGACGCGGCATGGCACGGCTTTTCCGCGATGGAACCGGGCTTCGCCATGACCGATCCGAACAAGCTCACCCTGCTGACCCCCGGCTTCGACCGGGCGAGCGGAAAATATACCGAGCACGGCATACCCGCGCCCGTGGTTGCTCAATATCTGCGCGAAAACCGCATCGTTGCGGAAAAGAACGACCTCAATTCGCTGCTGTTCCTGCTCACCCCCGGCGTGGAGGCAAGCAAAGCCGGTACCTTGATCAGTGGTCTTGTCGCCTTCAAGAGACTCCATGACGACAATGCTTTGCTGGAGGAGGCGATTCCCGAATTCTATCGACGCCGTCCGGGCCGCTACGCGGGCGTGCGGCTGCGCGATCTCTGCGCGGAAATGCACAACTTCTTCCGTCAGGCCGATGTCAGTGCGCTCCAGACAAAGCAGTTTTCCGCCGACCACCTGCCGCCGATCGCCATGTCGCCGCATGACGCCGCGCGCTGCCTGGTGCGCAACGATGTGGACTATCTGCCGATCGACGCCATTGCCGGCCGCATCGCAACGACGCCGTTCGTCGTCTATCCGCCGGGGATTGCGACCATCGTGCCCGGCGAGCGCCTGACGGAGCAGGCAAAGCCGATGATCGACTATCTCAAGATGTTCGAGACCTGCTTCAATACCTTCCCCGGCTTCGAGGTTGAAATCCAGGGACTCTATCGCGAGATTGATGCATCCGGCAAAATCCGACTCTATACCTACGTCGTCGCGGAATAGGCTGGAAAATTCGGATTGGTCATGAAGCAGGATAAAGCAATCGTCGTTCGCCCGTCCCGGGAGAGCGACGTCGATGCCATGTTGGCGATCTATCGCCGCCATATTCACCGCGGCGTCGAGGCTGGTGTTGATGATAGCGACACGCCGCAACCGGACGACCTGCGGGAACGGCGCAAGAATTTAAAGGACCGCCGATTCCCGCATGTCGTTGCGATCGAAGGCGAGAAGGTCGTCGGCTATGCTTATGTGGTGCTGTTCCGCAAACGCCCGGCCTACCGCTACACAGTCAAGCATTCGATCTATGTGCATCACGACCATGTCGGCCAGGGTGTCGGGAGCCTGCTCATGCGCGGGTTGATCGACACCTGCGCGGCGGCCGGCTTCCGGCAGATGATCGGCTATATCGACGCAGACAACGTCGCTTCGCTCGCACTGCACGAACGCTTCGGCTTCGCCCGCGTCGGGTTGTTACCGGCGGTTGCCTATCGCTACGGCCGCTGGGCCGATACGGTCATGGTCCAACGCTCACTCGCCGCCGGCTCGACCACCCCACCGCCACCGCCGGCCCTCTCCACCCGCTGAAACCACCCATGATAGTCTCCTATGTTGAACATAACATATAAAGCGTTCAACGTAGAAATAAGATACATGTTCGGCTTCAACTCACTTAGCGGCGATTTATCACAAGGCGCGCTTCGCAATTATCCGAAAGACTGCGAAGCGAGGGCAAAAACGATCGGGGAACCTGTGTTCGGGCTCCCATAGGCGGCTGCCTCGGAAGAAACCATTGTTGTCACGGTGTCGAAGACGGACATGCCGCTTTGCTGGACGAAACCGGCAAATGAGCCAGTACCGTAGTGGGTATCGAGCCGGAGAAAACTGCCGACATGCGCGACGACATGCGGATGAACGACGGAAATTGCATCTTCCTCGCAATAGGCAACGACGGGACCGACGACATGACCGCGGCCGAAGCGGCGCCGCATGGAATAAGCCATCAGCTTTTCGCCCTCATAGAGACCGTAGCAGATGGAACTCTCGAACAACCGCTGAAGATGCTGGTAGCGCAGCGTGCCGAAAGCGGGCTCATCCAAGGCAGCGACGCCATCCAGATCACCACGTTCGAGCCGCCTCAGCTGAAGCCCCGGCTTGATATTGCCGACTTCAGGCACGGATAGAACCTCACCCTGACACTGAAAAACCGTCTGTTGCGGCATGAACCCGAGTGTCGCGCACATCCGGCGCGCCGCTCTTGTCGCATTCAGCCTTAACCGTTCCTGACGGCATTCGGCCAGCATCCGTTGGACCAGCCACTCCGCCGTCCCATTCGTCTGCAGGCGCGGCGCGGTGATCAGCATGCCGAATGTGGCGAAATGCTCTCCATGCGGAAACCACATGGTCGAGCCGGAAACCCTGTCGATTTCGTCAAGCGCCACAAAGCCGCGGCCGACATCCCGCAGATGTTGCCAGTCCAGCAATCGATGCGGCCATCCGACCGACATCGAGAGAGCCTGAAGCTGTGACAGAGCGACATCCGCAATGTCGGCAAAACGCAGTTCGAATGCATCGACATGCAGTCTCTCGGGTATCTTTGTATCCATTCGTGATCCGGCCGCCATCCGATCTTCCGACTGCTTGTTCGCGCAAGCCGGCATCATGCTTTGGCGACCTTAGCCGAGGCCGCGCAAAACATTTCACTGCGTATGCAAATGCCGACGCAAGAATTGACCGTATGAGCAACGCTTTCGGCAGGTATTCTTCTGACAGTCGCCTAACCTTCTCGCTGATCACAACGTCACTTGCCCAGACGAGGACGGCAATCGGAGATTGGGAACAGCAATGCAGGCAGCGGACATCCTGGCAAAACTGGTCGGTTTCAATTCCGTCGTCGGAATGCCGAATGCTGAAATCGTGGAGTGGATCGGTGCCCATCTGAAGTCCTTCGGCGCTACCGTCGATATTATTCCCGGCCCCGAGGGTGATCGGTCGAACATTTTCGCGACGATCGGCCCGCGTGACAAACCGGGTTATGTCCTCTCCGGTCACATGGATGTCGTGCCGGCCAACGAGGCGGGATGGGCGAGCAATCCCTTCGAGCTGCAGGTCGATGGCGAGAGGCTATATGGCCGCGGCACCAGCGACATGAAGGGCTTTCTGGCCGCGTCCCTGGCTGCTCTGCCGATACTCGCGGCAAACCCCCTCCTGCGGCCAATTCATTTTGCCTTTTCCTATGATGAGGAAGCAGGTTGCCGTGGCGTGCCGCATCTCATTGCGCACCTGCCGGAGCTTTGTGAAACGCCGCTCGGCGTGATCGTCGGCGAACCGAGCAACATGCGCGCCATCCTCGCGCATAAAGGGAAATCAGCGGCCCGCATCACCCTGAAGGGACGTTCCGGTCATTCGTCGCGCCCCGACCTCGGCCTCAATGCCATCCATGCGGCCACCGAGGTCCTGCTGGCAGCCGTTTCGACCGCACATGCTCTTGCCCAGGGACCATTCGAAGCAGAGTTCGAGCCGCCTTATTCATCGGTTTCGGTTGGCATCATTCACGGCGGGCAGGCCCTCAACATCATTCCGGATCTCTGCGTGCTCGAAGCCGAAGCGCGGGCAATTTCCGGCGCGGACCCGGCAGCCCTGCTCTTACCGGTGCGTGAGGCCGCCGCCGCGCTTGAGCGCCGGGGCTTCCAGATCCAATGGGAGGAACTAAGCTCCTATCCCGCCCTATCTCTTCCCCGGGCCGCCCCCCTTGCCGGCCTGCTGACCGAGCTGACTGATATCGAGCCGCTGGCCGCCGTCAGCTACGGCACCGAAGCCGGACTCTACCAGCGCGCCGGCCTCGAGGCGATCATTTGCGGTCCGGGCGACATCGGGCGCGCGCACAAGCCGAACGAATTCATCCTCACGGACGAACTCGCCGCCTGCCAGGCCATGATCGAGGCTCTTGGCCGTCGTTGCCGGGCATGATGCCGCAAGACCGAAGAATGGATAGCCCATGACGTTCCTTTTCAACTCGGATGCCCGCCGCGGCCATATCTTTCAGCAGGCCTTCGCCCAGGAGCTGCCGGACATCTCGTTTTCCATGGATCCGCTGTCGGTCGATCCCGACGCCGTGCGCTATCTGATAAGCTGGACGGTTCCGGACGACTTGCCACGCTATGGCAATCTCGAAGTTCTCTTTTCCATCGGCGCCGGCATCGATCAATTCGACACGGCACAGATCCCCGCTCGCGTAAAAGTCGTCCGGATGGTCGAAGACGGCATCACCCGCATGATGCAGGAATATGTGACGCTTGGCGCCCTCGCGCTTCACCGCAATCTGCCGACCTATCTCAGCCAGCAGCGCCATCAGGTCTGGAATGCCTTGCCACAGGTTCAGGCCGCCGAGCGCCGCATCGGCGTGCTGGGGCTCGGGAACCTTGGGCAGGCCGTGCTCGAAAGGCTGAAGCCGTTCGGCTTTTCGCTTTCCGGCTGGAGCCGCAGTCAACGCGAACTGGAAGGCGTTGCCTGTTTTGCCGGCGAAGCAGGACTCCAGGCCATGCTTTCCGAGACCGATATTCTGATCTGCCTGCTTCCGCTAACCGACGAGACCCGTGGTTTTCTCAACGCCGATCGCTTCGAGAAGCTGCCCCAGGGTGCGGGCCTTGTGCATGTCGGTCGCGGACCGCAGCTCGTATCGGAAGATCTCCTGGCCGCGCTCGATAATGGCCGGCTTGCCGGCGCCGTGATCGATGTCACCGATCCCGAACCGCTGCCCGCCGGACATCCCTTCTGGAACCACGAACGCATTCTGCTGACGCCACATATCGCAAGCGTCACTCAGCCCCATAGCGCCGCGCGCGCCGTCATCGACAATATCAAAAGGATCCGGGCGGGCATGGACCCGCTCGGCCTCGTCGACCGCCGCCGCGGCTATTGACCTCACCCTCGAAAGGAACCCGATGTCCCTCCTGAAGACGATTGACCCTAACCCCTCCTTCGCACCGCGCGAAAACGTCGTCGCTCCGGAGCGGCTGATCTCGGGCGATCCGAAGCTCAAGACCTGGGCACAGGATACCGCCCGCAACGAGACGGTGCACACCGGCGTGTGGGAGGCGACCCCTGGCATCAGCCGTTCGATCAAGGGCGAGACCTTCGAATTCTGCCACATCCTCTCCGGCGTCGTCGAACTGACCCCGGAAGGTGGCGAGCCCGTCGTCTATAGGGCGGGCGACAGCTTCGTCATGAAGCCGGGCTTTGTTGGAATCTGGAAGACGATCGAAACCGTCCGCAAGATCTACGTGACCGTCACCCCTTGAGTTCGGCTGCACGGCGCTGCCAAAGAATACGCTGCCGGACCGCCTCAAAACGGGTTTTTCCGCCGCGCCGGCCGACGCGATCGGATCAAGCTACTTCGCCGATCCTATAGCATCTCGGTAAATTGACCGGAGGTATCATTATGGACCTGAGTTTCGATCCCGACAGTCTTTCGCTTCCCGTCGGACATTTCATCGGCGAGCATTTTAGTGCCGCGAATGGTGTCATTCCCATGCACCGCCCTTCCGATGGCAAGGCCTATGCCGAATGCCCGGTCGCGGACGCCTCCGTCGTCGACCAGGCTGTCCAGACGGCCAAGGCCGCATTGAAGGCAAGCAATTGGGGTGGCGTCCGCCCGCGCGAACGCCTGAACGTGCTTCATCGCTGGGCCGATCTCATCGAACAGGAAGCCGAAACGCTGGCCAGGCTGGAAGCCGTCGCTTCGACACGACCCGTGGGCCAGCTTGTCGAGGGCGATATCGCGATTTCGGCGGAGCAGATCCGGTTCTTTGCCGAATTCGCCGACAAGGAAGGCAGCGACCTCGTGCCGACCGACGATGGCAATATCGGCATGGTCATGACGGAGCCCTATGGGGTGGTGGGCGCCATCACGCCCTGGAATTTTCCGATCAACATGGCCGCCTGGAAACTTGGACCGGCGCTGGCCGCCGGAAACGCCGTCGTCCTGAAGCCGTCCGAAATGACGCCGTTTTCATCCATCTATCTGGCTCAGCTCGCCGTGCGCGCCGGCCTTCCGGCCGGCCTGATCAATGTGGTGCTGGGTGACGGCATGACGACCGGCCAGGCGATCACCGGCCATCCCGAGATCGCCAAGATCAGCTTTACCGGCTCAAGCCGGGCTGGATCGGCCATCATGGAGAACATCGCCCGCACGGGCATAAAGCCGATGACGCTGGAACTCGGCGGCAAAAGCCCCCAGATCGTCTTTGCGGATGCGGACCTCGACAAGGCCGCGGCTGCCGTGACGGCCAGTATCATCGGCAATGCAGGCCAGGCCTGCGTGGCCGGATCACGGCTCATCGTCGAGAAAAAGATAGCGCCGCAGCTGATCGATGCCATCAGGGACCGGATGAAGGGCGTTGCCCCAGGTCCCACCTGGGATACGGCAAGCCGGTACTCCCCCATCATTTCGGAAAAGCAGAGACAGCGCATCGATGCGATCGTCTCCGCCACCGTCGCGGCCGGCGCAGAATGCCTTGCCGGCGGCACGCGCATAGACGCGCCAGGCTATTTCTACGCCCCGACACTGATAGCCGGCGTCGATCGGAACTCTCCTGCCATCACCGAGGAGATCTTCGGCCCGGTGCTGACGCTCCAGACATTCGAGGATGAAGAGGAAGCCCTGCAGCTTGCCGACCATCCGAGCTACGGGCTTGCGGCAGGCCTCTTCACCCGCGACCTGTCGCGCGCCATCCGGCTGACCCGTCGTCTGCAAGCCGGCACCGTCTGGGTCAATCGCTACGGCCGTTCGCGGGACCACATCCTGCCGACCGGCGGCTACAAGCAATCCGGTATCGGCAAGGATCTCGGCCGCGAGGCATTTCAGGCCAATCGCAAGAGCAAGAGCGTTTTGATCAGTCTTTGAGGATAGCGAACATGAAAACCTACAAGATCGCCTTGATCCCGGGTGACGGCATCGGTCGCGACATGACCGCCGCCGCTTGGTCGGTTCTGCAAAAGGCGGCGGGCGCCCACGGTTTCACGCTCGACGGCACCGAATTTCCCTGGTCCTGCGCCTTCTACAAGGAAACCGGCGCCATGATGCCCGCCGATGGCATCGCAACGCTGCGCGGTTTCGATGCCATCCTGCTCGGAGCCGTCGGCTGGCCGGCCGAAGTGCCGGATTCTGTATCTCTGCACGGGCTGCTGCTGCCGATCCGCAAGAGCTTCGTGCAATATGCCAATATTCGCCCGCACCGCCTGCTGCCGGGCGTCCAGGGGCCGCTCAAGGCGTCAGCCTTCGACATTCTCTGCATCCGCGAAAACACCGAGGGCGAATATTCCGGCGCGGGCGGCCGCATTCATCAGGGCACGCTCGACGAGGTCGCGGTCGAGACGTCGATCTTCACCCGCAAAGGCGTCGAGCGCATCCTGCGTTTCGCCTTCGAGCAGGCAAGGGCGCGGCGCGGCAAGCTCGCCTCGGTGACGAAATCCAATGCCCAGAAGCATTCGATGGTCTTCTGGGATGAAATTACCCGGCAGCTTGCGCAGGATTATCCCGATGTCGAGGTCACGAGCTATCACATCGATGCCATGGCCGCCCGCATGGTGATGGCGCCGGAAAGCCTCGACGTGGTCGTCGCTTCCAACCTCTTCGGCGACATCCTCACCGATCTCGGCGCAGCAATCCAGGGCGGCCTCGGTTTTGCGGCATCGGCCAATATCAACCCCGAGCGGAGTGCTCCGTCGATGTTCGAACCCGTGCACGGGTCTGCGCCCGATATTGCGCATCTCGGCATCGCCAACCCGATTGCAACGGCGTGGTCCGGCGCCATGATGCTCGAACATCTGGGCGAGCAGGATGCGGCAAATGCCGTCATGGCGGCGATCGAGGCAACAACCGCAAGCGGTATCGGCACGGTTCCGGGTAAAGACCGGACCGACGCGATCACAGCCGCGCTGCTCGCCGCAATCTGAAGTCTCATCGAGGATCCGAACATGCAAAATCTGAAAGTGCCATCCCTGTTCCGTGAGCAGGCGCTGATCGGTGGCGACTGGCTTCCCGCCCGCTCGGGCAAGACCGTTGCCGTCGTCAATCCGGCAACGCGTGCCGTCATCGGAACCGTGCCGGATATGGGCGGCGATGAGACCCGGGCAGCAATCGAGGCCGCCGACGCGGCCTATGCCCCCTGGAAGAAGCGCACGCATGCCGAGCGCGCGGCGCGGCTGGAAGCCTGGCACGATCTGATGCTCGAGCATATCGATGATCTGGCACTGATCCTGACGATCGAACAGGGTAAGCCGCTCGACGAAGCCCGTGGCGAAATCCGCTACGGCGCCTCCTTCGTCAAATGGTTCGCCGAGGAAGCACGCCGCATCGGCGGCCAGACCATTCCCTCGCCGACCCCTGACCGCCGCATTCTCGTGCTGAAGGAGCCGGTCGGGGTTTGCGGTATCATTACGCCCTGGAATTTTCCGAACGCGATGATCACGCGCAAGCTTGCGCCGGCGCTCGCGGCCGGCTGCACGGTCGTGGTCAAGCCTTCCGAATTCACACCCTACTCGGCTCTGGCGCTCGGCGTGCTGGCAGAAATGGCTGGTATCCCGGCTGGAGTCATCAATATCGTCACAGGCATGCCGTCCGAGATCGGCGCCGAGATTCTCGCCAACCCGACCGTGCGCAAGATTTCCTTCACCGGCTCCACGCCCGTCGGCTCACTGCTGATGCGCGGAGCAGCTACCAGCATCAAGCGGCTTTCCCTCGAGCTTGGCGGCAATGCTCCCTTCATCGTCTTCGATGACGCGGATCTCGACCTTGCCGTGGAGGGAGCGATCGTCTCCAAATTCCGCAACGGCGGCCAGACCTGCGTCTGCGCCAACCGCATCCTGGTCCAGGCCGGCGTCTACGATGCTTTCGCCAAGAAGCTCGCCGCCCGCGTCGATGCCATGAAGGTCGGTCCGGGCACCGAAGCCGGCGTTGCGATCGGTCCGATGATCAACGAAGCGGCGATCGCCAAGATCAACCGCCATGTCGACGACGCGCTTTCGAAGGGTGCAACGATCGTCACTGCCAAGCGGGATCTGCCGGCCGGCCCGCAATATACCGCGCCGATCGTCCTGACCGGGGCCACCATCGCCATGCAGCTCGCCGCCGAGGAGACGTTCGGCCCGGTCGCGCCGCTCTTCCGCTTCGAAACGGAAGAAGAGGCAATCGCCATCGCCAACGGCACGCCCTACGGACTTGCGGCCTATTTCTATACCGAGAGCCTGAAGCGCGCCTGGCGGGTGGGCGAGGCGCTCGAATTCGGCATGGTTGGCCTCAATACCGGCCTGATCTCCACGGAGGTCGCACCGTTCGGCGGGGTCAAGCAATCAGGCCTCGGGCGAGAAGGCTCGCAGCTCGGCATCGAGGAGTATCTGGAAACAAAGGCCTTCCATATCGGCGGCCTCACTTAAGCTGCCGCCTATCGGACTGAAAAGGGGCAGCAAGCGCGCCAGCCACTAGCGTAAATGTGGAATCGCCAAAATTTTACGGTTCCACATTTCTCAGTCGTGACCGCTGATGGCCCTAAGCGGACTAAATGGGCGGCGCTTCTCTAATCGGCGGGCGCTTACGGTCCGCTGGTTTCGTTATTTCTTCTTCTCTTGATCGTGATGCCACTTGATGGCGAAGAACATGCCCGTGCCTAACACAAGAAGCTTGAGCGGAAAGAAGACTATAGGGAACCAATCCCACATTTCGGATATTTCCAGACTATCACTTGACACTATCTATCGTGGGGGAGCACTACCTCAAAACTGCTGTATACAACATCAGTCATGTTGACGCAGATGAGATCATAACATTCCCATCACACGGCATGAGTGGGCCTGCCCCATGTTTCCGGACAGGTTGTTTAACCTGACAAGCTGTTGACCCCTTCTGGCGCATAGTTGCCATCGCGCTTCACAGCAGAGGGCAGTTCCGATCATCTGTTGATGGAAAAGGCGGCAGAAGCCGCTTTGGGGCTGCCGAAAAAATCTCCGACATGAGCAATATCCCCAATAAGCGGCGCTATAGGGGTATTGGTGTATGGCAGGCCAACGATTCCACATTTAAGTTAGTGGCTGGCGCAAGCGCGACCCCTCTCTTTTGCAGTGACGCTTTCGCCAAAACCGCCGCCGGCTGATATCACTGAAATCTGTCGAGCGTTTGGTAATACAAGCCGACCAAGGGCAGGAACCAGGGCTTGCCGAAATGCCCGGGGACCGCCGGCCAATCGAGCCCCTTGAGCGGGTTGCGGTCGGGCCTTCCCAGGATAGCATCCGCGATCGTCATGCCGAGATGGGTGGAAAGCTGCGCACCATGACCCGAATAGCCCATGGCGTACCAGATGCCGTCATGATAGCCGGCGCGCGGATAGCGATCCTTGGTGATATCGACGAGACCGCCCCAGCAATAGTCGATCTCGACCTTGGCGAGCTGGGGGAATATGCGGGCGAGGCTTTCGCGCAGGATCGCGCCGCTCCTGGCGTCGGAACGCTGGTCCGACGTCGCGGAAAACCGGGCCCGCCCTCCGAAGATCAGCCGGTTATCGGGTGACAGGCGCCAGTAGTTGCCGATGTTCATCGTGTTCACGCAGGTGCGATTGCCGGGCATTGCCGAGGCAACTTCCGCATCCGTCAAGGGCCGGGTCGCGACGATGAAACTGCCGACCGCCATGATGCGGCGGCGGAAGTAGCTGAAATTGGCTGTCGTATAGGCGCCGGTCGCGATCATGACATTGTCCGCCGTGACGGTGCCCTTGGCTGTCCTGAGCACATGCTTGCCGTCGGACCGGCTGCGCTCCGTCACGGCAGCGCCCTCCGCGATGACCGCACCGCGTCGTCTGGCTGCCTCGGCCAATCCAACGACATAGCGGCCCATATGCATCATGGCGCTCTTCTTCGAGAGCATCGCGCCGTGGAATGGCGAACCGATTTCATTCTTGAGATCGGTGGCGGAAAGCAGCGCGGTATCGGGATCGACCTCGGCATGCACCGCTTCGAAATTCCTGGCCAGGCCTTCGAAATGCTGTGGCTTGGAGGCAAGCTTCAGCTTGCCGGCGCGGCGGAAATTGCAGTCGATCCCCTCTTCCGCGATGATCGCTTCGAGCGTGTCGATCGAAGCATCGAATGCGCGATAGAGCGCGATGGCCCGCTCCTTGCCCAATTCCGCCTTTGCCGCGATGTAACTATGCGCCAGACCATTGTTCAGATGGCCGCCATTGCGCCCGGACGCACCGAAGCCGACGGTCTCGGCTTCCAGAACAAGGACCTTCGCGCCAGCGATAGCGAGCTGCCGGGCAGCACCGAGCCCGGTGAAGCCTCCGCCCACGACGACGACGTCATAGTGCCCCTCGACGGGGCCGGCGGCAGCACCCGCAAAGCGGGGTGCCGTATCATGCCAATAAGAGGAATATTTCATCTGGTCGCCCTTTCTCAGAGCCCCACCACGCCGGGCAGGCCGGAAATGTCGGCGATTTCGACATAGCCGTAATAAGGATTGGCCGGCTCGTGACCACGGTTGACCCAGACTTTGTTCTTGATGCCGAGGTCATGGGCCGACATCAGGTCGTAGCGGAAGGAAGACGAGCAGTGCAGGATGTCTTCCGGACCGCAGCCCAGCATGTCGAACATGTATTCGAAGGCCTGGAAGCGCGGCTTATAGGCATTGGCCTGCTCTGCCGTGTAGACGGCATGGAAGGGTGCGCCGAGCTTTGCGACATTTGACATGATCTGACTATTCATCGCGTTCGACAGGATGACGAGCGGAATTTCCTTTGCGACCTTGGCGAGGCCAGCCGGAACGTCGGCATGTGGCCCCCAGGTGGGTACGCGCTCATAAACCATCCTGGCGTCTTCATCCTTGAAGGCAACGCCGTTGCGCTTGCACGTCCGCTCGAGCGAATTATGCACCACGTCCGCATAAGGCTTCCAGGCGCCCATGATCTCGTCGAGCCGGTAAGCAGCGAAATTCTTGATGAACTGCAGCATGGCCTGTTCATCGAGACGATCACCATAAAGGTCACGGGCAGCTTCCGCCATCTGGAAATTGATCAGCGTGCCGTGGCAGTCGAAGGTGATATATTTCGGGCGGAAGGTGGTCATGCGCTTCGTCCTTACGTGCTGCCCCTCGAGGCGATTGGTGGAGAATAAGATAATAGGATTGCTTTCGGCGTGTGAGCCCACTGATTTTGCGAGGTTCGGAGCAGAAAGTTTCGTATACCGGCATTCGTTTGGCATTTGCTTGCAGGACCGGCCGATAAAGACGCCCTTCCCTTCCAGTTTCGAAACCGCTGTCGTCCGGGCCACGGCATAAGATGCGGCAAGGGCGAGCAGCTACGGCGAAAGATACCGTCAACGACATCGCCTTCAGATAATCTTCCGGCACCGACGCTCCGACACTTGGGCAAAAGAAATGCGAGGAGCGCCATGCAGGAGCGACAGATAGAAATCAGGCCTTTCGGTCCCGAACATTTGGACGCTGCGGTCCGCTTGTCGCAAGAGGCCGGCTGGCCTCATCGCCTGGAAGACTGGAAAGTCGCCCTGGACCTGAGCAAAGGTGTGGTTGCGATCGGGGCTGACGATGAAGTCGTCGGTACCACGCTTCTGACACCCTACGAAACCGACTGCGCGACGATCAATATGGTGATCGTCGCTGCAAGCATGCGCGGACGCGGACTGGGACGCCGCCTCATGGACGCCGCCTTGGCTCTCGCGGATGACCGCCCCCTGCGCCTCACCGCGACCGCCGATGGCCTGCCCCTCTATGAAAAGCTGGGGTTTTACCAGACCGGCGCCGTCGTCCAGCACCAAGGCCTTGTCGCAGCAACTGAAAACCCGGGAAACACCGAAGCGGCGACCAAGGCCGATATCCCGGCAATTACAGCCCTCGACCGCGAGGCTTTTGGCGCCGACCGCTCCGCTCTCATTGCACGGTTTGCCGATCTGGGTGAATTCGCGATCATCCGACGTAACGGTAAAGTCGTCGCCTTCGCCTGCCTTCGCACCTTCGGCCGAGGCGAGGTCGTGGGGCCGGTCGTCGCGCCAGACATCGACGATGCGAAATCGCTCCTGTCCCACTTCTTGAGCCGGAAAACAGGCGCGTTCCTGCGCGTCGACACCGGCACGGAAACCGGTCTTGGACCGTGGCTGGCCAGCCATTCGCTTGTCCATGTCGGTGGCGGCATCACCATGGCGAACCCCGTTATCAAGCGCAGCAATTCCTCGACCGTCACCACTTTCGCCCTCGCCAACCAGGCGCTCGGCTGATCCGGAGAAGAACATGTACAGCAATTCTCTCATCGAGCTCGATCGCGCTCATCTGGTGCATCCCGTGGCCTCCTATCGCGGCCATGAGCAGCAAGGCGTGCGGGTACTCACATCCGCCAAGGGAGCGACGATCACCGATGCTCAAGGCCGCCAGTTGATAGATGGCTTCGCGGGTCTTTGGTGCGTCAACGCCGGCTACGGTCACGAAACGATCGTGGAGGCGGCGGCTCGCCAGATGCGCGAGCTTCCCTATGCGACAGCCTATTTCGGCCTTGGCTGCGAATCGGCCATCCGCCTTGCCGCCGAGCTCGCCGAACGCGCGCCCGGCGACCTCAACCACATCTATTTCACGCTGGGCGGTTCGGATGCCATCGACAGTACCGTCCGCTTCATCCGATACTACTGGTTTGCGCGCGGCGAACCGCAACGCGATCAGTTCATCTCGATCGAGCAAGGTTATCATGGCTCTTCAACGGTCGGTGCGGGATTGACCGCCCTGCCCAACTTCCATGCCGGCTTCGGCCTTCCCCTCGACTGGCAGCACAAGATTCCATCGCCCTACCCTTATCGCAATCCCGTTGGGCAGGATGCGAACGCCATCATCCGGGCGTCGCTTGCGGCACTCAGGTCGAAGGTCGAAGCGATTGGTGCAAACCGGGTCGCCGCCTTCTATGCCGAACCGATCCAGGGCTCGGGGGGCGTGATTGTCCCGCCCAAGGGATGGATGAAGGCCATGCGCAACCTTTGCAAGGAGCTCGACATTCTTTTCGTCGCCGACGAAGTGATTACCGGCTTCGGCCGCACCGGTCCGCTTTTCGCCTGTTCCGAAGACGAGATCGTTCCCGATTTCATCACCACGGCGAAGGGGCTCACCTCCGGCTATGTTCCGATGGGCGCGGTCTTCATGGCGGATCACGTCTATCAGGTCATTGCCGATGGGGCGGGAGCCTCTGCCGTCGGCCACGGCTATACCTATTCGGCTCATCCCGTTAGCGCAGCCGTCGGCCTGGAAGTACTGAAACTTTACGAAGGCGGGCTGCTCGAAAACGGCATAAAGGCCGGCGCGAGGCTGATGGCCGGCCTCGAAAGCCTGAGAGATCATCCCCTGGTGGGTGAGGTCCGCGGTCGCGGCATGCTGGCTGCGATCGAACTGGTCGTGGACAAGGCGGCAAAGACGCCGCTGCCGGTGGAGGCCCAGCCCTCGCGCCGGATTTTCGACCGCGCTTGGGAAAACGGCCTGGTGATCCGCGCCTTCAACAACGGCGTGCTGGGTTATGCCCCACCGCTTTGCTGCACGGACGCCGATATCGACGCGATCATCGACCGAACGGAAAGGACGCTTGATCAGACACTCGAAGATCCGGATGTCCGCCGGGCGCTCAAGGACTGAGCCCGCCAAGGCCCAGGACCGATATACCGCGAGCAGGCATTTTTTCGGAATTTTGTGCCGCACCACTAGTCCGATTCGGCGCAAACGGTGCGGTCGAAGTGCCAAACTTGTCTCAGTTAAAGGTCCACCCCGGTAAATCCGGGAGCGTCAGAAAACAAGTGGGCCTGGGAACAGCATAATCTTCCGCAAGGCGGCGGCCCGGTGCCGCCAGCAAGCAGACTGGGGTAAGACATGACCACGTCATTGGCAGAATTCAAATATATGAGCTTCGACGTTGTCGGAACGCTCATCGACTTCGAAGGCGGCCTGAAAACCTGCCTCAGCGAAATTGCGGCTGAAGCGAAGGTGACGATCGACGGCGAGGAGGCGCTCGCGCTCTATCGAGCCGCACGCTATGCCGACAATGCAGATCTGTTTCCCGATGATCTCGTGCGTGTCTATCTCGCCATCGCACCGAAACTCGGTTTGCCGGTCTACGAGGCCTATGGTCAGCGCCTGCGCGATTCCGCCAGGCAATGGAAAGCCTTTCCCGACAGTGCCGAAGCGCTGGCACAGCTTGCCGGCAACTATCGGCTTATCGCCATGACGAACGCCCGCCGCTGGGCCTTCGAACATTTCTCGGCAGAACTTGGACATCCCTTCCATGCTGCCTTCACGGCTGATGACACCGGCACCGAAAAGCCGGATCCGGCCTTCTTTCACAAGGTCTTCGATTTCGTGGCCGGCGAAAATGCCAGCAAGGACGACATTCTCCACGTGGCGCAGAGCCAATACCACGATATCGGCGTATCCCGCCAATTGGGGATGACGAATTGCTGGATCGAGCGTCGTCACGCGCAGGCCGGATACGGCGGCACGATCGAACCGGCCGAATTCACCACGCCGGACTTCCACTTCAAATCCATGGCCGAGCTCGCCGAAGCCGTGAAAGCGCTTGAGGCGGCCTGACCGGCCGCCACCATCGTCGCATCCAATAAAAAGCAGACTGCCAACCAGAAAAAAGGGGAATGACATGAACGACAAGATCATGAACTGGACCGCCTCGGATGACGCAATGGTCGAGAATGCCATTCGTCGAGGCGCCACCCGCCGCGAACTTCTCACAATGCTTCTGGCAGGCGGCGTCGCCATGTCAGCGGGCGGCCTGGTGCTCGGCAGGGCGTCGAATGCCGTCGCGGCCACGCCCAAATCCGGCGGCAACCTGAAAGCTGCCGGCTGGTCGTCCTCGACCGCCGATACGCTCGACCCTGCCAAGGCATCACTTTCCACCGACTACGTGCGCTGCTGTTCGCTCTATAATCGCCTGACCTTCATCGACAAGGCCGGCGTGACGCAGATGGAACTCGCCGAAAGCATCGAAAGCAAGGACGCCAAGACCTGGACGGTCAAGCTGCGCAAGGGCGTGACATTCCATGACGGCAAGGAGCTGACGGCCGACGATGTCGTCTTCTCGCTCAAACGCCATCTCGATCCCGGCGTCGGCTCGAAAGTCGCCAAGATTGCCGCGCAGATGACTGGCTTCAAGGCTGTCGACACATCGACGGTCGAAATTGCCCTGGCCGACCCGAATGCCGACCTGCCGACCATTCTTGCCCTGCATCACTTCATGATCGTTGCCAACGGCACGACCGACTTCTCGAAGGGCAACGGCACCGGGGCCTTCGTTCTCGAAACCTTCGATCCGGGCAATCGCTCGGTCGTTGTGAAGAACAAGAACTACTGGAAGTCCGGCCAGCCCTATCTCGACTCGTTCGAATTCTTTGCGATCAGCGATGACAATGCCCGCGTCAATGCATTGCTTTCGGGCGACATTCACTACGCCGCCTCGATCAATCCACGCGCCATGAAGCTGATCGACGGCCAGTCGGGCTTTACACTGTCGAAAACGACCAGCGGCAATTATACCAACCTCAACATGCGCCTAGACATGACGCCGGGCAACAAGAAGGACTTCATCGATGGCATGAAGTCGCTCGTCAATCGTGAGCAGATCGTCAAGTCGGCCTTGCGCGGCCTTGGCGAGGTCGCCAACGATCAGCCCGTTTCTCCCGCCAATATCTATCACAACAACGATCTGAAGCCGAAGGCCTTCGATCCGGACAAGGCCAAGTTCCATTTCCAAAAGGCGGGCGTGCTCGGGCAATCCATTCCGGTGGTCGCTTCCGACGCCGCAACCTCGTCGATCGACATGGCGATGATCATCCAGGCGGCCGGCGCCGACATCGGCATGAAGCTCGACGTCCAGCGCGTTCCCTCCGATGGCTATTGGGATAATTATTGGCTGAAGGCGCCGATCCATTTCGGCAACATCAATCCGCGCCCGACGCCGGACATCCTGTTTTCGCTTCTTTATGCTTCGAATGCACCCTGGAACGAAAGCCAGTACAAGTCGGAAAAATTCGACAAGATGCTTGTCGAAGCGCGCGGCTTGCTGGATCAGGCCAAGCGCAAGCAGATCTACGCCGAAATGCAGGTGATGGTTGCTGAAGAAGCAGGTACCATCATCCCTGCCTATATCTCGAATGTGGATGCGCTTTCGAGCAAGGTGAACGGATTGGAAGCCAACCCGCTCGGTGGCATGATGGGTTATGCAATGGCGGAGTATCTGTGGCTCAATGCCTAGCGGCCGTTGAACCTCCCCGGACGGCGCAAAGCCGCCCGGGGACCTCCGCTCGCGAACGCCGTTCGTTTCGTAGATCGACGCAGGAGCATTGCCATTGAGATCCGAGGTCTCCATTCTTGTCCTAAACCGGCTCTTCATTGCGGTCATCACCTTGCTGATCGTGTCGTTCGCCGTCTTCTTCGCAACCAGCATGCTGCCGGGAGACACGGCCTCCATCCTGCTCGGCCAGGCGGCCACGCCCGAAGCGGTTGCCGGCCTGCGCAAGGCAATGCATCTCGACGATCCCGCGATCCTGCGGTTCCTGGGATGGCTTTTGGGCCTGATGAAGGGCGACCTCGGTACTTCCTATGCAAACAATATGCCCGTTGCGCAGCTGATAGGCCGCCGACTGGTGGCGACGCTTGAGCTTGCGGCCATCACGACGCTCGTCTCGGTGCCGCTTGCCCTCCTGCTTGGCATTACCTCGGCCATGCTTCGCGGCTCCTACTACGATCGGATTGTCACGATCATTTCCATCGGCGTCATATCGGTGCCCGAATTCATGGTCGCAACGCTTGCCGTACTGTTATTCGCCGTCTATCTGCGCTGGCTGCCGGCGCTGTCTTCCATCAGCGAGGCGCATACGGTCTTCGATCTTTTAAAGATCTATGCCATGCCGGTCATTACGCTGACCTTCGTCATATCGGCCCAGATGATCCGCATGACGCGCGCGGCGCTGATCGAGACGCTGAAGACGCCCTATGTGGAAATGGCCCTGCTCAAGGGCGCCTCGCGCGGCCGCATGGTGTTCAGACACGCCCTGCCGAATGCGCTCGGGCCGATCGTCAACGCAATTGCGCTTTCGCTTTCCTACCTCGTTGGCGGCGTGATCATCGTCGAGACCATCTTCAATTATCCAGGCATCGCCAAATTGATGGTGGATGCCGTCGCGACCCGCGATCTCCCGCTCATCCAAAGCTGCGCGATGATCTTCTGCCTTGGTTATCTTCTGCTGATCACCGTCGCCGATATCGTCGCAATCCTGTCAAATCCGAGGCTGCGATGACCACGAACAGCTTGCTTCACCGCACCCCCTCCCTTCTTGGCTACAATGTCAGCCTTGTTGGCATCGTGGCTTTTGCCGTCATTCTTGGCTGGACGATCACCGCATTGTTCGCACCCTACATGCTCCCCTATTCCGTCGGCGATATCGTCGATACGGACTATTTCGGCCCGATAAGCCGGCAATTGTGGCTCGGCTCGGACTATCTCGGCCGTGACATGTTCTCACGCGTGCTGATGGGTGCACGCTATACGGTCGGCATTTCATTGGCTTCAGTCGCGCTATGCTGTCTTTGCGGCGTGACGCTCGGCATGATCGCCGCCGTTATCGGTGGATGGTTCGACACGATCCTGAGCCGGTTTCTCGATGCCCTGAATTCCATTCCAAGCAAGCTTTTCGGCCTGGTCGTCGTTGCCGCCGTCGGATCGTCCATTCCGGTGCTGATCATCACACTCGGCGTCATCTACACGCCCGGTGCCTATCGCTTTGCCCGCGCGCTTGCCGTCAACATCAACACGATGGATTTCATCACGGTGGCTCGTACCCGCGGTGAGAGGGTCGGCTACATCATCAGCTCGGAAATCCTGCCGAACATTATTCGCCCCGTTCTGGCGGATTTCGGCCTGCGCTTCGTCTTCGTCGTTCTTCTGTTGTCCGGCCTTTCGTTTCTCGGCCTCGGCCTGCAGCCGCCCTATGCCGACTGGGGAGCCCTGGTTCGCGAAAATATCGGCGGTCTGCCCTTCGCCGCACCGGCCGTGCTCGTGCCCTCCTTTGCCATTGCCAGCCTCACCATCAGCGTCAACCTGCTGATCGACAACCTGCCGCGCAGAATCAGGGACAGGAGCGCATGACGATGACCAATCTTGTTGAAATCAACAATCTGAAGGTCGAGGCGACGACCGACTCCGGTCGCATCGTCGAGATCATCAAGGGCGTCAGCTTCGATATCGCCAAGGGCGAAATTGTCGCGCTCATCGGCGAAAGCGGCTCGGGCAAGACGACGATCGCGCTGACGCTCATGGGGCATGCGCGGGAGGGCTGTCGCATCTCCGGCGGCACGATCCAGGTCGATGGACAGGACATGGCCGCCCTTTCCGAAAGCGAACGCTCGAAGGTCCGCGGCACCACGGTCGCCTATATTCCGCAAAGCGCGGCGGCCGCCTTCAATCCGGCCACGAAGATCATGGAGCAGGTGATCGAGGTCACCCGCATTCACCGGCTGATACCCCCCGAACAAGCGCGCCGGCGCGCCATCGAGCTCTTCCGGGCTCTTTCCTTGCCAAATCCCGAAACGATCGGTGAGCGATATCCGCATCAGGTCTCCGGCGGCCAGTTGCAGCGGCTGGCGGCGGCCATGGCTTTGATCGGCGAACCCAAGCTGGTCATTTTCGACGAACCGACCACCGCACTCGACGTAACGACGCAGATCGACGTGCTGAAAGCATTCAAATCCGTCATCCGTGCCGGCAATATCGCCGGCGTCTATGTTTCACACGATCTGGCGGTCGTCGCCCAGATCGCCGATCGCATCGCCGTGCTCAAGGGCGGCGAAATCCAGGAACTGGCGAAGACGGAAACGATCCTCACACGGCCAAGCCATCCCTACACGCGCGAGCTGCTGGCGGCCTTCGAGCCGAAACAGGCCTTGCGTAGCAGCAGCGTGGGCAGCTCGATTGCACCTGTGCTGAAGATCGACGGCCTGATTGCGGGCTATGGCGATATTCAGCCCAGCGGCCTGCCGGCGGTCTGCGCGGTTCAATCCGTGAGCCTTGCGGTGGAGAAGGGCAGAAATCTCGGCATCATCGGCGAATCCGGATGCGGAAAGTCGACGCTGGCGCGTGCGATCGCCGGCATACTGCCCGCCATATCAGGCACCATCGGCTTCAACGGCAGCGAGATGAACCGGGCCGCGAAATTGCGCACGCGCGATCAGTTGCGGGAGATGCAGATCGTCTTTCAATATGCCGACACGGCGCTCAATCCGGCAAAATCGATCGCCGATATTCTCGAACGGCCCTTGGCCTTCTATCATGGGATGGACCGCAAGGCTCGAGAGGCCAGGGTCGACCAATTGCTCGACATGGTGCGACTGCCGCGCGCGCTTCGCTATCGCTATCCGTCGGAACTGTCAGGTGGACAGAAGCAGCGCGTGAATTTCGCCCGCGCGCTTGCCGCAGAGCCGCGCCTGATCATTTGCGATGAAATCACATCCGCCCTCGATACCGTCGTTGCGGCAGCGATCATCGACCTGCTCAAGGAACTGCAGCGTGAACTGCATTTGTCCTATATCTTCATCAGCCACGACCTGTCGGTTGTCGAGGCGATCTGCGACGAGATCGTCGTGATGTATGGCGGCAGAAAAGTTGAACAAATCACGCGCGAAGCCGCAAATGCGCCCCGCCACCCCTATTCGCAGCTGCTGTTCGGGTCCGTTCCGAAACTTGATCCGACCTGGCTGGACAATCTTGTCCAGGATCCGGAACTCAAGCGTGAATATGGCCATGGCTAGCCGGAAATCCCACTGCCGCCCGCTACATGGGAAACAGGCTGGTCAACGGCATGTGGGCTTTCACGATCGGCGACTTGAGCACCACGAAGCTGAAATACTTGTCGATGCCGATATCCATGTCGGTCAGGCGCTCCATGATCGTCTGGTATTCTCCGATACCGGCCGTCACGAACTTCAGCATGTAATCGTAGCCACCTGAGACGAGGTGGCATTCGACGACCTGATCGACCTTCTCCACCGCCGAGAGGAAACGCGCGAAGTCGATCTGGCGGTGGTTCTTGAGCGTGACCTCCGTAAAGACGGTCAGTGTCTGGCCCAGTTTGCCGATATTGATCTGGGCCGAATATCCCTCGATATAGCCTTCCTGCTGCAGTTTCTTGACCCGCATCAGGCAAGGGCTCGGCGACAGGTTGACCAGTTCCGCCAATTCGACATTGGTGATGCGGCCGTTCTTCTGAAGTTCGTACAGGATCTTGATGTCGATACGGTCGAGCTTCATCGGCAAATCTTTCCCACATGAGGCAGCATTTTATGCTGCGAATTTTCCAAGATCGAGCATAACACCATGGCCTATCTTGTCTATTTCATTCTGCATGAATCGACCCGGCACAATAAGCCGCTTGGTTCGCCATGAGCGGAATCTTATGCCGCATGGCGCGGTTGTGCGGCAGCTTCATGTCCGATCGTTTCGCTATGCTTTCGGCTCGATAGGAGACCCGCATCCATGCCCGCACCGCTCACCCTTGTCGAAAACTCTCCCGAATTGCCCTCCTCCGCCGATGTCGTCGTCATCGGGGCCGGGATTGTCGGCGTTTTTACGGCCTATTATTTGGCAAAGCGGGGCCTCTCGGTCGTCCTCCTCGAGAAGGGCCGCGTCGGCGCCGAGCAGTCCAGCCGCAATTGGGGCTGGTGCAGGCAGCAGAACCGCGACGCCCGCGAACTGCCTATGGCGACGAAAAGCCTCGAGCTCTGGGACCAATTCGCCGCGGAAACAGGAGAAGACACCGGCTTTCGCCGCTGCGGCCTCTTCTATCTGAGCAATAGCGAGGAAGAGCTTGCCGGCTGGGCCCGCTGGCGCGACTTTGCCCGCGGCGTCGGCGTGACCACGCATATGCTCGACAGCGCTCAGGCCAGCGAACGCGGCAAGGCGACCGGCCGCAGCTGGAAGGGCGGCGTCTTTTCCCCGACGGATGGCATCGCCGATCCGGCCAACGCCGCCCCGGCGGTCGCGCGCGCCCTGATGAAATTGGGGGGCTGCCTGCGCCAGAACTGCGCTGCGCGCGGCATAGAAACCGAAGGCGGAAAGCTCTCCGCCGTCGTGACCGAGCAAGGCACGATCAGGACCCGGATTGCCATCCTGTCAGGCGGCGCCTGGGCTTCGTCCTTCTGCCGCCAGCTCGGCGTCCGCTTCCCGCAGGCGTCGATCCGCTCATCGATCCTTTCCGTCAGCGCCGGCGACGGCGAACTTCCGGACGCTCTTCATACCGCCTATGTTTCGATCACGCGCAGAGGCGACGGCGGCCATACGCTCGCGATCAGCGGACGCGGCCGCGTCGATCCGACACCCCAGAACATGCGGTTCGGGGCGCAGTTTCTGCCGATGTTCCTTCGCCGCTGGCGCGCGCTTTCCCTGGGCGGCTTCGAGGGCTTTCGCAGCGGCCACGAAAACCTGTCGCGCTGGCGCCTGGACCGGCCGACGCCGATGGAGCGGATGCGCATCCTCGATCCGGCGGTCGACAGGGGAACGATCCGGCTGACCTATGACCGTGCACGCGAATTGCTGCCTGCGATCGCAAACCGCCGCATCACCGCAAGCTGGGCCGGCTACATCGATTCGACGCCGGACGGCGTGCCCGGCATAGGCGAGGTCGCAACTATACCAGGCTTCGTGCTGGCGGCCGGTTTCAGTGGTCATGGCTTCGGGATCGGACCGGGAGCCGGCCACCTGATCGCCGATATCGTCACCGGTGCCGCACCGATAGTCGACCCCAAACCCTATCATCCCGACCGCTTCCTGCAATCCGCATGGGGCAAGGTGGCGGACTTCTGAAATGGCCTGCCCGTGCTAGACTCCGCCGACAACCGAACCAGACAATACGGAATTTCCTGATGCAGGCCCGTCAGCTCGAAGTCTTCTGCATGCTCATGCGATCCGGGACGGTGACCGGCGCTGCCGCCATGCTCAACATCACGCAGCCGGCGCTGAGCCAGATCCTGCTGCACGCCGAAGACCAGCTGGGATTCAAACTCTTCAACCGCGTGCGTGGCAAGCTGGTCCCGACACGGGAAGCCGAAGAACTATATCCGGAAGCCGAGCGCATCTTTTCCGAGCTCGGAGCGCTTCGGCGCCGAACGACCGACATGCGCTACGGGCGGACTGGGTTGATCAGGGTCGCTGCTACGACGCCGCCCGCCATGTCGATCGTACCGAAGGCGCTTCTCGCCTTCAGGACTACCCATCCGGATATCGTCGTCCGCTCGCTGATCGCGCCGCTGATCAACGTCGTCGACATGATCCGCAATGGCGACGCCCCACTCGGCATCGTCATGAACAATATCGCACGGCCCGGCATCGATGTCGAAACGCTCGGATATGCCGAACTCATCTGCATCGTGCCGGAGGGACACCATCTTGCCGCGCGCGACAGTATCGCCTTCGCCGATCTTCAGGACGAGACCCTGATTTCCTACCGCGCCGACACTTTCCCCGGCCAGCTGCTTGCCAATGCCGCAGCGACGGAAAATCAATCGTTCAATCCCGCGATCGAGATCGACATTTCCATTACCGCCCTGCCCTTTGTCCGCAACGGTTTCGGTGTCGCGATCGTGGATGGTCTCCTGCCGTGGGAGCAGTTTCCCGGCCTCGTGCGCCGGCCGCTGCTGCCACGAAAGACCGTTCCGATCGCCCTGCTGACCAGCCGGGACCGTCCCTTGACGGGCAATCACCTCACCATGCGCGACTATCTGCGCCAGGCTTGTGCCGGCGTTTTAAAGGATGGCGAAGCCGCGCGGGAGTAATATCTCTTCGGCACAGTCGAAGTGAAGCTATTCACGTCTTGTTTATCCAGCATCCGATCGGCAGCGGACGAACAGGCGCCTGCTCGCGCAGACGACCGACATCGCAAACCGGGACTTGCGCGCGCTCCGCAATCAGTTCGGCGCCGGCGAGCTGACAAAACCGCCCCTGGCATCGTCCCATACCCACCCGCACTATTGACTTCACCCTGTTTGCTTCACCTCCAGCATAGTCAACGCTCTCACGCAGATCGCCGGCGCTGATCCCTTCGCAGCGGCAGACCATCGTTTCATCGGGAATGGACCGCACCATGCCGGCAGGCCAGGGAAAGGCGCGGGCAATGGCGCGAGCAAAGCGTTCGTAGCGGGCGAGCCGCCGGAGATCCCGCGCAGGATCTGGAAAAGGCAATCCCATATCGGCAAGGCAGGCGCTCGCGGCAAGCCGTCCGGCAACTTCCGCACCATCGGCGCCAAGGATCCGCAGGCCGTCGCCGGCAAGATAGACACCATCCGCGGACCGGCCCATCCGATCCGCCTGCGGCAGCCATTGAGCCCAGCCCGGATCGTAGTCGAACTTGCATCGAGCCAGGCCGGCAAGCTGCGTTTCGGCCCTCAGGTGCCAGCCAATCCCGACCATATCGCATTCGGTGTGATGGTCGCGCCCACCCGCGTCCCGCCAACGAACGGCCACCGGACCGCTTTCGCCGCTGACGATATCGGTCAGCGTCACGCCCGCGCGATATAAGCGGCGGAGTTTCATCCGCATTGCCAGGCCCCGCAGAACCAGGGCCGGCCTTGCCATCATGCCCGGAAAGGCCAGGATCTGGTTTCGAACTGTGGATGTATCGAGAACGGCCGCAACATTCGCTCCAGCCTTCAGAAGCTGGATCGCAACGAGGGTCAGCAGCGGCCCGGAGCCTGCCAGAACGATCCTTCGCCCCAAGGCGACGCCTTGCGCCTTCAGCGCGATCTGCGCGGCACCGAGACTGTAGACGCCGGGCGCCTGCCAGCCGGGCACCGGCGCCAGCCGGTCGGTCGCGCCGGTTGCGAGTATCAGCCGGTCATAGGCGAACTCCCGGCGGCCGGCTGGTGTGAGCACCTGCAGCACATTGGCGGCGAGCGCCATCACTGAGCTTTGAGGATGGTATTCGACCTCCCCGCGCGCCACCATGCGATCGAAGAGCGAATGAAGAGCAAGGGCTTTGCCGGCCTCCGATCCATAGAGCTGCTCGGCCGAACGCATAAAGCCTTCCGGGGGTCGGCGATATATCTGGCCGCCCGCCTTCATCCCCTCATCGATGACGACGGGTCGGATGTCAGCGGTCACCAGAAGCTCGGCGGCGCGAATGCCCGCCGGACCGGCACCGACGATCACTATTGCCTTGCGATCAGCCGCCATTGTCATGGCCAATCTCCCGGCGCCTGGGTCATCAGGGACATGCCGTTGCCGACGAGGGTCGAACAGGCGCGCAGGCGGGTTCCATCCTGTTGCCAGACCCAGCAATCCTGGCAGGCGCCCATCAGGCAGAAACCCGCCCGCCCTTCCGGCCCGAATTCGGATTGCCGAAGAACCTGTGAGAATGTCAGCATGGCCGTCAGCACCGTGTCGCCGGCCATGGCTTCGCGTTCGATGCCGTCGAGCAGGAAGCGAACGGGTGGCCGGCCTTGCTCAGCGAGACGGACGATGCGCCCCGCTTCTCCAGCCGGACGCGGGCCTTTGCTCATTCGGCTGCCTCTTTGATCTGAAGACGAACCTCGGGCATTTCCGGGAACCGTGCGCGAACATCGGCAAAAGCAGCGGCGACGCCCTCATGCCCGGCACGTCCCTTCATTCGACGGAAAATCTCCGTCTTGGTGAAGAACCGCCAGTGGATCGGAAGGCTGGCCAGAATATCCGTGAGCAGGTTGTAAGCAGCTGATGTCCACTGCGCCTCGTAACCGTCTCGCTCCTCGCCGTAATGGAAGTGGGCCGTTGGAACGGCACGCGATGCCCTGAGACGGGACGTTTCGGCTTCATCCACATTGCCGTCCCGGATGACCACGCCATAGTCGCGCTCGGCAGCGGCAAGGGAAACATAGCCACGCTCCACATCCTGCAGCACGCGCCAGACCTCGCGCTCCAAGGGGTTTCCGCGACCGCCGCCCCCGGCTGAGCGAATCTCAAGCACATCTCCGGGCTGTAGGACGGCGGTATCGATATTGCCGAGCCGGCGATAATCATCACGTCCGGGGTTCAATACCATGTCGGAGAGCCCCGCCGCCTTGCCGCCGAGCAGCCCCCAGGGCCGGAAGAAACTGCGGTCGCGGTTGCGGGCCGTGATACGGCTCCCGGGCGCGAAAACGCGGAACGCCATTTCAGTCGCCAGCCCCCCGCGCCAGCGGCCGGCACCGCCGCTGTCCCTGGCAAGCCCGTATTTGACGAACTCGATCGGCACTTCGGTTTCCGTGATTTCGATCGGCGTATTCTTCAGATAGGCGGCGTCGGCACCCGAACCGTTGGTCCCGTCGCGATGCGGCATCCCGCCGCCGCCACCGACCACCGGATTGACGGCGGCGATCACGCTGCGGCCGGTCCGTTCGTCCGTGGTCATGACGTTGACGATGCAATTGTTGCCGGCCGGTGCGGCAGGCAACAATTCGGGGACCGCCTGGCAGAAGGCGCCGAAGATCACGGATCGCAAGCGCGCGCAGGTGAGCGAGCGCATGCCGACAGCCGCCGGTGATACCGGATTGAGGACGCTCCCCTGCGGTGCAATGCAGGTGAAGGGGCGGGTCAAACCGGTGTTGAGAAGGATCTTCGGGTTCAGCGTATAGAGAATGTAATAGACGCCGACCAGCAGCATGGTATGGCGCGGATCGCCACCCGAGGGGACATTGAGCGACGAGCCGAGCTGCGGATCGGATCCGGTAAAATCGAGGATCGCCTCGTCGCCCTTGATCGTCAGCGTCAGCTTCAGCCGGCATGGATTGGCTTCGACAGAATCCTCGTCCGCGTAGTCGACGAATTCCCACGTGCCATCCGGCATCGCCCGCAGGAGATCACGAGCCTGCGCTTCGGCATGATCCAGAAGCACTTCGGCGCCTTTAAGAAATGCCTGCTTGCCGAATTTCTCGACCATGGCCAGGATCTTGCGCTCGCCGGTGTTCAGCGCGCCGACCAGCGCCTTGATATCGCCGATGTTGAGATCGGGTTTGCGCACATTGGTGGTCATGATTTTCAGGATGTCTTCGTCGAAGACGCCTTCATTGACCAGCTTCATCGGCGGAAAGCGTATGCCTTCCTGATGGATCTCCGTCAGCGCCCGCGACAGGGAGGCAGGCACGGCGCCGCCCATGTCGGTATTGTGGATATGCCCGCCGGTCCAGGCGATGATCTCGCCGTCATAAAAAACAGGCTTCCAGAGGTGCGTGTCCGGTGCATGCGTGGCCACGAAGCAGGAATAGGGATCATTGGTAAAGGCGACGTCGCCCGGCTTGTAATCTCCGATCATTTCGATGGCCCGGGTATAGGTAAGCCCGGGATACCATGTTGCGCCGAGGCCCATCGGGACGCCGAAGGTTTCCCCCTTGCGATTGATCAGCATGACGGTGAAATCCTCCGTCTCCTTGACGAAGGCCGAATGGGCCGTCCGCTGCAGCGTGTAGGCCATGTTTTCGGCGGCAGCCCGGGTGTGGTTGGCAAACACTTGAAGATTCGAATGGTCGAACATGGGCCGCTACTCCGAAAATGTGAGATGAAGGTTCAGGTGACGATCGATCGTCACCTGGGTACCGGCCGGAATGGCGAAGGTCGTATCGTCCTGGGCTACGACGGCAGGGCCGCTGAAGCGCCCGCCTGGATGCAATTGGTCCCGCCGGTATAGTCCGATCCATTCGAACGCCTTCCCGGTATAGACCGGTATTTCGCGCTCCGGCTCGGCTATGCCGGCACTCTCTTCGAGGTCGACGGTCGTTTGCAGCGCCGGTCCCGCACCGATTGCAGACAGACGGAGATTGACGATTTCGATCTTGCCGTCCTGGTCGGCAAAATCATAAAGGCGGGCATGCATGCCATGGAACGCCTCTTCCATCGCGGCGAGATTGCCTTCCGCCACCCAGGCCGCCTGCAACGGAACCTCGATTTCAAAGCTCTGGCCGACATAGCGCATATCGGCGGAAATCCGCAATTCGGCGGAACCTTCATGGCCCTGCTTGATAAGCCAGCTCCGCCCTTCGCCGGACAGCGCCTCGGAAGAAGCGCGCAGCAACGGTACGGCCTCCGGTGACAGATACGTGAAAACCGTTCTGATGAAGTCGCCGCGCAGATCCGCGACCAGGCCGCCGAGAGCCGATACCACACCCGGACGCGGCGGCCCGATGACCTTCGCCATGCGGAATTCGCGAGCGAGGAACGCGCCCAGCATGGGGCCGCCGCCGCCGAACGGCATGAGGGTAAACTCCCGCAAGTCGACCCCCGCCCGCGATGCCAGCTTTTCCACCTCGACAAACATCTCGGAGATCGCGATGTCGAGAATGGCCTGGGAGACCTCTTCAACCGAGCGTCCGATACGCTCGGCAAGTTTTGCGACGGCTGCGCGCGCCAGCCCGACATCGATGCGCAGCTGACCATAGGCCATCTCGCTGTGTCCCAGCCAGCCGCAGACGGCCATGGCATCGGTCACGGTCGCTTGCGTGCCGCCCCGGCCATAACAGGCAGGACCGGGTGTCGATCCGGCCGATTCCGGCCCCACCCGCAGGACGCCCCGAGCGTCGATGCTGGCAATGGAGCCACCGCCGATGCCGATGGAGCTGACCGAGACCGAGGGAATGTGAAGCGGAAACTCGCCGATCAGCTCGCCTGTCCCGAATTGCGGCTCGCCATCGATGATCAACGCGAAATCCGCCGAGGTGCCGCCGATGTCGAGGGTGAGGATATGTTTCTCACCGGCGCGGCGCGCCAGCCAGGCGGCGCCGATCACGCCCGAGGCCGTTCCGGACAGCAGCATCTGGACGCAGGAACGCTTTCCTTCGGCCGCGTTCATCACGCCGCCGTTCGATTTCGTCAGCAGAGCCGGCGCCCTCACTCCCCGCGATGCGAGCTTGTCTTCGAGGGCCGTCAGATAACCCGAAACCCTCGGATGGACGTAGCCGTTGAGGATCGCCGTCGTTGTCCGCTCGTATTCACGAATGACCGGCCACACTTCCGAGGAGGTGAAGACGAAGAGATCGGGCGCGAGCTTCTCGATTTCGTTCTTGACCGCGGTTTCCTGGGCATCGTCGCGCCAGGAGTGCAGGAAGGATATGATGACGCCCGCCGCGCCCTTGGCCCTTGCGGCTGCTACGGCCGCGGCAACCGCCTTCATGTCCGGTGCCTGCGCTTCGCTGCCGTCGGCCCGCAACCGCGCGGGGATACCGAAGATCATGTCGCGTGCGATGAGCTGTTCCGGCCGCGAGCAGAACAGAGAATAGACGTCAGGCATTCTCAGCCGGGCCAGTTCGATGACATCCTCGAAACCGGCATTCGTCATGAGCGCGAGCGACACACCGCGCCTCTGGATAACGGTGTTGATACCGACCGTGGTGCCGTGAACGAAGCGGCTGATGGCCTCCGGCGCCAATCCCTCGCGCTCGGCAAGCAAGGAAAGCCCGGTCATCAATTCGGCACCGGGATCATCGGGCGTCGTCAGCACCTTGAGCGAAGCGACGCGACCGGAGCGGCTTTCCAGCGCGCAGAAATCGATGAAGGTGCCGCCGATGTCGACACCGATCTTCCAATCCTGCTGCGAAGCCCCTCGAGCCTGCCCTGCCGCGTCCGCCATGTCCGTTCCTTTCCGTTGCCTGTCATGAAACTGGCATGGACGGATCGGCAAGGTCCAAGAGCGAAAATGCCAAAGGTCATAAGCCGGACTTATGCCCTGACGAAGGGCAAACCCATAGGCTGGACTTATGGGCGCAGCGTGATCCCGACTTTGACAGCGGCAAGCCGGCTCGGACAAGGTGGAGATTGTTTTCAGCCTCTGGAGATCCTCAATGGATGCTATCGTGCTGGGCGGCGGGCTCATGGGAGCCGCCTCTGCCTTTTTTCTCGCCCGGCGCGGCATCCGCGTGACGCTCATCGAACGCAACCGGATCGGGAGCGGCGCGACCGTGGCGTCATTCGGCAACATCAGGCGAAGCGGCCGGTATATTCCGCAATTGCCGCTTGCCCACCGCTCGCTCGCCCTATGGGAACAGGCCGAAGCCATGCTCGGACGCGACGTGGAATTCCGCGCAACCGGTCACCTGAGGCTGGTATTCAGCGAGGATGGACTTGCGGCGATGCGATCCTTCATCAAGGACGCCCGACCTTGGGGACTGGAACTGGAAGAGTTGAGCGCGAAGGACGTGCGGTCGCGCTTTCCCGGCCTTGGCCCCGATGCGATAGCGGCATCCTTTTCCCCGAATGATGGAAGCGGCAACCCGCGTCTTATTGCACCGGCCTTCGCGGACGCCGCCCGGAAATTGGGGGCCGATATCGTCGAAAATGCCGCGATCGGGGCCATCAGAAAAAGTGACTATGGATTTCGGGTCGAGACGTCGAAAGGCCCGCATGAAGCCTCGATGCTGCTGAACGCGACGGGCGCCTGGGGCGCGCGCGTCGCGGGCCTGTTCGGAGAGACAGTCCCGATGGCGGCCAAAGGTCCGCAAATGGGAGTGACCGAACCTCTCCCCCATCGTATTCTCCCGGTCGTCGGCGTCTGGGCGCATGATCACGGCGGCGGTTATCTGCGGCAAGTGGAAAGGGGCAACATCGTCTTCGGTGGCGGCGCCGATCGCACCAAGGTTTCGCTCGATACCGGATATGCCAAGGCAGACCCGGCGCGCTTGCCCGGCCAGCTTCGTTCGCTGCTGCCGATTTTGCCGGCGCTGAAAGAGGTTGCCGTGATACGCACCTGGTCGGGTTGCGAAGGCTATGTCGAAGACGGTCTCCCGGTGATGGGGCGGTCATCGACGACAGCGGGGCTCTTCCACGCATTCGGCTTTTCCGGCCACGGTTTCCAACTCGGACCCGGCGTCGGCGACGTCATGGCCGAGATCATGGCCAAGGGTAAAACGGACATCCCATTGCAAGACTTCCGCATCGAGCGCTTCGCAAACGCCGACGGAGGATCGGTATTGAGCGCGGGCGCTGCCTTGTCCGGATCTTAATCGATTAAGAAAAACAACGAACTTGCTCTCGTGGTTTCCGACGATCCACCTCTCGCCGATCCGAAGAGCCGGATGGAATTCCTCTTCAGGCAATGGCGCGGCAACAACAATTTGCGGCAAATGTTGTTGGTCCGCATTTTGCGAAACAGATATCCAAGTAACGCAACAATCCGGCCGAGTGACGTCGCGACGCCGTCAGTTCGGGGAACGCCAACAGATCATTAACATTTCACAACCACTCTAAAAGCTATCGAAAGGGATGGTCATCTAGCAGCAAGCATTTACGGCCATCGGGGAAACACTTGAAGAGCGCAGATAAGAATACGGAAGTATTGCTATCGGAAGTTGGTAAACTGAATGGTTTGACAAGCAGCCTGTCTACGCCGCCTTTGAGTGCCGCCATCATATTTCTTGGGCCTGTTGCAGCGGCGGCCCTATTGATGGCTTGCTTCCCGCACGCGTTCTCCCCCTCATGGACGCCATTGACCCTGATAGGTGCAAGCATCCCTGTAATCATCCTTGTTCTTTTGCAGCGGCGGGAAGAACAGCGAAAGAAAATCGGATTCATGTTCAATCTGTCATGGATCGCTTGGGTCGTGATGAGTTTGGCTACCGTCTCTTACTGCCTAAAAGCTGGAACACGGGAATTCGGCAATTCGCTGGCGCTGCTCAATCCGGGATGGCTGACGCTTATCTTCGGGTGGTTCTTCGCGGCGGCCTGCGGCCGTGTGGCTCTATCAATCAGTAAATTGTTGCATTCATGACCATCCCGCAACGCGTGGGCGAGATGGCACACAGACAATTCGGAATGCATGGAAAGGGCGGCGCCGTGTTGCAGATATTCGACAGCGTCCGGCGATTTATGGCGGTACCGGCCGACAATCCCGAGCTGTTGAAAGCGCAATATCGCGCGCTCTCGCGCCAGATGCCGATGATGTATTTCATCCTGATGTCGAGCACCTGGGCGGTTGCCGCGACGCATATGATGATCGCGCCATCTTGGCTGACGATCGGAGCTCCTCTTTCCTTCACATTGGCTTCCATATTCCGCATCCGTCATTGGTGGCGGTCACGTCACATGGATCCAGCTCCGGAGACTGCGCTGCATGCTCTGAGGCGGACCAATCGCCTTGCTTTCGCAATTGCTTTCACCTTTACAGCCTGGTCATTCCTGCTCTTTCCCTATGGCGATGCATATACGCGTTCGCACCTCGCCTTTTACATGGCCATCACGGTGATCTCCTGCATCTTCTGCCTGACGCATCTTCGCTCGGCAGCCATCACTGTGACTGCAGTCGTCAATGGCGCCTTCATCATCTTCTTCTGTGCAACCGGACAGCCAACCTTCATTGCGACCGCGATCAACATCGCATTGGTATCTATTGGCATGCTCGTCATCCTCAACATCAACTATCGCGACTTTGCGCGCATGGTGAATACGCAGACGGAGGCGCATCGACGCGAGGAGGCACAAAGCCGTTTGCTGCGGATGATCGACGACATGCCCGTCGCCGTGATGACGGTTGAGCCCGAAACACTGATCATCAATTACGCCAACGAGACCTCCAAGGACCTCATACGCAAAATCGAGCATCTGCTGCCAATCAAGGCAGACGAGCTGCTTGGCACCTCGATCGATGTTTTCCATAGGAATCCGGAGCACCAACGCCGCATTCTCGCGGATCCGGCAAATCTGCCGCACAATGCCCGCATCAAGCTCGGGCCGGAAGTGCTCGATCTCAGGATTTCGGCAATTACCGCCGATGACGGAAGCTTTCTGGGGCCGATGCTCAGCTGGGCGATCGTCACAAAGGAAGTGGAGGCGGAGAGACGCATAGGCCAGCTCGCGCATTACGACACGCTGACGGGGCTGGCAAACCGCACCACATTCAATGCGCAATTTGACGCGAGCCTCGCCGAGGCGGACCATGGTTCTTCGCTATTATTCATAGACCTCGACGGCTTCAAGCTGGTCAACGATACCAAAGGTCATCGTATCGGCGATGCCCTGCTGAAAGCGGTCGCTGATCGGCTGCGCGCCATTTGTTCTGCGCCGGCCATGACGATTGGACGGCTCGGCGGCGACGAATTTGCCGTGCTTGTTCCATATGCCGAACCCTTGCCGGTGGCGCGGCTGGCCGGCCGGATCATCGATGCGCTCTCCATGCCGTTCGACCTCGACCAAGTGAGCCAGGTTCAAATCGGCGCATCGATTGGCATCGTGTACGCGCCAATGCATGGGGAGACGGGAGAAGCCTTGCTGGCGCGAGCCGACATCGCCCTTTACGCGGCAAAGGCCGCCGGCAAGAGCGCATACAAGGTGTTTTCCGAAGAGATGGAAAATCGCATCCAGGAGAGTATTCAGCTTCAAACGACGCTGCGGGCATCCTTGCGGGACCGCCGGGGATTGTTCGTCTTCTATCAGCCGATCGTCGATATCCGCAGCCACAGGGTCACGGCACGGGAAGCATTGATCCGCTGGCATCATCCTCAAAGGGGCTGGGTCTCACCCGCGGAGTTCATTCCCGTTGCCGAACAGAACGGATTGATCGACCAGCTTGGCGAGTTCGTCTTGAACACCGCATGTCTGGACGCCGTCCAATGGGAGGATGGCGCGCGCGTAGCCGTCAACGTATCGGCCGCGCAGCTCGGCAAGGGCACGATCGCCTCCACGGTGTTGTCGGCCCTGGCGTCTTCCGGGCTGTCGCCCGACCGGCTTGAAATTGAGGTGACTGAAACCGCGATCTTCGACGACGAACACGGGGGCATTGGAGATCTGCGGCGCGTCCGCGATCTCGGGGTCCGCGTGGCCCTGGACGATTTTGGAACCGGCTACTCGTCCCTTACCCATCTGCGCGCCTTCCCTTTCGACAAGATCAAGATCGATGGTTCATTCGTGAGAGATGCCGTGAAGCGACCGGAATCCGCAGCCGTTGTCCGGGCGATTGCCGATCTGGGCAAGCGGCTGGGCGTCACGACCGTCGCCGAGGGTGTGGAGACGGAAGCGCATCTCGAATGCGTTCTGACCGAGGGATGCAGCGAAGTCCAAGGCTATTTCTTTGGTCGCCCGGAGCCGAGCCGGAAGGATGCCGATGCAGTCACGGCTCTCAATGCGGCTACGGCAGTCACGAGAGTCCTGTCGGACGCCTAGAGTTTCGCCCAAAAAGAAGAATAACGTCCCCGGATTGGCATAGCTGCTAACGCAGGCCAACGGCTTTCGCGCGCGTATCGCTTGGGCTTTCTCCGAAAATGCTGCGATAGATGATGGAGAACCTGCCTGGATGAAAGAAACCCCACGTCGCGCAAACTTCGCGAACGGATTGCTGATTCAACGGATCTCGCAATTGATCGCGCGCAGCCTTCAGCCTGATTGTGCGTAGATAGGCACCCGGCGAAGTTTTCCTGAATGCCTTGAACCCCATCTGCAAGGCACGAAGCGAAACCCCGACATCGTCGGCCACCATCGAGATGGTGAAAGGCTCGGTGATATTGGCATGCATATAGTCTATCGCACGGCGCACATGCCACGGCGCAACCATCGACACCTTCTCCTTGCCCAAATGATGGGAAAGACGATGCTGCCCAAACCTGATGACGAGGTCGGCAAGCGTTTCGCTCATCATCGATACGGCAAGTGGAGAGGATAAGAGCGGCCCGTCATTGCGCATGCCCTGTATGATCGCCTGTGCCAGGTTGCCGATCAGCTGGCCGGATGGTGTTGAAAGATCGAGAACGGGCTCCAGATCCAACGGGTCGAGGATCGGCGCTTCCAGGAGCGAAGCCAGCATTCTCTTGACTATTTTCCAGTCCAGCAAGAGAGCGTCCAAGCTATTCGACTCGCCCTGAAGCAAGCGATCGCGAGCCTCGTGGTTGTTCGCGATGAGAATGTGCCCCGCGCCACCTTCGGCGACCTTTCGTCCAATGGTCAGTCGAAGCGAACCCATGCGGGGCATGTAAAGCCCAAGGTGCTGCGGAGTTTCATCGAGCGTCCGGACTTCCCAGGACCTTTCATATGCCGAGTGAACCGCTGTAAGAGGCCCGCTTCTTCTCAGATCCGCCGCCCAGGTGAAAGCCCGATCCTTGCCCAATGGCTTGGCACCAAAGACGCCATAGGCTCCTGAAAACGCCTCGACCATCGAACCGAAATCACTGCCTTTATGTGTTGCCGCGAAATCATAAGGTGACCCGTCATGAGAGCGCGCAACATTGTCGAAGCTCAACGATACCATGCAGCTTGGCTCTTACTCCCTTGCGTACTCGTCATCCGCGTGCTGCGTCTCGCCTGAGATTGCCGCAACACCGATGTGACGCCCCCACCAAACGCTCCGATGCCGCCTCTTTTGTCAGGCAGGGATTGGCGCGATCTCCGCTGGCTTGGCCGATCCTGATGAAGTAAGCAGGACCGGCGATCGGGATCGTGTTCCTCAGCTTGACAAAACGAAGCAGCCTCAAAAGATTCACACCTGCAGTGTAAATTAAAATGATCAGAAAATGAAGTATGATCCGCTAGACCATGTTGCCGTCCATTTCTTGCGGGACCTTCAACCTCCACGCGTGGCTTCGCGTAACGAACGAGACCTGTTGCGGCTGATCTGGAAGTCTCCTGGAATTGAACGCTCCGACCTGACCGAGCCGCTCGACCTCACTCAACAGTCCCTGCATCGAATTGTCGGGCGACTGCATGATCGAAGCATGATCGTCTTTTCCGCGTCGGAAACCCACCGTCCCGGACCGCCAAGCCCTGGACTGACGCTGTGCAGAGACTGGTGTTTGACGCTCGGAATCTCGGTGAACGTCGGTTCGATCGGCCTTTGTCTCATGGGTTTCGGAGAGCCTCTGGAAAACATGGAAATTCCGCAGGCGGGATCCTCGCTTCCGACAGAATTGGACCGGATCGAAGCCGCGCTCGAAGAGCTTCTTGTCCGCCGGAACGCCAAGCGCGGCGATATCCTCGGCGTCGGCCTGGCAGTCTCCGGGCACCGCATGCTCGAAACTGCCTTCAATTGTCCGCTGCCGCTCGCTCACTGGTCATTGATCGACCTGGCACCGATCGTCGGCAGCAGGCTTGGCTTGCCGGTTTGGGCAGACAATGTTGCAAGGACCGCGGCCTTGGCGGAGGCGATCTTCGGCGTCGGTCGCGATGCTCCGGATTTCGCCTATATCGCGCATCTTCATGGTTATGGCGGCGGTCTGGTTTCCGCAGGCATGCCGTTTCGCGGCAGTTTCGGCAATGCCGGTGAGTTTTCGGTTCTCTTCGAGCGCCAGGATTACGGAGATCGCCCGGCGCTCGGTGTCTTGCTCGAACATCTTCGTGCCAAAGGATACCCGGATCTGACGTTGCGGGATCTCAAACGCGAAGAGCTGCTGAATTGGGATGACGTCGCCGAATGGGTCGATCGCGTGATGCCGGCGCATAATCGCGCCATCAACGCGATCTGTGCGGTATTCGACCCCGCCTTGATCGTGCTTGGCGGTGAACTTCCGCATCGGCTGGCAAGGATGATGATCGAACGGACCGAGATCAACAATCTGCCTCGTCACGGCGCGTTGCGAGACGTGCCTAAGCTGAGCGTAGCAGAGATGATCGATTCCCCCGGCGCAATCGGCGCGGCATTGGTCCCCTTGTTCGAGACGGTGTTGTGATGGACTTCGCTCGCGACGGGTTTGAGATATCAGTGTCATACGAGTTTACCGACGGCTCATGAAGCGGGGCGCGTCCAACGATGGATGGCTCCAAAAAAGTTTTCGACCTCTGTCGGAATTTCCTTCCGCTGGCCGTCCTTGGAGCATCAACCGCTTTCAAACCGGAGGAACATCGTGGAAAATACTCAATCGACCTGGCAGACCGCCGCCATTCTCATCGCCCGTCTGATCTTCGCGGCCGTCTTCCTGATGGCAGTCTCATTCAAGTTCATGGACATGAGCGCGACCGCTGGCTACATCGCCGCCGCCGGCTTCCCGTTACCGCTGTTTCTCGCCTGGTGCGCAGCGGCTCTCGAGGCGCTGCTGGTCATAGCCTTCCTCACCGGTGCCTTCTTCACGCCTGCGGCGATCATTGCAGCCCTCTATGTCATCTTCCTTGGATTCTCATTCCACGGCCCGTCTCACTGGGCGGGTAATCAGGCCGAATTCGGCTTCTTCGTCGATCACTTTACTTTCGTGGCTGGCCTGCTCTTTGCCGCCGTACATGGGCCAGGCAGCGTACTTGCCGCCACGGTGGGATGGCCGGCCCGAGAAACCGAGTAAGGTCGTTTGTGATAAACGATGAGTTGCCTATATTAGCTGACGGTAACGGCAGATGGCCATGATCTGGTCGCGCGCCGATCCACCTGGCGATAGATGCCGCCTTCGCCAGGTGCGTTCCACAATGATGTCAGCCTCAGACAATTCCCGATCTGCTGTGAATGCGACGCAATGACGTCAAGCTGTCGCCACCGGGACCACAAGCTGATAGCCGCCGTTACGGATCGTCCTGAATATCGGCTCCTCGGGTGTTTCACCGAGCTTGCGACGCAGCCGGCTGATGAGGACATCGATTGAGCGATCCGCGGGGTCGCGGTCGCGCTTCTGCGTCAGGTCGAGTAGTTGATCGCGCGACAGCAATCGGCCAGCACGTTCCAGAAACGCCTTGAGCAGATCAAATTCGGCTCCAGTCAGTGAGATCAGCTCGCCGTTACTCCTTGTCACGCGGCAAAGCTGCGGATCAAGTGCGATGTCAGCGAACGTAAAACGTTTTGCCTCGGATTCTGGTGACTTCCTGTAGCTCATTCGGCGCAGGACGGCACGGATGCGAGCTGCCAGCTCACGCGGATTGAATGGCTTGCCAAGATAATCGTCCGCGCCGATCTCAAGACCGAGAATCCGATCGATGTCCTCCTTCAGGTCAGTTAGCAAGATGACCGGAACGCGGGAGCGACTGTTTCGCAGTTCGCGGCAGAAATCGAGACCCGATCCGTCGGGCAGCATGATCTCCGAGACGACAAGATCGGGAGGTCGCAGAGCGAAAGCCTCATTGCACCCCAGGAGATTGCTTGCCGTTCTCACGTGAAAGCCTTGCTCGCCAAGATATTGGCTGAGGAGAGAGCGAACCTTCCGATCATCATCTACAACGAGAATATCGGGGATGATGGTTAGACTCATGGATCTCCTTTGTCTCTCCAATTCGGTATTGCGTTCGAGGGCGAAGGCGTCGGCGCAAACCGCGATGCATGCCAGCCGAAAGGCGACGAACATCAACAGGCGGCCGGGCTGACAACTCTCCAAAACGGGGATTAACCGTGACCATGTCCTCGCCGTGCACGATCGGAGTTGAAGGCGATAGCCTCGTGACCATCGGGCGCCGGAGTTTCGGTGGCGGTTTCATGAGCCAGGCCGACGCGGCGCAGGAGCCGCTTGAGGACCGTTTCCAAATCATCGACAAAGGTGAAGATGACAGGGATGACAATGAGGCTCAGCAAGGTCGAGGTCGTCACGCCGCCGATCACCACGATCGCCATCGGCTGACGGAAGCTCGAATCGCCGCCGGTCAGGCTAAGGGCAACCGGAAGCATGCCCGACGCCATGGCAATGGTGGTCATGACGATCGGCCGCGCGCGTTTGTGACATGCATCGATGAGCGCGTCGAACCGGGACATGCCTTGCCGTCGCGACATGATCGCATATTCGATGAGCAGGATGGAGTTCTTCGTCACCACGCCCATGAGCATGAGCAGCCCGATGACGGCCGCCATCGAGAAGCTCGTTCCAGTCATCACGAGCGGCACGAGCGCACCACCGAGCGAGAGCGGCAGAGCCATCAGCAGGGTAAGCGGCTGCAGGAAATCATGGAACAGCAGGACGAGGACGGCGTAGATGCAGAAGATGCCGATCGCCATGGCAAGGCCGAAGCTCTGGAACAGCTCCGAGCTTCGCTGCAATTCCCCCTGCTCCACGAGCGTGACACCCGGCGGCAGATGCTGAAGCGCCGGCAGCGCCTTCGCCTCGCGGTTGACGTCGCCCAAAATCCGGCCATTCAGTTCGACGGAGACGGTGACATTGCGCATACGGTCGATGCGGTCGATCTCGGAAGGACTGCCGCCGATGCGGATATCGGCAATCGAGCCGAGGTCGACATTGCCGTTCGTTCCGGCCACCCGCACATTCTTGATATCGTCGAGGCTGGCGCGCGTTTCGGGCGAAAAGCGGACGACGATCGGGATCTGCCGCTGCGGCAGGGTAAGCTTTGGCAGATCCGCGGAATATTCTCCGTTTGTCGCCACGCGCACGGCGCTGGCGACCGAATTCGAGGTTATGCCAAGCGCCGCGGCGCGGGCAAAATCGGGCGTGATCTGGATCTCGGGCGCCTGCCTGGCTGCCGTCGATGTCACCGCGCCGATCCCCTGAACCGTTCGAAGCTGCTCCTCCAGCGCCGTGCTTGCGCTGTCGAGCGCACCGGCATCGTCGCTGGCAAGGGTAATCTCGAGCTTGGTGCCGTTGCCGCTGCTACCGACTTCCACACGCATTCCCGGAAGGGCGGAGAGTGCCTGGCGAATATCGTTTTCGATCTCCGCTTGTTTCCGATTGCGCTCGGAAATGGGTGTCAGGACGACCACGATCGTGGCGGAGCCGACATCGCTCGTGGAACTGCTGTCCATACCGCCGCCGGAGGATGACGAACCGACCGAGGAAAATACATGCGTGACGTCGCGCAGCTTGCCGACAATATCCGCGGCTTTGCGCGCCATTACGTCAGTCTGCCGGATAGTGGAGCCGGGCTGCATCGTGAGCGTGATTTGCGTGCGCGCATCGTCAGAAGCCGGCAAAAAGCCAGATTTCAGAAAAGGGATGGTCGAAAGCGAAAGCGCCACGATGACGGCCGTTATCGTAACCGTGGTCTTCCTGTAATTCAGGGCGGCTTTCGCGACGGCCAGATAGGCGCGCATGATGCGGCCGTCCTTCTCTTCGGACGGATGAGCCTTCATGAAATAGGCTGCCATCATGGGCGTCAGGAGACGCGCGACAACAAGCGAGGCAAGGACCGCGACGGCGGCGGTAACTCCGAATTGCCGGAACAGAAGCCCGGGGATGCCGCTCATGAAAGCTGTCGGCAGAAAGACTGCAACGAGCGTAAAGGTCGTTGCAATGACAGCAAGTCCAATCTCGTTGGCCGCCTCCATCGCGGCATCGATCGGCCGCTTGCCCATCTGCAGGTGGCGGGCAATGTTCTCGATTTCGACGATGGCGTCATCCACGAGTATGCCGATCACCAATGACAGGGAAAGCAGCGTGAGGATGTTCAGACTGAAGCCTGCAAAATACATGGCAAGAAACGTCGGGATGACCGACAGAGGCAGTGCCACCGCGGACAGGATAGTCGCGCGCCAATCGCGAAGGAATAACCAGACCACGATGATTGCGAGGATGGCACCTTCATACAGCATGTGCATCGAGCCATGGTAGTTATCCATGATCGGCCCGATCGTGCTGTAGGCCTGATCGATTTGCACATTGGGGTGAGCGGCGGCGAACGTCTTGATTGCCGCATCGACATCTTCCGCGACACCGCTATCCGAAAAGCCTTTCGAACGCTTGATCTCGACGGCGATGACAGGCTTGCCGTCGAGATAGGCGATCGAGGTGCGATCCGCGAAACTGTCCTTGACCGATGCGACATCGTCGAGACGCGCCTGCTGGCCATTCGCCAGGGGAATACTAAGTGCCTTCAGCGCCTCGACCGACGGAAGGTTGCCAAGGGTGCGTAGGGTTTGACGGGTGCCGCCGATCTCGCCAAGACCGCCCGATGTGTCCGCTTGAACGGCCTTCAACTGCGACGATACGGTGGCCGCGGTGACCCCGAGCGATGCCATGGTCCCGGGATCGAGATCCACGTGAACTTCGCGATCGACACCGCCGATACGGTTGACCTGCCCGACACCCGGCACCGACAGCAACGCCTTGGTCAGATCGTTGTCGATGAACCAGGACAATTCGGTCTCGTCGAGGCTGGTCGAGCGCACGGCATAGGCAACCAGCGCGGAGCTTTGGACGGTATCCTTGGTAACGCTCGGCGTCTCCATCTGCGAGGGAAGATCGGCCTTCACGCTATCGATGGCATTGCGGACTTCGTTCAATGCCGCTTCGCTGTCCTTGTCGAGTTTGAAGGAAACCTTGATCGAGACCGTACCGTCGGTAATCGTCGTGGTGATGTGATCGAGATAGCTGAGGGAAGCGAGACTGTCCTCGATGGTGCGGGCGACCTCCGTCTCGAGCTGCGTCGGGGCGGCGCCGTCGAGCGTCGCGGAGATTTTGATCGTTGGCAGATCCATATCCGGGAAATTCTGGATCGCCAGCTGTTTGAAGGCCAGGAGCCCGCCAAGGCCGAGCATTGCAAACAGCAAAATCGCCGGCACGGGATTGCGAATGGACCATGCTGAGAAATTCATCAGTGCGTCTCCGCAATTTTTACAAGATCATTGTCGGACAGAAACGCTCCGCCTGACGTGACGACCTTCGTGGACCGCTCGATGCCGGAAAGGATTTCGACTTCGCCATTATTGCGACGCCCGGTCTCCACCCGGACCCGTCGCACGCGGCTGTCGTCGCCTTCCGTGAAAACGTAGCTAAGGCCGTCGCGGAAAACGATCGCCGTTTCGGGAACAGTCATGGCCGGCGCCGTCCGCAGCTCTATGCTGCCCGTGACGTAGAACCCGATCCGCGGCCGCACATCTGCCGGCAGCGCGACATAGATGATTGCGCGGCTTGTATCGGTGCTTACCGATGGGCCAACCAGCCGCACCTTCCCCTCGATCCGGCGGCCGTCGGGGCCGTTGATGGTGGCCTTCAAGCCTTCCGAAATGCTGGGAAGATAGCGAGCCGATACTTCCGCCTGCCATTCGACACGCTGCTGGCGAACCATGCGAAACAGCTCGGTGCCGGTGGAAACGACCGTGCCGAGATCCGCGGAGCGCGAGGTTATCAGGCCATCGTCCACGGCCGTAATCGTCGTTTGAGCAAGCTTGATCTTTTCACTGTCGAGCGCCGCCTCCTCGGATGCGAGGCTCGCGGTCGCGGTTTGCTCGTCGGCAAAATATTCGGTGATCTTCTCAGCGGACAAAGCGCCGGAAGACCGCAGCTGCCTCGCCCGATCTGCGTCGGCCGTGGCTTTGGCCAGCTTGGCCTTGGCCGTCACGACAGCAGCTTCCTGTTTGCGAAGCTCGGCCAGAACGCTATCCTGCGATAGCCGCGCCAGCGTCTGCCCTTTCTTGACCACGGATCCGACATCGACCAGAATATCCGTGATGCGCAGGCCGCTCGTTTCCGAGGCGATGATTGCATCCTGCCACGACTTTAGCCAACCGCTCGCCGGAACGGTCTCCGGCCATTCCCGTTGCTCCGGCGTAGCAAGGGAAACGGTAAGAGCGGGTGCTGATGTCTGTTCCGCCGCGGCATTTCGAAAGGAAAAGGGAAAGAGAAGCGTAGCCGCGACGAATGCGGCTGCGAACCTTATGGACGGCTTTTTCAATAATGCATTCCTTGCAGTTCCGGGCAGTTCCGGGCAGTTCTCGCCTTGCGGTTTCTGGCAGGAGCGCGCGCTATTCCAATCACGCAACCGATCACAGCTCGCCGATATCAATCAGTAGCCGGACGAATGTTAAGTGCGGTCAAGGGAGTGTTAAGTTATGTAAAACTTGGCCCGACCTTCGGCTTTATATTGTAGGGATCGCCGATACGAATGATGGACAGGGTGAATGAGCAAGGTTCTTCTCATCGACGATGATGTCGAGCTAACGATGCTTTTGCAGGAATATCTCATCGAGGAAGGATATGACGTCGCAACCGACACGGATGGGCGCGCAGCCATTGCCGCTGCCGCCGGAAATACGGTCGATATCATCGTCCTTGATATCATGATGCCCCGGATGAACGGGATCGAAGTTCTGCAGAGAATTCGCAAGCTGAGCCAGATCCCCGTGCTGATGCTGACGGCAAGAGGCGATGATGTCGACAGAATATCCGGCTTGAACCTTGGCGCTGACGATTATGTTCCGAAGCCATGCTCGCCTGGCGAACTTGCGGCGAGGTTGCGCGCGATCTTGCGCCGGACGCACCAGCCGGCAGGCGCATCGATCGATGTCGTGAAGGCAGGTCAGCTCGTGATCCATCCCGGTAAGAGAAGCGCCGAATGGTGCGGCGAGCCGTTGGAGCTGACCGGCACCGAGTTCGGCCTGCTCGAAATCCTTGCCCGCAACGCCGGCCAGCTGGTGTCAAAGCAGGACATTTCCAAGCATGCTTTTGGAAAGCCGCTTACGCCCTTCGATCGCCGCATCGATGTTCATATCAGCAGCGTTCGTCAGAAGCTCGGGCTGCGAGGGGACGGTCAATCCTGGATCCAATCCGTGCGAGGTTTGGGCTATCAGCTGCTCGTGGATTGACCATGCCCAAGCTCTTCTGGAAGTTCTTCATGATTATCTGGCTGACGCTTGCAGCAACCGTCAGCATCGTCATTATCACAGTGAAGCTCATTCAAGCGGTTCCCTTCGCGCATGAACTGGAACAGGATCGGCGGACGCTTCTCGTCAACCTTGCCGCAAACATCCTGATTGAGGATAGCGAAGACGCCGCCCGGCGTTTCGTGTTCACGAGCGAAAAGACGCAGCCGCTTGGCCTTTCCATGTCGAAGAGTTCCAGCGCCAACGCCTGCCCGCAGGGAAACACGACCGATGCACGTTCTGTCTCAAGGGATGGGAGTTGCTACCGAATTTTCGTGACGACGCCGATGCGTTTCACCTTTGAAATCTTCGCTCCATTCCTGCCATGGCTCACGATCCTGATATCGAGCACGATATCGGCGGGCGCGCTCGCCCGATACCTCATTCGCCCCGTCGTTCATCTGCGCGACGGCCTGAGCGCGCTCGCACATGGCCGCTTCGACTTCCGCATCGGCGACAAGATGGCGGGACGCACGGACGAAGTTACGGCGCTCGCGCATGACTTCGATTCCAGTGCCGCGCGGCTGCAGGAATTTCAGGATGCACAGCAGCAGTTGTTTCACGACGTCTCCCATGAATTGCGTTCGCCGCTATCCCGCCTGCAGGCCGTCGTGGGCGTCCTGCGGCAAAACCCGGCGAAACTCGACGTCATGCTGGACCGAGCGGACCGGGAGGTCGAACGCCTCGATGTGCTGGTGGGCGAAATCCTGACGCTTGCCAGGCTGACCGCCGGCTCGAGCATACCGCTGAAAACCCAATCCCTCGATGTCATCGAACTTCTGAACGAAATCCTGGGCGACGCGGATTTCGAGGCGCAGTCACGGGAGATCTCGATCACCACCAGTGTCGGCGGCACATTCCCGGCGGAAGTCGAGGGCGAATTGATCTATAGGGCACTTGAAAACGTCGTGCGGAACGCCGTCAAATACACCGCCGCTCAAAGCCGAATAACCGTATCTTGCGAAGCGAAATCCGACCTGCTTACCATCCGCGTCACCGATCAAGGGCCAGGGGTCGGGCGGGATGAGCTGGACCGCATCTTCCAGCCGTTTTCGCGCGGCAACGACGCCGTAACGAGAGGCGGATACGGCCTTGGCCTTGCAATCACCTGCCAGGCGATCGAGCGCCACGGCGGGCGCGTGTTCGCATCGTTGCCCACTGCCGGCGGCCTCGCCGTCACCCTCGAAATCCCTCGAAAGCCGATGGGCCACGGCGGGGCTGGTGATCGGATCTAAGAGTTTCCAACATCAATAAGAAACTCGCCCATCGACGATAGGCGACGGGCCAGAGGAAAATTGCTGCTTCAGCACCTGCCTTGCATCATCGCTGACAATCGACATGGGCGCTGCGACCGCGACTTTCGCTGCCGATCCCGCCAGGTCCGCCGTTCGGACGGCCGCCATGCCGACGCGGTCCGCAAGCGAGACTTGCCCGGTATCCAACGACTGTCCCGCCAGCCGCCGTCCAAGCAGCTGGACTGTATCGCGATTGTCCGCAAATGTATTATGGCCCAGCGCATCGTCCGCTTTGACGGAACTTGTATCGATGACCGTGATCCCGAGCTTGGCCAAATCCGCGGCATAGGGCGTCGAATCGAAGCCGCCGACGCGACTGACGCCACCGGATAGCCATTGCGAAACCTGCAGCGCCTTATCCCTTGTCGAGGAAAAGATCGTGAAATGCGGACGTTGCGGCCCCATCTCGATCATCTGCCGGCGAAATACGTCGATATCGATGTCGGGTGATGCCAAGATGACGTTCTTCACCTTTGCCGGAATTGCCTTGTTGCGCATGGCAACGCCACGCAACGCTTCCGCCGTCAGCCAGGATCCCATGGAATGCGCGAGAATCGTCACCTCGCCGACATCCGGACTCCTGGCCGATTGCAGGATCAGATCCTCCAGCGCTCGCCTTGAGAAATTCGTGCTCTCCTTATCGTAGAGATAATCGAAGACCTTGCCGCGCGAGGGCCAGGTGAAGAGGATCGGCGCAGCATCCGTTCCGGAATCATGCATGATCTGGGCGAAGCGAAAGACCGCGTCGGAATAGGTGTTGTTGAAGCCGTGCACGAAAATGACGACCTGCCGCTTGGCGTTGCGGTTCTTGTTGAACCATTCGAAAATGTTGCGCTCGGACGCGACCCCTCCGACCTTCGTAACAGCGAATTCCTTCGCGGGATTGGCCGGCACATGCGATGGCCACTGCACTTCGCCGATTTTACGATTTCGATCCGGAGGAATGGAAACGACGATATCGTTGAAGGATATCGCCGTTCCGCGCTCGCCGGAATAGAGCTCGCCCGGTTTGTCGGTCGGACGGCGGGTGGTGGCCACCATCATGTCCACGGTGCTCGTGCCTGGCATGGCGGCCGCGAGGGGCTCGAGAACATTCTCCAGCCGCCCCGCACAACCCGCCAATACCGATAGAACCATCAGAACGGCGAAGCCCCTTCGTCCAAGCTGTGACATGGGTTGCCCTCTTCAGTGTTGCGCGCTGTCGCGGGGAATTCGGAACCAGGCAACATACAAGGCTGGGAGGAAGAGCAGCGTCAGGACCGTACCGACGACAATGCCGCCCATCATCGCATAAGCCATCGGCCCCCAGAATATCTCCCGGGAGATCGGGATCAGCGCGAGCGTCGCAGCCGCCGCCGTCAGCATGATGGGCCGCATCCGGTGCTCCGTCGCCTCGATGACGGCTTGCCAGGGCGGTACACCCTCGCTTCGAAGGTGTTCGATCTGCACGATGAGGATCACCGAGTTGCGGATCAGAATGCCAATCAGCGCCAAGACGCCCAGGATCGCAACAAACCCCAGCGGCGCATTGCTGAGCAACAAGGCCGCGACAACGCCGATCAACGCCAATGGCGCGACGGCAAAGACCAGGAACAGCCTGCTGAAGCTTTGCAACTGGATCATCAGGATCGTCGCCATGATGAACAACATGAGCGGCGCTACCGCCACGATCGGGCCCTGCGCTTTTGCGCTTTCCTCGACCGAACCGCCGTCGACGATGTGGTAGCCGCTTGGAAGGCTCTTGCGGAACTCGTCGACTTTCGGCTGCAGTTCGTTGACAACAGTCGCCGGCTGCGTCGATCCGGCGACCGCAGCCTTGATGGTGATGGTCGGTATACGCGTCCGGCGCCAAATCGTTGGCTGCTCCAATTCATAGTGGAAATTCGCAACGGCGGACAATGGCACGGACTTGCCATTGGAGCCGGCAAGCTGAAGGTTTTGCAGCGTTTCGATCGAGCCTCGCTCGGAGGTTTCGGCGCGGCCGATCACATCGACGAGATAGATGTCATCCCGGATCTGCGTCGCCGCCGATCCCTCGACGATGCTGTTCAGCGCCGTTGCAATGTCCTGCGACGAGACACCCAGTTGCCGTGCCTTATCCTGAAGGACATCGACCTTGACGACTCGTGACGGCTCGTTCCAGTCGAACGTCATGTTGGACAGCAAGCGATGCTGACCGACGATGCCTGCGAATTGCTGGGCAATGTCCCGGACCTTCTGGATACTCGGGCCGCTGATCCGATATTGTACCGGCTTGCCGACCGGGGGGCCGATATCGAGCAGCTTCACGAACGCGTCGGTGCCGGGGAAGGTCTTCGTCAGATAATCCTGCAGTTCGGCTTTAACCTTGTCGCGAACGTCGAGCCCCTTGGTGACGATCACCGTCTGCCCGAAGGAGACATCGGGTGTCTGCACATCAAAGGATAGGATGAAGCGAGGCGCGCCCTGGCCGACATAGCTCGTCCAATGATCGATGTCCTTGTTGTTGGCCAGCATCTCGCGCTCGAACCTGGCCATCTGCTTGTTCGTCTCTGAAATCGAGCTGTTCTGCGGCAGGTTCCAGTCGACGATCAGCTCCGGTCTGTCGGAGGAAGGGAAAAACTGCTGTTGCACCAGGCTCATTCCGCCAATGGAAAGGGCGAAGGTTGCAACAGTGGCACCAATCGTAATCCAGCGCCAGCGCAGGGCCACGCCCAGGAGCCATGCGAAGGCCCGTGCAAAACGGCCCTTCTGCTCATGATGCGATTTCATGGATTTCGGAAGGATCGTCACGCCGAGCAGCGGCGTGAACAGCACAGCAACCACCCAGGAAACCAGGAGCGAAACGGCGATGACCACGAAGAGAGTGAAGGTGAATTCACCGGCGGCGCTGGTATTGAGGCCGACGGGGATAAAGCCTGCAACCGTTACGAGCGTACCGGTCAGCATCGGGAAGGCGGTCGACGTATAAACATATGTCGCCGCTTTTCTCAGATCATCGCCCACCTCCAATCGGGCAACCATCATCTCCACGGCGATCATCGCGTCGTCGACCAGGAGGCCAAGGGCGATAATCAGCGCCCCAAGCGAAATACGCTGCATCGAAATGCCGGTATAGGCCATGACGAGGAAGGTGATCGCCAGCACGAGCGGAATGGAGATGGCAACCACGAGCCCCGCCCGAACGCCGAGGCTGATGAAGCTGATCGCAAGCACGATGACGATCGCCTCGAACAGCGCGCGCGTGAAGCCCGACACGGCTTCGTCGACGACGGCGGGCTGATCGGATACGCGCTGGACATCGACGCCGATGGGAAGATCGGCCGTGACCTGTTCAATCTCCTTGTCGAGCGCCTTGCCGAACTCAAGCAGATTTGCCCCGGTCTTCATGCCGATGGCAAGCCCGACGGCCGGCTGGCCGTTAAATCTGAACAGCGACGAGGGAGGATCCACATAGCCCCGCTTGATCGTCGCGACATCGGTCAACGGAAAGAAGCGGTCGTTGACACGAAGATTGATCGATCGAAGGCTCTCCTCGGACGTGAACTGGCCACTGACCCGCAGGGCGATGCGCTCGGGACCGGCATCGACGAAACCGGATTGGGTGACGGCATTCTGCGCCTGCAGCGTGTCGATGACGGACTGCTGGTTCAGCCCGAGCGCTGCGATCTTTCGCGTCGAAAATTCGAGATAGATGGCCTCGTCCTGTGCGCCGATAATGTCCACCTTGCCGATATTAGGAACCGTCAGCACTTTTGCGCGCGCATCCTCGACCAGATCGCGAAGCTGGCGCTGTGTCAGCCCGTCGCTGGTAAAGGCGTAAATATTGCCGTAGACGTCGCCGAAGCTGTCATTGAAAAACGGTCCGACGACACCGCTTGGGAAATTCCCCTTGATGTCGCCAATCATGTTGCGGACCCGCATCCAGATGGCATTGACATCCTTGGCTTTGGTCGTCGGCAGAAGTTCGACAAAAATGGTCGTCTGGCCGGCAACCGTCTCGCTCTTGGTATAGTCGAGCGAATCCAGCTCCTCGAGCTTCTTTTCGATGCGATCGGTGACCTGCTTGGTCACTTCTTCGGCCGATGCGCCGGGCCATTGCGCCTGAATGATCATCGTCTTGATGGTGAAGGCGGGATCTTCCTCGCGACCTAGACCGATATAGGAAAAGGCGCCGGCCAGAATGAAGACGATCATGAAGTACCAGACGAGCGAACGATGTTCGAGCGCCCAGTCGGACAGGTTGAATTTTTTCACGGGGGTCTTTCCTTAATCTACCCTGACGGCCTGGCCGTCGGCAAGCTTGTGAACGCCGGCAACGACGATGCGTTCGCCAGGGCTGATGCCTTCTGCGATCTTCACGGAACCGCCCTCGACGAGGTCCCCGTCGATCTTGATCGCGCGAATGGAAACCTTGTGAGCCGTGGTATCGACCACCCAGACGTTCGGCCTTCCGTCTTTCATCAGGACGGATGAAGAGGGCAGCAGGATCATCGGATCTGCAACAACGGTCGCGGTTGCGGTGACGACAGAGCCTAGGCGGAACGCCGCCGGTGGATCGATGAGCATGATTTTCGTGCGTCGCGTGCGGGTCGTCGCCTCGGCTTCCGGGGCGATCTCCCTGACGACACCACTCGCGCGGATGCTCGGATCCAGCTGGAGGGCGACCTCAAAGGGCGACCCAAGCTTAAGACCGTCGAAGCTGGCGACAGGTATATCGATGATGACATCGCGCTGGTCGGGCCGGGCAACGGTGGCAATGCTCTGGCCCGCCGACACGACCTGGCCCACCTCGGCTGAAGTGGCCGTCACGACGCCGTCGAATTCCGCCTTCAGCTGCGTGTAGCCCAGCTGCTCTTCGGCCTTGTCCAAATTGGCCTGTGCCTTGGCAACAGAGGCATTGGCGCTTTTGCGCTCAAGTTCCGCCTCTTCGTAGGCCGCTTCACTTCCCGATCTGCTCTCGAGCAGGGACCGCTGGCGCTCTTCGGTGGATGCGGCATTCGCCAACTGCGCCTGCGCATTCGAAAGCTCGGATTGCGAGCTCTTGACCGCAAGCTCCAGCGACAGCGGATCGATGGCGGCAACGACATCGCCCTTTTTGACGATGTCGCCGACGCTGACCTTGCGCGCTATAACCCGCCCCAGGACCCGAAATGCGAGCTGGGTCTCGATCTTGGCCTCGACCGTCCCCGGCAGGGTCAGCGCGGAAGCCGCGGTGGACTTGACGACAACGGAAAGCACGGGACGCGCCGGCTCGTAATGGGCTTCCTCCTGTTTCTGGCAGGACGTCAGCAGCAATGAGCCGAAGATCGCAAGGCCGGCTGTGATACGGATATTCATTTTGCAGCTCCCTTGTCGTATGTGACGGCCTGGCCTGATCGCAAGAATTTCGTGCCGTCGACGACGACGATTTCGCCCGGAGATACGCCCGTCCGCACAGCGAAGCGGCCGGTCTCATAGCCGGAGACATCGATCTGGCGCAGCGACACGTTCGATGAAGCGGGATCGATGATCCAAACGGCCGGCTTGCCGCTCTTTGAGGCCATTGCCGACCATGGCAATTCGATTGCGTCCCGCGCGGTGGACCGAAACAAGCCGACCACCGGAGCGCCAAGCTGCATGTCTGGTGCCGCTTCGAGACCGACCTTGACCCTGATCGTTCCGGTCGACGCATCGATCGTGGGCGAGATTTCGCGCACGGAAGCCTCCATCCTGTGAGATGGTGCCGAAAGGGGACTGACAGCGACCTGGTTTTCAAGATTTCGCCCGAGATAGAGGGATTCGAAGACGTTGAAGACAGCGTCCCGGGGGCCGTCATGCGCAAGTGTGAAGACCAGCTGTGCGGCTTGCGCGACCTGCCCCACTTCTGCGTTTCTGGCGGTGATGACGCCATCGGCATCGGCGCGCAGCTCCGTATAGGAGAGCGCGTCTTGTGCCGTGTCGAGTTGAGCTTGCGCCGACTTCACGCTTCCCTGGGCAGTCAATAGCGTTTCCTGGGCCTGATCGAGCGCGGCGCGTGTCGTCACCTGCGTCTTGAAGAGATTCTGCTGGCGGTCGAACGCCAATTGGGCCTGCGTTTGCTGCGCGAGCGCTGACTGCAAGTTCGCGGTGGCAACATCGAGATCGGCCTTCTGTTCTTCGGCGTCCATGCGCGCAAGCACCTGCCCGGCCTTCACCGATGTCCCGACGTCGACCAGACGCTCGACAATGCGTCCGCTGACCCTGAAAGACAGGTCGCTTTCGACGCGGGCACTCACCTCGCCGGTGATGGCGTTGTTTTCGACGACCGGCGTGACCTTGGCCACGACAGCCTCGACGTTCTTTGGCTTTGTCTCACTCTCGGCCTGCTTTTCGCATGAGGACAGCGCGACCGCGCTCGCACCCAGCCATGCGATGACAAGGATAGTTTTCATGATTTGACCTCTTGCATCCGTTGGCGAGACGAATATTATTGACTGACCCATTAGTCAATTGAATTATCTTGACGTCGAACCGTCAATAACGCTCAAGGTGGAACATGACCGATCTAAAAAAGCTGACGCGCGCGGAGCAAAAGGCCCGCCGCCCCGTGCAGATCCTGGATGCCGCGTTTGAAGAGTTCGTCGAGCGCGGCTATGTCGCCACGCGCGTCGAGGATATCGCCAGCAGGGTCGGAGTTACGAAGGGAACCGTCTATGTTTACTTCGAGACGAAGGAACAGCTTTTCGAAGCGATGATCCGGCACATTTCCGAGCCTCTCGAAAATCTCTTGGCAAGTGCAAATGAGCTGAAAGGGACCGCCACGGAGCGGCTTCAGGGAAATATCGAACTCATCTACGATCTCATAATCAGGGATCGCAAATTGCGGGAGCTGATGAGGTTCGTCATTGCCGAAGGTTCGCGATTCCCGCAGATCGTCGATCGGCACCACGACATATTTATCGAGCCTCTCGAGCGTCAAATGCAGGCCCTTATCGACGACGGGATAAGCCTTGGGGAATTCCGGCCGGCGCCGGCTGCGTTCGGCGATGCAATCGTGGCGCCCGCCATCGCCTTTCTATTCTTCAAGCTCCTTTTCGACGAGCGCCGGACTCTCGACAGAACCACCTATCTGCAAGCGCATATTGATCTTGTCATGCACGGACTGCTGACATGATCCATCGCTCTTGCTGAAGAAAAGACTGGCAGGCTTAAAGCAATTCCAGGAAAAGTGGCCAAGCATCACGCCCCTGCAGCAGCCTTTGGGTTTTCATCGTCAGCTGTTCGGCTGAACGAAGAACCGTGGCGACGTCGGTGTTTTGCTCCAAGAGGTCGCAGCCGGGAAGAGCGAGCGCACCGGCACCGAGCGTGCTGCCAATCAGGAACCGGCGGCGGGTAAAAAGCTGGCTCATGAGTTCGGACCTTCTTCCCGGATTGCATAGCGGCCGGTGATCATCGAGCGCATGTTGTTCCAAGGCCCCGACAGCACGACCATCGCGATATGAACGACGACGAACAGCACCAGAAGCGATGCGGTGACGAAGTGGATGGTTCGAGCCGATTGGCGCCCGCCAAAGACATCGGCCAGCGCAGGGAACGCGGCGTCGATGCCGGGCGACATGGTCAGGCCCGTGAGGATCATGAGGGGCAGAAGGACAATAATCACGGCGAGATATGTCAGCTTCTGAAGTGCGTTATAACGCTTGGCCTCCTCGCCTTTCGGAAAGCGAAGGCGAGCATGGTCGAGAACTTCGTGCCACAGATGACGCGGCGAAAGCTCTCTTACCGTCGGCGCGAGATCTCGCCTGAAATGGCCGCTCAGGACACTGAAGCCGAGATAGAGGATGCCGTTGACAAGAAACAGCCAGGCAAAGAAGAAGTGCCAGCGGCGTCCAACCGCAAGATCCTGAAACGACGGTATGGTGGCCCAACTCGGAAAAGCCCGCTCAGTGCGCTCACCCGCGACGTCCGAAACGCCGAGAACACCGGTCGTCGCAAATTGCACGCCTGCGATACGCACGAAACCGCGCGTATCGTCTTTTTGTCCCTCGGAGCCTATCGTCAGGACTGCGGGTTCGCCGTCAGCACCGTATGGCCCCAGTACAATTCGGGATGGGCGTTGAAGATCTGCAGCCCGCTCAACAGGAGGAAACTCAAGCACAGCGCGTTCAGCCAGTGGGTGAAGCGTGTGATGAGGGAGTGGCGGCGGATGAAGATCGTCCGGGGAGATTGAAGGTTGTCGATGCTGGCATTCTCGTTCACGACGGTGTCCTCCGTCTTGGAATCCAAGGGCCTTAGATCAGACGGCGTTGTGTGATGGTCGCCGGTCGAACCGGTTAGGCGGCCGATCCGACCGACGACGACGTGGTTACATGGGCGGAACCACGCCATTCTTTCCGACGAGAATCTGATGGGCCATCGGGCCGGTCGCAGCCTTCTCGGCCGGGATGAAGACAATGGCACCGGGAATGAGATCATCCTTGGTCGCCGGCGCAAAGGTCACGACGGGGGTGCCGTCCGGGATAGAGATCTTCTTTTCCTTGCCATGATAGGAGACGGTGACTGTCCGGCCATCGACGCCTTTAACGGCATCCGCCACGGTAGCATTGGTCATGCTGCTGTTGGGCTTAAGGTCCCAACCGTAACTGCCCTCACCCGCACCTTTCAACGCCGGCGGGAAGATGAGCACTTCAAGAGCCCCGTCACCGCCGCCTTCTTTCGGCGAGGACGCGATGCCGACGAAGTCGCCGGGCTTGATGTCAGTTACCTTTGCGTTTGCGACGCTCGAAACTTTCCAGCCGTCAGCGAGCGCGACGTCGAGGGTCTTTCCTTCGCGCGTCTTCACCTTGAGAGTAGAGCCGGCGTAGTTGACGATGCGGCCTCGGACATGGACCTGTTCGGCCTTCATATCGTCGGCATAGGCGGACGAGACTAGAGCCGTCGCCGAGGAGATGCTGGACAGCCCCAGCACGAGCGCGGGGAGAATGATCTTGATCATGTTGATATCTTCCTACTAGTTGGTAGTTTTTCGAGGTACAGTTTTGCTCGGGGCGGGTTCGTTCCGCCCCGAGCTTTTATCGAGCGACCATCGGAGACAGTCGCTGCAAGGTGGGCGCCAGAATGGTGGCGAACACTTCAGGCTCTCCATAAGCTCGCGCCGAGAGCATGGCTCCATGGACCGAAGCCATGAATATCTCGGCCTCAACCTTGGGTTCGCTTGAGAGCTTCAAGGTTCCGTCCTTGGCGCCACGTTCCATGATGGAGGTCAGCCATGTCGAGATGAAGCGGAAGAAGGCTTTCACCTCAACCGCGACTTCTGGCGGCAACGCCGGCAGTTCACTCGCAAGCAGGGCGCAAACGCAGAAAGGCCTGCTTGCATCCTCAATGCACTTCGACCAGTGGCCGGCATAGGTCTTGAGAAGCTCGGAGGCATTCTGCACGTTGCTCTGGAGGACCGCCACACCCACCTCGGCTTCCTCGCGATATCGAATAACAAGCGTGCGGACCAAGTCGGTCTTGCTCGGAAAGTGGTGATGGATGCTGGCCTTGCGGATCCCGACCACGTCAGCGATATCGGCATAGCTGAAGCCGTTGTATCCTCCGCTCATGATCAGCGTCCGCGCGGACGCCAGAATTTCGTCGGATGTCGTCAAAAGGTTGCTCATACATCTTGCCTACCTTCCAGTAGGAAGATCGTCAAGCGCGAAAGTGAAAATTCTTAATCTTTCTTCGTTTGAGCAAAATGAACGCGGCTTGACGCGGCATGCGCGATCCATCCGCAAGCATCGTGCGGCAACGGCTTCCAAACATGTCGGCGAGTGAGGGTGACGGCGATCGCACCTGACCGGGATGCTCAACACCATCGAGGGCTTCTGCGCCTCCTCCCCGTGCAAAATCGTAGTCGGAAGGCGCGGGAGCCTGACAATTGCCAGCCATACACGGAGCCGCGATCGTCCAGGCGCCGGTCGAGCGCCGCCCATATTGGAACTCACGCGCCTCCATTTGATTATATTAGAGATATCGAGCTTGAGCGGCATTCCATGAGGACCTTGCTGTGAAATTTTTCATCATCGCCCTGCTGCTTGTGAGCATGGCCTCCTGCTCGGATGGACGACAACAAACCGAACGCCAAATTCGTGCGGTACTTTCATGGAGTGCAACGGCAGACATGGTCTTGGAAGCACGGGCGAAAATGCTTGTGCCGAACAGCTTTAGCGCACTGACGATGGAGCGCTGCGCAACCAAGATCGGCAGCCTGTCGAAGGAACTCCCGGCATCTCCCCGGTATTTGGCCGCCGTGGCCGGCCGGCTGGTGATAATCATCGGCGCGGCGCACGACGATATCGTCAATGGCCGGACAGAGACGATTGCACGACATCTTGAGGATTTGCGGGGCGTCGAAGCCGAATTGAAAGCCGGCTCCCGAGCAGCGCAATGAAAAAATTGTTGCAGATATCGCTGGGCATCATCACGAGCATCGGCGGCTTTCTTGAAACGGGAAATATCGCGACCTCCAGCCAGGCGGGCGCAGCCTATGGATACGCGCCTCTCTGGGCCATCGTGCTCGGCACCATCTGCGTGATTTTCCTCGTTGAAATGTCGGGGCGCTTCGCGATCGCCAGCCATTACACGATCGTCGACGGAATTCGAGACCGCTTCGGCTCCAACATTTTTCTTCTGACCGTAACCATAGCATTCGTTGTCAATCTTCTCGTTCTTGCAGCCGAGATCGGCGGCATATCGCTTGCGCTGCAGTTTCTGACCGGGGTGAAATTTTCGTGGTGGTCACTTCCGGTGACATTTGCCGTTTGGCTGTTGCTCTGGCGAGGCACGTTCGGTCTCATCGAGAACGGCATGTCGTCCCTGGGGCTGCTGGCGCTCTCCTTCGTCGTCGCGGTGTTCGTCATGGGTCCGCCATGGGGCGAAGCCGTCAAAGGCGTGGTGCCGATGCTGCCGAGCGAGGATCCGCTGCATTATAGTTTCATCGTCGTCGGAATTTTGGGCGCGGTCATCTCTCCCTATCTCTTCTACTTCTACTCCTCGGGCGCCATAGAAGACGGGTGGGACAAGAGCTACTTCGGCACCAATCGCGCGATCGCAATCATCGGCATGAGTTTCGGCGCAATCATCACCGCCGCCATCATGGTGCTGGCCGCGATGATCTATCCTTCCAAAGGGGTCGGAGACATCGAAGGATATGAGCAGATCGCCATGATCCTCACGCCCGCCTTCGGAAAATGGGGGCTTTATCTCTTCGCAGCATCACTCGGGATCACCTGCTTTGGCGCCGCCCTCGAGGTGAGTCTGGCGCAGGCCTATCTGGTTGCGCAGGGCTTCGGATGGAATTGGTCGGAAAACACCAAACCGAAAGACCATCCCGCCTTCTGCCTCGTCTATACCGCTTCGCTTCTGATTGCCATGATCCCGATCGTCGTCGGCATGGATCCTCTCCAGCTCACCATCTTTTCGATGGCGCTCACCGCGCTCAGCCTGCCGTTCGGCGTGGTTCCCTTCCTCATCCTGATGAATGACCCGACCTATGTGGGCGAGCACAGAAATGGCTGGATCAGCAATGCCGCCGTCATCTTCATCGTCGCGATGGCTTTTCTACTCTCGATTGTAACCACACCGCTCGAAATCCTGGGAGGCTGACATGTATCTTGTCCGCGATATTCTCGATAAGCAGGTCGTCGATCGCCGGCAGGCTCGTATCGGAAAAGTCGACGGCATCGTGCTTACGACCGAAGATGGCGGCCGGCTCAAGATCGCCTTCATCGAAATGGGCACATCGACGCTGGTGCGAAGACTGAGCCGGCGGCTGTATGGCTGGATGCTCGCCCTTTCCCCACAAGTGCGGGCGGGTGACGGTTGGCGTCCCTATCGGATCCCATGGTCGAAAATCACGAATGTGGGTGTCGATATCGAAGCCGATGTCGACAATAGCGAGACGCCGTTCGGACAGGCACAGGAATGGCTGAGACGACACATCTTCAGCCGCATTCCGGGAGGACGGTCATGACGGAGATTCACCTGGAACTCCTGCTCGGAGCGCAGATTCATGACATAGATGACCGGCCGATCGGGCGGCTGGAAGAGATCAAAGCGGAAGCCGCGGGAAAAGATTTCGTCGTCGTCGAATATCACCTCGGAGTTCTGGGCTTGCTCGAGAGATTATCGGCAACGACGATCGGCCATACCATTTTGCGCCCCTTCGGCTTCAAGGAGCGGCCGAGCGGTCATATCGTGCCATGGGACAAGCTCGATTTGACGGATACCACCCATCTGAAACTCAGATGCACCGCCGCCGAACTCGACGCGCGACCTCGATGAACATGCGCATTGGCTCTGGTGAAACTGACGGCCGATGCTTGATTGCCAATTATCAGCCCTTAGGCCGGCTGAAAAAGACGATCGAAGTCCGACCGTACGAGATATCGGCCATCCTTCATGGCGCAAGCACGCATGATCGCGCCTCGCTGGCGCTACCCGGCCTTATCCTCCGAGCGGATATAGACCTGCAATGTGTAGCCGATATGCTCCGTCATCAGCGCCTTGGCGCGTTCGAGATCGCGGTCGAGGGCGGCCTCCATCAGCGCCGTGTGATGTTCGATCGCCATCGCGTCCTTGAGCGCCGCCACCGCCTTCTCATAACCGGCGGAAAGGCCGGCGGTGGCGCGCTGCGTCGGCGCCAGACCGAGGAAACGGTGGTGACGACGAAGTTGATCCGTGATGGTGGACTGGAAGCGTTTGAGCCAATTTGATGTCGCAGCGCTTACCAGCGCGGCATGGAAGGCGGAATGCTTCTCATCCCACTCATCGGCTATCTCCTCGGAAGCGGAATCCGGCACGATCTTGCAGCGCGACAGGCGGTAGTGCGCTGTCACGACGGCAGATTCCCAATCCGGACCGCCTTTCTCGATCGATTCCATGAACAGCGGCAGTTCGATGACCATTCGCGCGCGCATCAGGTCTTCCAGCTCCGCCCTGGAAACAGGGGCGACCGCGAAGCCGCGATTGCTGACGGCCGTCACCAGCTTCTCGGCTTCCAGCCGCGACAGGGCCTCGCGGAGCGGAGTCCAGCCGACGCCATAGGCCTCCCGCAATGCGCCGAGCCGCAAGGATGCGCCAGGCCTAAGCTTCGTATTGAGGATATCGCGTCGCAACAGCCAATAGGCCGCCTCGGTCTTGCTCAACGGATCCGTGTCCTGCATGCCGCCTGTCCCATCCTCCGCAAAGCCCGGATTATATATAAAACTCCCAAATACGGAAATATATATATCAAAGGCATGGATAGTGCATATCATATATCTGAATTTGACAGGCTTGCAGCAGTCGCTATGATCCCCTGCAAGAGAGCCGAAGGAACACGGCTCCTTGTCACATCCGGGAGGAAAATATGCTGAGATCTACATCCAAATGGCTGTCCGGCCTCGTGGTCGCCGGCGCCGTCGTGGCCAGTGCCGCCGCCGCTTCGGCCGAAACCATCAAGATCGCCATCGCCAATTTCGGCGAACATCCGCAGCTCAATGCTTCGATCGCCGGCTTCAAGAAGGCGCTCGCCGACAACGGCTTCGTCGAAGGCAAGGATGTCGTCTACTCCGAGAGCAACACGAGCTTCGACGCGTCGCTCGTGCCGCAGATGATCGCCAAGCTGCAGTCCGAACATCCGAAGCTGATGTATACGGTCACGACTCCCGTCTCGCAGATCGCCAAAAAGGCGCTCGCCGGCTCCGGCATTCCGATCGTCTTCACAGCCGTCACCGATCCGGTCGCCGCCAAGCTTGTTCCTTCGTGGGACTCGGGTGACGTAGGCATCACTGGCTCGAGCGACCTGCAGGATATCTCGGCGATCCTGACCTTCACCAAGAAGCTGCTGCCGAATGCCAAGCGCCTTGGCGTGCCCTATAATCCGGGCGAAGCCAATGACGTCGCACTGATCGACAAGGTCAAGGCGGCCGCTCCAGCCGCCGGCTTCGAAGTGGTCCCCGTCGGCGTCGACAACGTCAACGACATCCAGCAGCGCATCGCATCGCTCGCCGGCAAGGCGGACGTTATCTATACGCCCGCTTCCAACCTGCTGCAGCCGGCAATCCCGGCCGTTGCCGCCGCTGCCCGCCAGGCACAGATCCCGATCGTCAATTCCGACGACGCCGCGGTCCGCAATGGCGTCGTGCCGGCAAGCTTTGCCGTCAACTACGAGCAGGTCGGTGAAAATGCCGGCAAGATCGCCGCGCAGATCCTTAAAGGTGCCGATCCGAAGACGATCAAGCCCTCCGTTCCGGCCTATGAGGACCACGCGCCGCTGATCAACAAGACCGTGCTGAAGGCATTCGGCGCCGAAGTGCCGGCTTCGCTTGCCGATTGCAATTGCTTCACGAAGTGATAGGCGGCATCTTCTACTGCATAATTCCTTAAATCGACATCGATTTAAGGATAAAATTATGCAGCAGATTTAAAGTGCTACAGCGACCTTTGCGCGTCACATGTGACGCGCGGCGCTGTAGGGTCAATCCGATCCGTGGCGGCGTCAAGGACGCCGCCATTTTATAACCCTATACTGCAGGGGAGGCACGGATGCTCGATATCAAATCCGCGCGCAAGGTTTTCTACAGAGGCCAGCCCGACGAAAAGGTCGCGCTCAACGGCCTGACACTCTCCCTCAAGGCTGGCGAATTCGGCGTCGTCATCGGCTCGAACGGCGCCGGCAAGAGCAGCATGCTGAACGCGATTTCCGGCGCTCTCAGCCTCGATTCCGGTCAGATCCTCATCAATGGCGCCGACGTCACGGGAATGCCGGTCCACAAGCGCGCCGCGCGCCTCGCCCGCGTGTTCCAGGATCCGATGAAGGGAACCGCCGCCAGTATGACCGTCGGCGAAAACATGCTCCTGGCGGAGCTGCGCGGCAAGAGCCGTGGATTTCGCCCCGGCCTGAATGCCGCCCGTCTCGTCGCCTACAAGGAGCGCCTCGCCGTTCTCGGCCTCGGCCTGGAGAACCGGCTGGATACCAAGGTCGAGCTGCTTTCCGGCGGCCAGCGTCAATCGCTGTCGCTCATCATGGCGGTCGGCGGTTCGCCCGACGTCCTGCTGCTCGATGAACATACCGCGGCGCTCGATCCGCGCACGGCCGATATCGTCATGCAGGCGACGGTGCGCACCGTCGAGGCGCTGAAGCTGACGACATTGATGGTGACGCACAACATGCAGCACGCCGTCGATTTCGGCGACAGCATCATCATGCTCGATGCCGGCCGCGTGCATCTCGAAATTGCCGGGGAAGGCAAGCGGCGCATCACCGTGCCCGAGCTGATCGGCCACTTCGCCGTCAAGACCGACCGAATGCTGCTGGTGAGCTGACATCATGATGGATTTCATTCAGACAACCGCTTCAAGCTTCGTCTCGCTCATTCCCGTCACCCTGGCGCAGAGCTTCATTCTGAGCTTCGTCGTCCTCGGCATCATGATCCCCTTCCGGATGCTGAGCTTTCCGGACCTGACCAGCGAAGGCGCATTTCCGCTCGGCGGCTGCGTCTGCGGCGTTTTGCTTGCTGCCGGCGTCGCGCCGCCGCTCGCGATCGCCGTCGCTTTCGTCGTCGGGCTGGCCGCCGGCTGCTGTACGGCGATCATCCATCTGCGCTTCCGCATTCATACGCTGCTTGCCGGCATCCTGATGTCGACCATGCTTTACAGCATCAATCTCGGCATCATGGGCAAATCGAACCTCTCCGTCTTCGGCTCGCCGACGGTATTCGACTGGGTGCCCTTCACAACTCCCGGCTTTCCTGCCAGCAAGATCGTCATTGCCGGCCTGCTCGCTCTCATCGTGTTGATCGCCCTCAATCTCTATTTCAAGACGGAAAAGGGCACGGCCATGCGCGCCGTCGGCTCCAATCCCGACATGGCCGAGGCGCAGGGCATCAATGTCTGGGCCGCAACCATCGGCGGCGTCGGCATCGCCAGCGCCTTTTCCGCCGCCGGCGGCGCGCTGATGGTCCAGTCGCAGGGCTTTGCCGACGTCAACATGGGCATCGGTATCCTGATCAACGGGCTTGCCGCCCTGATGATCGGCGAAGCCTTCACCGGCAAGCAGACGGTGCTCAGACAGTTGCTGGCGCCCTTCGTCGGCTCGATCATCTACTACCAGCTCGTCTCGCTCTGTCTTGCCGCCGGCATGCCGCCGCCGAACCTGAAGCTCGCGACCGGCCTCTTCGTGCTCATCATGCTGGCGCTGCCGAGCATCCGCCGCAGCCGCGGCGGAGCGGCCACCCGAGAAACCATTCGCGAATAAGTTTACGAGGCAACGACCTATGGACAGCCTTCCCGATCTCGCGTCCGTCGAGGCCATGGACGAGGCCGACCCGCTGCGCGCCTTTCGCAGCCGCTTTGCCCTGCCGGCCGGCGTCATCTACCTCGACGGCAATTCGCTCGGCGCGGCATCGCACGAGGTCTTTGCCGAAGTGCGCCAGGCCGCCATGGAGGAATGGGGCAACGGATTGATCCGCAGCTGGAACAGCGCCGGATGGTTTCATCTGCCGCTCGATCTTGGCGACCGTATCGGCCGGTTGATCGGCGCCGCCGAAGGCCAGACCGTCGTCACCGACTCGACGTCGATCAACATCTATAAAACTCTGCATGCAGCACTTGCGATGCGGCCCGGCCGCAATGTCATCGTTGCGGAGGGCGATAGTTTCCCCACCGACCTTTACATGGCGGAGGGCGTGGTTTCGACGCGCCCTGGCCTGACGCTCCGCCTCGAGGGTCGCGATGCCGACACCATCGAGGAGCTGATCGACGACAGCGTCGCCGTGGTCCTCGTCAATCATGTCAACTACAAGAGCGGCGAGCTGCGCGACATGGCGGCGCTGACGAAGCGCATTCAGGCGGCGGGCGCGCTGGTCATCTGGGATCTGTGCCATAGCGCCGGCGCCCTGCCCGTGGATCTCGACGATGCGGACGCCGATTTCGCCGTGGGCTGCACCTACAAATATCTGAATGGCGGCCCGGGCGCGCCGGCCTTCATCTATGCGGCGCAGCGTCATCATGCGTCGATTGTCCAGCCGCTCAGCGGCTGGTGGAGCCATGCCCGCCCCTTCGCCTTCGAACAGGGCTTTGACGGCGATGCCGGCATCAAGCGTTTTCTCTGCGGCACGCAGCCGATCCTGTCGCTGCGAGCGCTGAAGGGTGCCTTGGCCATCTGGGACGAAGTGGACATGAAGGCCTTGCGCGCGAAAAGCATCGCGCTCACCGAGCTCTTCATCCGGTTGGTCGAAGCCAAATGCGGCCAATATGACGTCGAGCTGGAGACGACGCGCGACAGCGACAAGCGCGGCAGCCAGGTATCCTTCATCCATAGCAATGCCTACGAGGTCATGCAGGCGCTGATCGAGCGCGGCGTCATCGGCGACTTCCGGGCGCCTTCGACCCTGCGCTTCGGCTTCACGCCGCTTTACGTCGGCTATCGCGACGTCTGGCGGGCGGTGACGGTGCTGGAGGAAATCCTGAGCAGCGGATCGTGGCAGGATGCGCGCTTTGCCGTGCGTTCGGCGGTAACCTGAGCCGCAGAGGTCGGTAGCCGGAAAGAGGGAGCAGGGCATGAGCTATTTCAAGGTCACCGATTGGGAGAGCGCCTATACCAACGGCGCCTATATCGTCGACGGTGACAGATGGCCGGCGGCCTGGGCCGAGCCGGCCAGGGCTTTCCGCGAGAAGCTGGCGGCGGCGGGGCGGGTGAAGCTCGATCTCGCCTATGGTCCTGCTGAGCGCAATCGCTTCGACCTCTTCCTGCCCGAAGGCCAGCCGAAGGGATTGGTGGTTTTCGTCCATGGCGGCTACTGGCTGCAACTGGACAAAAGCTATTGGTCGCACCTCGCCGCCGGCTCAATTGCGACCGGTTATGTCGTGGCGATCCCCTCCTACACACTTTGCCCGGAAAATCGCATCGGCGGGATCGGCAGGGAGATCGCAGCCGCAATCAAGTCAGCGGCCGAGATGGTCGGCGGCCCAATCATCCTGACAGGGCATTCGGCCGGCGGTCAGCTTGTCGCCCGCATGATGACGGTGACATCGCCGCTTGACGAGGCGATTCGCGAGCGCATCCGCCACGTTCTCGCCATTTCCGGCCTTCACGACCTGCGCCCGATCATGAAGCGCGCCATGAACGAGCAGCTTCGCATCGATAACATTGAGGCACGCGCCGAAAGTCCGGCCCTGCTGGAGCCGGTCGAGGCCGTCCGCCTCACCTGCTGGGTCGGGGGTGCCGAGCGCGCCGAATTCATCCGCCAGAATGCGCTCCTCGCCAATATCTGGACCGGACTCGGCGCGGCAACGGAGGTCGTGGTCGAGCCCGACAAGCATCATTACTCGGTCCTGGACGGCCTTATCGACGCCGGACATCCACTGACGCGAACCCTACTTGCGGAATAGCAGTCTTCCGTTACCCCAGGAATATGCCCTCGACACTATTCAAGCCGAGGGCATTATATTGTCAGCTTTCGACGGGTGCATTCATCGCCCAGCAAACGCCGAAGGGATCGCGGAGCTGGCCCCAACGATCGCCCCAGAACATGACCTGTGGCTCGACGACGACCTCGGCCCCGGCATCGACGGCGCGCTTCCACCAGCTGTCGAGGTCATCGACGACGAGCTGCATCACGAAAGACTGCGGCTTCTCCAGTGCATGGCCGTACTCCGGAAAGGCGTCACCGAGCATGACAGAACTGCCATTGATGTAGAGATGGATATGCATGGTCCGGCCTTTTTCGTCGACCGGAAACATAAAGGCTTCCTCAGCACCGAAGGCGCGCTTGTAGAATTCGGCAGCCTTCGTGGCGCCGTCCACCGTCAGATAAGCCACCACGCCACCGTGAACCGGGACGCGGGGCTGCTGGGATTGCGATTGTTCTGTTGCATCGGTCATGTTCGTCTCCTTGGGAACGGTTCTGCATATCCGCCCTTATCGATGGGCTGTCTCAAGGACGTTGGCCGATCACGACTTCCGACAATGGCAGTTGAAGTTTTTTGCTTTTCTGAGCCCAGCCCCATTCAGCCCTCTCGCGGGTCATCCGTGCACCGGCCTTCGGTCATCAGAGCCTGTCACAAGTCTATGGCATTCCGCCGCCATTGTTGCAGCGGCTCATGGAGGCGGGCAAGCGCTCTCGCAAGGCCATCGACAGCGCCTATAATGAATCTCGATAGATCATCAAGGCGTTGATACAACGCGACCGAATCGCCTAGGTCTATCGCATGAACCGCCATCTGCAGGCAGGCCGGCAATTCATCACGCCAAAGGCTGTTTGAGACATCCATTTCATAACGGACGCATGACATGAAAAGACAGACGCTCGACACCGGCTGGACCCTCTCGCGCCTTCGCGCACCCTCGAGCGCACCGGCCCTGCCCAATTCCACCCCCGCCGCCGTGCCGGGCAACGTGCATCTCGACCTGATGGCGGCCCAGCTGATTACCGATCCCTATCTCGACGTCAACGAGATCTCGCAGGATTGGATCGGCCGCTCCGCCTGGCGCTATCGTCTGGCCTTCGACTGGGACGCAGAGGACGCCGAGCGCATCGACCTTGCCTGCCTCGGCCTCGACACGGCAGCGCGCCTGGAACTGAATGGCGCGCCCCTCGGCGAAACCCGCAACATGCATCGCAGCTATCGCTTCGATATCGCCGACCGCCTGAAAAACGGCCGCAACGAATTGATCGTCGATTTCCAATCGGCCTACGAGCACGGCGAGGAGGTGCGCAAGCAGCTCGGCAGCGCCGCCGATATCCCCCAGAATTATCCCGGCCCGAGCAATCTCATCCGCAAGATGGCCTGCAATTTCGGCTGGGACTGGGGTCCGACGGTCGTCACCTCGGGCATCTGGAAGCCGATCCTCATCGAGAGCTGGTCGAAGGCGCGTCTTGGCGGCATCCGCCCGGAAATCACGCTGCAAGGCAGCCAGGGCGTCGCACGCCTGCATGTCGAGATCGAATGGGCGGAAAAGGGCACGGATAGCGTGGCACTCGTATTGTCCATCGGCGGCAAGCGCGCGGAAGTCCGCGTCGCGCAAGGGGAGACCCATGCGCTGATCGAGTGCCGTATCGACAATCCCCAGGTCTGGTGGCCGCATGGAATGGGCGGCCAGCCGCTTTACGACATCGACCTGCAGTTGCTCGGCTCGGACGGCGCGGCGCTCGACGGCTGGAAGCGGCGCGTCGGTTTCCGCTCCGTGCGGCTGGATACGACGCCGGATGAGATCGGCTCTGCCTTCACACTCGTCGTCAACGACGTTCCGGTCTTTGCCCGAGGCGCCAACTGGATCCCCGACGATTGCTTCCTGCCGCGCGTAACGCGCGAGCGCTATCGCGAGCGGATCGCCCAAGCCCGCGATGCCAACATGAACATGTTGCGCGTCTGGGGCGGCGGCATTTACGAGACCGATACGTTCTACGAAGAATGTGATGCCGCCGGCATCATGGTCTGGCAGGATTTCCTGTTTGCCTGCGCCACCTATCCCGAGGAAGAGCCCGTCTATAGCGAGATCGAGGCGGAAGCGCGCGAGGCAATCACAAGGCTGATGCCATACGCCTCGCTGGTCATCTGGAACGGCAACAACGAGAATATCTGGGGCTATTTCGACTGGGGCTGGCAGGATGTCCTCGGCAATCGCCCATGGGGCGCCGGCTACTATCTCGATCTGCTGCCGAAGCTGGTGGCCGAGATCGATCCGACCCGCCCCTATTGGGCGGGCAGCCCCTATTCCGGCTCCATGGAGATCGCGCCGAACGCGGACGAACACGGCTGCAAGCACATCTGGGATGTCTGGAACGAGGTGGGTTACGAGACCTACCGCAACTATATTCCCCGCTTCTGCTCCGAATTCGGATGGCAGGCGCCGCCGACCTTCGCGACGCTTACCCAATCTGTTCGCGAAAAGGATCGGGCCCCGGCCTCGCCGGGCGTGCTGCATCACCAGAAAGCAACGACCGGCAACGACAAGCTGCGGATGGGGCTGGAAGGCTGGTTTCCGCCGCCGGAAAATTTCGACGACTGGCTGTTCGTCACGCAGCTCAACCAGGCGCGCGCCATCAGCTACGGCATCGACCATATGCGCTCGCACCGGCCGACCTGCATGGGCACGATCGTCTGGCAGCTCAACGATTGCTGGCCGGTCACCTCCTGGGCGGCCATCGACGGCGCCGGCAGGAAGAAGCCGCTCTGGTACGCGCTGCGGCAGAGCTATGCGCCACATCGCCTCACCATCCAGCCGCGCGGCGATGGCCTGGCTGCGATAGCCGTCAATGACGCAAGCCTGTTCTGGCGCGTACCCTTCACCGTCGAGCGCTTCGACTTCAACGGCACGTTGCTTGCCCGCCATCACGTCTGGCGCATCCTTTGCGATCGCTTCGAGAATACCGACATCGAGATCCCGGCCGAGGTCGCGACCCCCGGTGATCCGCGCCGCGAATATCTGCGTGCGCGCCTCGGCGATGCCGAAGCCTGGTGGTTCTTCGAAAAGGATATGAAGCTGCAATATCCACAGCCCCGCTTCGACATCGAGAGCGCCCAGACGATTGACGGGATCACTGTCACCATCACGGCGCAGTCGTTCCTGCGCGATATCTGCCTGTTCGTCGACCGCATCAGCCCGAACGCCGAAGTCGACGACATGCTGGTCAATCTCGCGCCCGGCGAAAGCAGGACATTCAAGGTCAAAGGCATCTCCAAGGAGGCTTTCGACAATGCCGATCTGTCGGCAATCCTGCGCACGGCCAATGAGGTTGCCGAGCCCCGGCACCACTGAAACCGAGGACCGCGTCCGCCCGAAAGATCCGGCGCATCGCGCCGGATCAGCCCTCTTTTCGTCCGTCAACCGTCACGAATGAATGGCGAATTGCCTCCTATGATCTGAGGTCGCCATGTGATCTAGTGCCCCTCCTCCGATCCATGAAACAGCGAGACACCGCTTATGTCCTCGGACTCCAATCGTAGCTTTCAAACGCCCGGTCGCGAAGAACTCGGTCTTATCACGCTTGGCAATACTGCCGGCCTTTCGGCTTCGGTCTTGCCGAACGGCACGCTGTTTTCGATCGATTTCGCCGACCAGCAGGGCGGCATCATGATCAATCAGCTGCTCGGATCGCCCATCTATGGCGGCATCGGCCGGCTCTATCTGCGTGTCGGCGGCGCAAAGCCGGCAACGGCCGAAATCGTCGGCCCCAAGGCTGCCGTCCAATTCGGCCATGGAGATGGTGGCTTCTCCTGGAGCGGCGAGACGGCCGGCGTGAGACACACGGTCAGCCTTCGCCTGCACCCGAGCCAGACCGCATGGTTCTGGCAGGTATCGCTGCAGAACAGCACGAGCGCTACGATTTCCGCCGATCTCGTGCTTCTTCAGGATGTCGGCCTCGGCGATCGCGGCTTCCTGATGAACAGCGAAGCCTATGCCTCGCAATATATCGATCATCACATTGGAAGCCACGCCGTCTTCGGTCCCGTGATCATGAACCGGCAGAACCTCAAGCAGGGTGGCGGGCGAAATCCGTGGCTCGCACAGGGCTGCCTCGAAGGTGCGGCAGCTTACGCGACCGACGCAATCCAACTCGTCGTGCCATCCAAGGGCGATGACGGCGTGATGGTGCCGGATTTCGGCAATAGCCTGCCGAGCACACGCCGCCAGCACGAAGTCGCCTGCCCGGCGATCCAGTCGAAGCCACTTTCGCTTGCAGCCGGTGATGCAATCACGACCATTTTCTTCGGCCTCTTCATCGCCGATCATCCGGCCGCATCAAGCGATGCCGATCTCGCCCATCTCGATGGCCTGCCGAAGCTTCAGAGCGAGCTCGTAGTAGACACGATATCGGCCGCCCAGTCCGCTCGCAGTCTCTTGCAGGACGCGCCGCTTGCCGAAAGCGACAGCCTCGATCAAGCCACGATCGATGCGCTCTATCCCAAGCGGATGCTGGAAGAACATGTCGACGGAAAGCTCATCTCCTTCTTCGTGCCGGATGGGCCGCATAACAGACACATTGTTCTCCGCGAAAAGGAGCGGCTGGCGGCGCGGCGCCACGGCGCCATCGTCCGTAGCGGACAGAACATGCTGCTCGATGATCAGACGCTGGCCGCCACCTGCTGGATGCAGGGCATCTTCGCCGCGCAGCTGACCATCGGCAACACCTCCTTCCACAAGCTGTTCTCCGTTTCGCGCGATCCTTACAATCTGACGCGATCGAGCGGCTTGCGCATCCTCGTCGATCTCGGCGATGGCTGGCGCCTGCTCGGCGTGCCCGCCGCCTTCGAAATGGGCTTGAGTGATACGCGTTGGATCTACAGACTTCCCGGCCGCACCATCACCGTATCGGCAATCGCCTCCGGCGACGATCCGGCCATGCAATGGAGCGTTTCGGTAGAGGGCGCCGCCTGCCGCTTCCTGGTGTTCGGCCACGTCGTGCTTGGCGAGCGCGACTATGAGGCCGTGGCAAACATCGCAGTCGATACGGCGGCCAAGCGCATCTCCTTCCGGCCGCAGCCGTCCTGGCTCTGGGATCGTTACCCGAAGGCCGGCTACCATCTCGTCACCTCGACGCCGGATGCGTTCGAGGCCGTCGGCGGCGACGAACTGCTTTATAGCGACGGCATCGCCCGCAACGGCCCGTTCATCGCGCTGAAATCACATCCGACGAAGGCACTGCGCTTTGCGGTCACGGGATCGATGACCGATCCGGATGCGGCCGAGGCCCTTGCTGCGCGCTACAGCGCCGGTGTCGAGAGCGAAGAAATGCTGGCGCCGGCACAACGCTTCTGGAGCCACGTGACGCGCGGCGCGCGCATCGACGGCGATGGCCGCGATGTGGTCGCGCAAGCCGTCATGCTGCCCTGGATCGCGCATGACGCGATCGTCCATTTGAGCGTGCCGCATGGGCTCGAACAATATACGGGTGCGGCCTGGGGAACGCGCGACGTCTGCCAGGGGCCGATCGAATTCCTGCTTGCCTACGAGCATGACGACGAGGTCCGGCAGATCCTCTTGACGCTCTTTTCCGAGCAGTATCGCGATCGCGGCGACTGGCCGCAATGGTTCATGCTGGAGCCCTACGCCAGTATCCGCGCCGGCGAAGCGCATGGCGATATCGTCGTCTGGCCGCTGAAGGCGCTCTGCGATTATATCGAGGCGACCGGCGACATCACCTTCCTTGCCAAAACAGTGCCGTGGCGCGCCGACGACACGATGCAGCTGACCTCAGAGCACGCGACAATCTCCGATCACGTCGAAAAGCTGCTGGAAACGGTGCGCAACCGCTTCGTGCCGGGCACGAGCCTGATCCGCTACGGCGAGGGCGACTGGAACGACAGCCTGCAGCCGGCCGATCCGCATTTGCGCGACTGGATGGTGAGCAGCTGGACGGTATCGCTGCTTTACGAACAGCTGGTGCGCTATGCCAATATCCTGACGCTTGCCAGCCGCAACGAGGAAGCGCAATCGCTGCAGGCGACCGCGGTCGCCATGTGTGCCGATTTCAACCGGCTCCTGATGCGCGACGGCATCGTTGCCGGCTACGGCGTCTTCGATCCGAGCCATGACGACGTCGAGCTGCTGCTCCATCCTGCGGATACGCGCACCGGCCTGCACTATTCGCTGATCGCGATGACCCAGCCGATGATCGGCGGCCTGTTCACGCCCGATCAGCGCCACGCCCACATGAAGATCATCCGCGAGAACCTCTTATTCCCAGACGGCGTGCGGCTGATGGAGAGGCCGGCGACCTATTCCGGCGGCCCGGAAAAGCTCTTCCGGCGTGCCGAATCCTCGTCCTTCTTCGGCCGCGAGATCGGCCTCATGTATGTGCATGCGCATCTGCGCTACTGCGAGGCCTTGGCGCTAGACGACGATGCCGAAGCGGTGTGGGCAGCGTTGGCGCTCGCCAACCCGATCGCCGTCAGCGGCCGGGTGGAGCATGCATCGCTGCGTCAGCGCAACACCTATTTCAGCAGCAGCGACGCGGCCTTCGACGACCGCTATCAGGCTTCTGCGGAGTGGTCGCGCGTCAAGGCGGGGGATATCGCCGTCGATGGCGGCTGGCGCATCTATTCGAGCGGCCCCGGCCTCTACACCAAGAGCCTGATCAACAATGTCTTCGGCTTCCAGCGGCAGTTCGGCCAGCGTATCCGCAAGCCGCTATTGCCGGCCTCGATCGGCGCCTGCGAGGTCAAGCTGGACTTCAAGGCTTGAGCTATCAAACGCCAAAAGGGAGCCGCTAAGCGGCTCCCCTATTTGTTGGATTGTCAACGTCAGGCCGCTTCATCCCAGATCGGCGCCAGGCCGTCGGGGCTGACGATGCGGCCGCTCGGCTGCGCGAGAGCGTGGATTTCAGCCATTTCCTCCTGCGAAAGCGCGAAGTCGAAGATGGCGGCATTTTCCGCTGCGCGGGCTTCCGACACCGTCTTCGAAAGGACGATCAGCCCCTGCTGCACGATCCAGCGCAGAACGATCTGAGCGATCGATTTGCCATGCCGACCGGCAATGTCCTTCAGCACCGGATCGGAAAGCACCTTGCCATCCGCCATGGCGTAATAGGCAGTTACCGACATGCCGAGGCCGGCGGCGGTCTTAATGACGGGCGACTGGTCGAGATAGGGATGATATTCGACCTGGTTGGTAACGAGCGGCAGGTCGCTGAGGCGAACCGCCTCGTGCATCAGGGCCCGATTGAAGTTGGAAACGCCGATATGGCGGACCTTGCCGGCCTTTGCGACCTCATTCAGTGCGCCGATCTGCTCGGCCAGCGGCACGGTGTCGTTCGGCCAGTGCAGCAGCAGGAGGTCGACATAGTCGGTCTTCAGCTTCTTCAGGCTTTCGTCGACCGAGGCAATGAACGCATCGTGCCGATAGTTTTCAACCCAGACTTTTGTCGTCAGGAACAGATCGACGCGGGTAATGCCGGAGCGCAGGATGCCATCGCCGACTTCGGCCTCGTTGCCATAGATCTGGGCGGTATCGATGTGACGGTAGCCATTGCCCAGAACATGCGCGACCATGCGTTCGGTGTCGGAGCCCGGCATGCGGAACGTGCCGAAACCAAGGGCGGGAATGGATGCGCTATTGGCGCTGACGATTTTCATGAATGATCCTTTCGATTGCAGGGTTTGATCAGGCGGCGCGGGAGACGGCCTGTGCCGTGGAAGCCGAGCGGCGGTCGAGCGCGCCGCTCCACAGGGTGAGCACCAGGGCAGCGACGACAAGGATCGCGCCGACCCAGGGTGTGGCGCCAAGGCCAAGGGAGGATTCGACCACCAGCCCGCCGATCCAGGCGCCGGCGGCAATACCGAGATTGAAGGCGGCGATATTGAGCGCCGAGGCGACATCGACGGCGGCGGGGCGAACCTCTCGGGCGAGCTGGACGACATAGAGCTGCAGGCCGGGCACGTTGGCGAAGGACAGGAAACCAAGCGCTGCAAGCGTCGGGATGGCAAGCCAGGGCGAGACGGCCGTAAAGCTGAAGAGGGCAAGCACGACAGCCTGGGCGACGAAGAGCCACGTCAATGCACGGACCGGATTGCCATTGGCGAGGCGACCACCCACGACATTGCCGATGGCAATGGCGATACCGTAGAGCACGAGGATGAGGCTGACGGCGGAGGCGGCAAAGCCGGTGACTTCCTGCAGGATCGAGGCAAGGAAGGTGAAGGCGACGAAGGTGCCGCCATAGCCGAGCGCCGTCATGGCGAAGACGATTAGCAACCGGCCGCTCGCAAGCACGCGGACCTGTTCACCGATGCTTGTCGGCGGCGCCTTCTTCAGGCTGGACGGCAGAAGCAGCAGGATGGCGGCAAAGGCAACGATGCCGAGGCCCGCGACGGCCGCGAAGGTCGCGCGCCAGCCGAAGGTCTGGCCGATGAAGGTGCCAAGGGGAACGCCTGTGACGATGGCAACGGTCAGGCCCATGAACATCATGGCGATCGCGGAAGCGCGGCGGTTTTCCGGGACGAGATCGGCGGCAATGGTGGATCCTACAGAAAAGAACACGCCATGGGCAAAGGCCGAAAGCACGCGTGCGACGAGCAGCGGCGCATAGCCAGGGCTCAAGGCGGCCATGCCGTTGCCGACGATGAACAGCGCCATCAGGCCAAGCAGCAGCGGCTTGCGCTCGATGCGGCCGGTGAGCGCGGTCAGGATCGGCGCGCCGAAAGTGACGCCGAGCGCATAGACGCTGACGATGAGACCGGCGAGCGGCAGGTTGATATGGAGGTCGCTCGCCACGGTGGGCAAAAGACCGACGATGACGAATTCGGTTGTCCCGATCGCATAGGCAGCGATCGTCAAGGCAAACAAAGCGAGAGGCATGAGATCACCCGATCAAATGGCATCCGACAGGTCCGGATGCGCGAGTTCTTGTTCGGGAAGAATATGGCGTCGCGACATTCAAACGATAATCAGCTATATCAACTCAACACTTGTGAATTGAATTCAAAAGAATGGGTTGCAAATGGACAATCGCGCCGGCGAAATGGATGTCTTCGTTCAGGTGGCTGCGCTGAGCAGCTTTTCCGCGGTTGGCCGCCGGCTGCGCCTTTCGCCCTCGGCCGTCAGCAAGCTCATCACCCGGCTGGAAGAGCGGCTGGGCACCCGCCTTCTGGTACGCACCACCCGCTCGCTGCAATTGACGCCCGAGGGAGAAATCTATCTCGAAAAGGCGCGAACGATCCTGGCCGATATTCAGGAAGCGGAGCGGATCGTGGCATCAGGCGGCGCCACGGTGCCACGCGGCCCGCTGCGCGTCAGCGCCTCCGTCGCCTTCGGGGTCTGCTGCCTGGTGCCGATCATGCCCGATTTTCTGAAGCGCTATCCCGAGATCGAACTCGACATCTCCTTGACCGACAGCGTCATCGATATCGTCGGCGAGCGAGCCGATGTCGCCATCCGCGCCGGCGTCTTGCGGGATAGTTCGCTCAAAGCCCGCAAACTGATGGACAGCCGCCGCGTCATCGTCGCGGCACCCTCCTACATCGAGCAAAACGGCCTGCCGGCAACGCCGGACGAACTCGATCGTCACAACTGCCTGACTTTCAACTTTCGCCCGACCGCCGAAGGCTGGCCCTTTCGCGATCCGAAGAGCGGCGCCCATTTCGTGAAAACCGTTGAGGGCAACCTCCAGGCAAACAACGGCCCGACCGTTCGCAGCCTTTGCGTTGCGGGGATGGGCCTTGCCCGCATCGGCCAATTCCACGTCCAGCCGGATCTCGATGCCGGCAGGCTCGTGCCCGTTCTCGAAGACTTCAATCCGGAAGACATCGAGCATATCCATGCCGTCTATGCCGGACACGAACATCTGGCCGCCCGCATCCGCGCCTTTATCGACTTTCTGGTTAACCGAATCGGATAGAAGTAGCCGGATATTCAAAGGCCGGAGGCGGATTTGGAAACGGCGCTCTATCTCCCGATCAAGTCATTTCTCGAAGCGGCCGGCTATGCCGTGAAAGGCGAAATCGGCGGCTGCGACCTCGTGGGATTGAATGACAGCGAACCGCCCGTCGTCGTCATCTGCGAGCTGAAGATGAGTTTCAATCTCGAGCTCATCCTGCAGGCCGTCGATCGGGCCGCCGCAAGCGACGAGGTCTGGATCGCCGCCCGCGTCTCGGCAAAGGGCAAGGGCCGCGACGCCGATCGCCGTTTTCGCGATCTTTGCCGCAGGCTGGGCTTCGGCATGCTCGCCGTATCGGACGGCGATGTTGTCGACATCATCGTCAGCCCCGTCGCGCCGATGCCCCGCAAGAATGCGCGGCGCAGGTCTCGCCTTGTCGAAGAACATCGCCGGCGAAAGGGCGACCCGGCCCTTGGCGGCAGCACGCGCAAGCCGATCATGACAGCCTACCGGCAACAGGCGCTTGCCTGCGCGGCGGCGATCGAAAACGGCATGCAACGCCCCAAGGATATGCGCGAAGCGGCGCCGAAGGCGCCGCAAATTCTGAGAGATAACGTCTATGGCTGGTTCGAGCGCATCGACCGCGGCATTTATGCCCTGACGGAACTTGGAGCAGAAGCCCTCAAGAGATGGCCGGTACTACAAAGCTAAATGTGGAAAAATTCCGGCCGAACAACATTAAATTCATGTAATATCTTAAATTTTTGCAATAAAAACATGATCAATATTTAATTTGTAAAATTCAATTGGCTGATCATATTACTCATTAGCGCCAATTCAGATTTATACTTTGCCTCCCGTAGTAAAGAGAAGCAGAGGCTCTCGGAACGAATTGACGCGGCCCCATCCGACGCCTGTCCCGGACATGGACAAGACGCCAATTCGCCAACGATCTCGCAAGGGACATTTGCCATGTCATCTCTTCTCTACAAGCATCGCACTGCCGCCATTGTAGGCGCCGCCATCATCGCCGGCGCCGGCGCATTGCCTTTTGCCTTCAGCACGTCCGCTACCGTTGCCGCTGCAGCCGAGCCTGCCGGCATCATTGCGCCCGGCGGCTCTTTCGCTCCCATCGTCGATGCCGACAAGCCGGCTGTCGTTACCGTCACCACCACGATGAAGGCGACCGATACCAGCGCCGACGGCAGCAATTCGCCGATGGACGAACAGTTCCGCAAATTTTTCGAAAATCAGGGCATCCCCTTCCCGAAGCAGACGCCGCACCAGCAGCAGAGCCAGCGCGCCATGGCGCTCGGTTCCGGCTTCATCATCAGCCCCGATGGCGTCATCGTTACCAACAACCATGTCATCCAGAACGCCGTCGACATCAAGGTCACGCTTGATGACGGCACCGAACTGCCCGCCAAGCTGCTCGGCGCCGACGCCAAGTCCGACCTTGCGGTCCTGAAGATCCAGGCCCCGAAGCCGCTTGCAACCATCGCCTGGGGTGATTCCGACAAGCTGAAGCTCGGCGACCAGATTCTCGCTATCGGCAACCCATTCGGTATCGGCACGACCGTCACCGCCGGCATCGTCTCGGCCCGTGGCCGCGACCTGCACAGCGGCCCCTATGACGACTTCATCCAGATCGACGCGCCGATCAACCACGGCAATTCAGGCGGACCGCTGGTCGACCGCGAAGGCAATGTCGTAGGCATCAACACCGCCATCTATTCCCCGAACGGCGGCAGTGTCGGCGTCGGCTTTGCCATCCCCTCCGATGAAGCCAAGGCGATCGTCGCCAAGCTGGAAAAGAACGGTTCGATCGATCACGGCTATCTCGGCGTCGCGATCCAGCCCGTGACTTCCGATGTCGCCAACGCCATGGGCCTCTCGCAGAGCCAGGGTGCGCTTGTCGCCAGCGTCAATGAGGGCACGCCGGCCGGCCGCGCCGGCATCAAGAGCGGCGATATCGTCACCGCCGTCGGCAACGAGGCCGTCAAGACACCGAAGGACCTTTCGCGACTGGTCGCCGATCTCTCGCCCGGCGACAAGCGTTCGGTCACGCTGTGGCGCGATGGCAAGAGCATGGACGTCAACGTCACCATCGGCGGCAATGACGACAGCAAGCAGGCAGCCAACGACCAAGGTGACGGCAAGGTGCAGCCCTCCAACCAGCCGAGCATCGGTGTCGGTCTTGCCAACCTCACACCCGATGTCCGCGAACAGTTGAACCTGCCGCATGGCGTCGAGGGCGCCGTCGTTGCCAGCGTCAATCCGGAAAAATCGGCTGCCGCAGCCGGCATCCAGACCGGCGACATCATCGTCTCGGTCAACGATCAGCCGGTCCGCAATGCCCATGAGGTACAGACGGCCGTCGCCAAGGCCGGCAAGGATGGCCGCAAGTCCGTGCTGCTCCTGATCGAGCGCGACGGCAACAAGACCTTCGTCGCCGTGCCGTTCTCGGCCGCTTGAAAATCTGAAACATTCTTTGATCGGCCCGCTTCCTTCCAGGGAGCGGGCCGATTGCCGTTGCGTCACCAGCAATCCCTGGCGCTCCGCGAGACCTGTCGTAGCCAGCGTCCCGGCTTTCAAGGGCAGGAAGTCGCCTTCTTCGACCCAACGATCTGAGATGCCGTATTTCCACAGAAGAGGCGGCTCGGCTTTGACATAGGACTCTTTTTGTCCAAACTCTGCCTTTCTGATGGTACAAATAGCGCCGGGGCCGGTTGAAACAGGCGGGCGGCAAGTTTAAACCCCGCCGGCAAGATCAGCGGCTAGGGCCTCGAAACAGGAATAAGCGGCGGCAGGAGTTGGAGTGACGGATCCATACGATATTCTCGGCGTTGCGCGCGATGCGAAGGAAGAGCAGATCAAGGCGGCTTATCGCAAGCGCGCGAAGGCGGCTCATCCGGATTCCGGCGGCGACACTGAGGCTTTTGCCAAGCTGCAGAAAGCCTACGAACTGCTTCTCGATCCCGTGCGCCGCAAAGTGTTCGACGATACCGGCTACGATGTGGAGTTGACCGACGCCGTCGACCTGCAGGCGCTGGTCGCCATCGAAAAACTTATTACCGAGATGGTGCTGGACGAGCGCGAACCGGGAACCTTCGACCCGGTCGCCAAGATGCGCGCCAGCCTTCTCGAAGAAATTCGCAAGGCAAATTTCAGCAAGAGCGAGCTTGAGCGGCATTCCAGCCGCATCGGCCTCCACCTCGACCGGCTTGGCAAGCGTCCCGGCAAGGATGTGGTCGGCCACATGCTGCGCGCCCGTATCAAGGCGATCGCGACCGCAATTAGCGAAACGGAAGCGAAGATCGGCGCCAGCGAACGTGCCTGCGACATGCTCGAAGGCTATCTCTATGTGACGGACGAACCTCGAGAAGAGCTGGATGCGGCGCCCGAAATCGAATGGGACGAGCCCCAGGTCCGCTCCGCCGCACAGTAGCAATGGCGCTTTTTCGGTCATCCGGAGGAGGCGGATTTCGCGTTTGCCTCGATAGTGCGATCATTTTCGGCAACGCAATGTTGCAATGCAACAATCGTCCCTAGACAAATCGAGGGGCTGGCCTAGATCAAGCATCCTGTAAGCCGTCCTGCCGATCGGGCGATCGCGGCACGGCAATTGGTGGACGTCGGAATCCCGGCGCCGATGAAGATCTGGACGACGAGGTATGCGTTTGCTGATTTCCGAAGCGGATGAAATCGTCTTTGAACATCTGAGCGAAAACCGATCGCGGGCCGCTTTGAGGGGCGCCTTCTGGTCGGCGCTGGACACGATGATCCCGACGGCGCTCAACAGCCTGGTCTTCATCGTCACGTCCCGCTTCCTCCTACCCCAGGATTTCGGTCTGGTCGCGCTCGCCTTCGCCATCGTCAGCTTCACCGCCGGCTTCGGGCCGACGGCCTTCGGCGAAGCGTTGATCCAGCAAAAATCCATTCGACGAAGCCATCTCGATACGGTTTTCTGGCTGTCCTTCCTCTCCGCGGCCATCCTCTATGCCGCGCTGTTCCTGCTTTCACCCCATCTTGCCCATTGGGTAGGACATGACGAGATCGTCGGCCTGCTGCTGATCATCGGGCTGAAAATCTTCTTCGACATGATGATCATCGTCCCCAATGCCCTGATCGGCCGGACGATGTCCTTTCATCTGGCGGCGGCGCGGACCGCGATCGCCACGATCGTCTCGGCATCCATCTGCCTCACGCTGATCTTCGCCGGTTTCGGCCTCTGGGCGCTTGCAATCGCCCAGATCGCGGCCCCCGCGGCCGCTTGCGTCGCGGCATTCTGGGGCGCAAGATGGCTGCCGGGTTTCAGGATCAAGCTCTCGAGCCTGCGCGAATTGCTGCATTACGGCATCTACGCTTCGGGCAACCGCTTCCTGCAGACCATGAACCTCGACCAGCTGATCATCGGCACGCTGGTGAGCCCGGCGGCGCTCGGTATCTACAATTTCGCCCGGCGGCTCTACGAGATGCTCAACAATGTCCTGGCAGGCGGGCTGAACTCGGTCAGCCACGTGCTGCTCTCCTCCCTGCAGCACGACAAGGACAAGGTGCGCGAAGCCTTCCTCATGGCGACCTTCGGTTGCTCGCTGGTATCCTTCCCGGCCTTCATGGGGCTTGCAGCCGTTGCCGACGATGCCATTCCCCTGATCTTCGGACCGCATTGGGCCGCCGCCATCTGGCCGGTTCGCTTCTTCTGCGTGATCGGCCTGATGGCCGGCATCGGCGTTATCCAGGCCTCCCTGATCACGAGCCAGGGCAGGTCCGACTGGTGGTTCTATTATCAGCTGGTGCGCAACGTCGTCTCGATCCTCACCGTTCTCCTTCTTCACAAATACGGCGTATCTACTGTCGTCTTCGGGCTCATGGTCGGCGTGCTGATGCTCTGGCCGGTGACGCTGTGGATGGTCTCGCGATTGATCGGCCTCAGCATTGCCGAATATTTCGGCCAGTTCCTGCGGCCCATAGCCGCCTATCTCGGCATGCTCGTCGCGGTGCTGGCAACCTCGTCGGCCTTGTACGACCAGCCCCTCGCAGCCCGTCTCATCTGCGAAGTCCTGGTTGGCGGCCTCACCTATTCGGGCCTTATCCTGCTCCTGTGCAAGGAGAGGATCCTCTTCCTCGCGCGGACGACACTGCAAGGTCGCCGCGCAAGGGCGCAGTAGCAAGCCATGGCGAACGGCAGATCGAAGCGTGGTAAATCCCAGGTGGATCCTTTCGGTCACCGCAATAGCAATGGCAAATGTCGGAAAGGCGCATCATGACACTGGTTACGTTCATCATTCCCGTTCGCCACCAGGCCAATTCCAATGATTGGCCCGCGCTGAAACGGCGGCTGGCACAAACGATCGCCTCGATCTCCGGACAATCCAACAACAACTGGCGCGGTGTCGTGGTTGCCAATGAAGGCGCCGATCTGCCCGATCTGCCGCCGAATTTCTCGGCGGAGCGCGTGACATTCCCGCCGAACCAGCTCCACGACATCAACGGCGCCGACCGGGAGAAGGTCTACGACGCATTCCGGCTGGACAAGGGCCGCCGTGTCCTGAGCGGCATGCTTTCGGCGCGCGACACCCGCTTCTTCATGATCGTCGACGACGATGATTTCGTCAGCGCCAACATCGTCGACTTCGCGGCTAAAAATAGTGATGCCAATGGCTGGAAAATCGACCGCGGCTATCTCTGGAACGAAGGCGGTCGGCTGCTACTGCACCATGACGACTTCGCCAATTACTGCGGCACGTCGCTGATCATCCGCTCCGATCTCTACCGATTGCCGGCAACCTTCGCGGACGCCGAGATCGACTACATCAAATCCATGCTCGGCAGCCATGTGCGCATCGGCAAGCTGCTCGCCGATGCGGGCTCCCCGCTCGGATCGCTGCCCTTCCGCGGCGCGATCTATCGGGTCGGCCATAGCGGCGCCCACAGCAAATCCTCCGGTCTGATCAGGACCCATTTCCTGAACCGGTCGGTTCTGACAAGTCCCCGCCAATTCCTGGGCAATCTTTCGCGGGTGCGTCCGCTCGATCGAAACTTGAGAAGCGAGTTCTTCGGCGCGCGCGCCACCGGATAGCCGAGGCGCAATTCTTCCGCTTAACGAGGTTTCGATCAATGCCGGCTGACGCAACGAGACATAGATACGCCGCCCTGGATGCGATGCGCGGCCTGGCCGCCTTCGCCGTCGTCGTCTACCACCTCGACAGGCCTTATGCGCCATCGGCCTATATCGCGGTCGATTTCTTTTTCGTGCTCAGCGGCTTCGTGATCGCCAGGGCCTATGGCGAAAAACTCGCCGGCGGCATGACCGTTCTTGCCTTCATGAAGGCGCGCTATGCGCGCCTCTATCCGCTCTTCCTCATCGGCAGCATCTACGGCCTTGTGCAATTGCTGCTGCATTGGCAGGCGGCGGGCGTCGGGCGCGCCGACCTCAGCGCAAGTATCCTCACGACGGTTTTCATGCTGCCTTCGCCGAGCTTTCTGACCCGCTCGGCTGGTGACATCTGGGCGCTCTATCCGCTGAACGGTCCGGCCTGGTCGCTCTTCTGGGAATTGCTTGCCAACCTCGTCTTCGCGTTCGCGCTATTCAGGCTGAAAACGCGGAGCCTCATCCTCATTGCCGCCGCATCGCTGGCGCTGCTGATCGGCTCCGTCTTCCTGCACAAATCGCTCGATCTCGGCTGGGAGTGGCGCTCGGTGGACGGCGGCTTTGCCCGCGTCTTCTTCTCCTTCACACTTGGAATGATCATCTATCGGCTTCGAAACACTGCCGTACTCGGCCGGACTGTGAGCAGCTATGCCGCCCTGCTGCCGATCGCGGCGATCTGCGCCTTGCTGTTTCTCCCCACCTATTCGCTGAAATTTGCGCTTGTTTTCTGCATCCTGATCTCGCCGCTCATCGTCCTTGCCGGCACGATGCTCGAATTGCCGGCCAGGCTGCAGCGGTTCGGCATATTTCTCGGCTATCTTTCCTACCCGATCTACGTGTGCCATCGCGGCTTTACCGAGATCTACGGGCATTTGATGCGCAACGTCCATCTGCCGCAGCCGATCTACATCGCAATCTATCTCGTCGCGATTTCCGTCATTGCGTTCCTCTCGGCGAAGCTTGCCGCGATCCTGGTAAAGTACGCATCATCCTGGAAAGGCGCACCCAAAAGCATAGGCGCGACTCCGAGCCGATAACATTTCCGGTCACGTATGGACGGCTGCCAGCGCAATGGCATCGGCAACTTCTTCCAGCCGTTCCGAGAGATTGGCCGTCGCCACGCGCAAATGACTGCTGGGCAAAATGGAGAACTTGGCGCCGGGATGCACCGCGATGCCCCTGGCGGCAAGTGTTACCACTGCAAAAGGCTCCGACGAGACCGGTATCCAGGAGCACAGCCCCTCGCCATGCCGCGCATGGACGCCGCGCTCCCCAAGCGCATCGATGAGGCCGGCCCGACGCTGCCGATAGGTTTGCCGGGCATGGTCGAGACATCTGGCCGTCGACGCATCGCGCAGCAGCCAAGCGCCGGCCGCCTGCAGAATTCGGCTCGTCCATCCGGAGCTAAAGCTGCGATAGGACTGGATCTGCTCAACGATCGCCCGCGAGCTCGACAGCACCGCCAGCCGCAGATCCGGCCCGTGCGTCTTCGAGTAGGACAGGATATGGATGACGCGATCGGGAAAGAGATGTCCTATCGAATGGCGTGGCGCCGTCGAGATATCGGCAACACCATCGTCCTCCACGATCAATGTGTCCTTGCCCCGAAGGATCTCGGCCATGCTGGCCATGCGCGCCGGGCTCACGCTCTGGCCGGTGACGGAATGGATGCGCGGCTGGAAGATGAAAGCGACCGGGCGATACCGCAGCGCCTCTTCCAGTGACGACGGCAGCGGCCCCTCCTCGTCGCACTTCACCGGAATGATGCGCGCGCCGCGATCTTCGAGAATATCCAGAAGGCGCATGGCGGTCGGGTCCTCGATCGCAACGGCGGCGCCCGGCATGACCAGTGCGTTGATCACGGTGTAGACGGCATTATAGCCGCCATTGGTCGCCAGGAACGCCTCCGGCTCGTATGGCCACGTCCTTCTGACCTGCTCTTCCAGCTCCGGCAAGATCCGGCTGCGCTCGTAGCTGTTGAGATTTTCGGCCGAGGCGCCATAGGCCATCGCCGCTTCCAGCTTCGGCAGCAGCCGCACGTCGGGAACGGCGGCGGTCAGGTTCAGGGCGTCATTGCCATAGTCGCCGACGCTTGCAAGCCGCGCCGGCTTGGCGACGAAGCGATCGCCGCTGACCCATGTGCCGTTCCTGCCGCGTCCGCTGATGATCTTCTGACGCCTGAGTTCGCTCCAGGCTTCGGAGAGGGTCGCCGGGCTTATGCCAAGGGCAAAGGCAAGGTCTCGGATGGGCGGCAATTTGGTGCCAACAGGCAGTGCGCCAGCGCGAATGAGCGCGCTCGTCTCCAGCGCGATACCGCGGATGGTCCGATCGTTCAATTTTTCGGCAAACCATTTCGCGTCTCGGGTTTCGCTCATTTTCACGCCATTTTTAATGTTCAATAACGTAATAACATTTGATCACACCATTTTGAACATTTAATTGTCTTGAAAATAATTTTTCCCGCGAGTGAATTTCATGCCCCTTACCCTCCGCCTTGCCCTGCGTGACTGGGACTATATGACGCCTCTGGTCCTGGGTGACGTCTCCTCCCCCAAGCTCGACATCAAGGTGGACCGGGTCGGCACGCTCATCTCCCATGTCGGCAACAGCGACGCCTATGATGCTGCCGAAACCTCGTTCAGCCGCTACACGCAGCTACGCCTCGATGGCGACGACAGCGTGGTCGGCATACCGAACTTCATCATGCGCGGCTTCCGCCACCGCTGCGTCATCACCGCCAAGGACAGCCCGATCACCAGCTTCGCCCAGCTTTCCGGCAAGCGCATCGGCGTCACCGGCTGGCGCGACTCCGGCAATACGTGGACGCGGGCAGCACTACGACGCGAAGGTGTCGGCGTCGAGGATGCCATGTGGTACGCTGGCCGCCTGACCGAAGCCCATCCGATCGTCGATCGTCTCGACGGGTTCGGCCGCCCCGGCCGCATCGAGCCGGCACCGGGCGAAAGGCCGATGGTGGATCTGCTCAAGGAAGGTCAGCTCGATGCGATTTTCACACCTTTCATGCCGGACGGCTATTTCGCCGGCAATTCCGGCTTCCGCCAGGTCCTCTCGGATTTCCGCGCTGCCGAGCGTCGCTATTTTGCCGATGTGGGCTATGTACCGGGCATGCACCTGATCGGATTGAAGGCGGAGTTTGTCGCCGAGCATCCGTGGGTCATGGCCGAGCTGAGCGCGCTCATCGATGAATCGCAGCGCGTCTGGCTCAACAAGCGTCGCAAATATGCCGACACCACGCCTTTCATGCTCGACGAACTGCTGAAATCGGCAACCGAACTGCCCGAGGGGTGGGATGCAAGCGGCTTTGCAGCCAACCGCAAGATGATCGCCGATTTCGCTGAGGAATTGCATGTGCAGGGCATCTTGCCGCGGCTGATGACGCCGGAGGAACTCTTTCCGTTCGACGTCGACGGCGGCCGGACGGGCGCTGCCTGACCATCGCTTCAAATCAGAGACACAAACCAAAAAGGGGAATGAACATGTCGCTGAAGAAAATGACCTACGTTGCCGTGGCAGGCCTGATGATGTCGGGCTCCGCCTTCGCTGAGGATGCGAGCCTCCCGAAACTCTCGGTCAACAAGGACCTGCAGGCCAAACTGCCAGAGGCAATCCGCACATCGGGCAAGATGATTTCCGTTAACAACGGCTCCTTCCCTCCCTATGAAATCGTCACTGGCACCAAGTTGACGGGCGCCAGCGCCGATCTGACCGACGCGATCGGCGACGTGCTTGGCCTGAAAATCGAGCATGAGAGCGTCAGCGGCCTGCCTGCCATTCTCGCAGGCATCAATTCCGGCCGCTATCAGTTCGCCTTTGGCCCGATCGGCGATTTCAAGAGCCGCGAGGAAGCCAACGACTTTGTCGACTGGGTACAGGAATTCGTCGTCTTCGCCGTCCAGAAGGGCAATCCGAAGGGCATCACCTCGCTCGATAGTGCCTGCGGCCAACGCATCGCCGTCATGGCCGGCGGATCTGCCGAAAAGGTGATCCAGGTCCAGGCCGAGAAATGCAAGACCGATGGCAAGGGCGCGATCGAGGTCCAATCCTTCACCGACCAGCCAAGCTCGATCCTCGCCGTCCGCTCCAAGCGTTCCGATGCCTTCTTTTCCTCGCAGGCGCCGCTTACCTACTTCGTGTCGCAGGCCAACGGCCAGCTCGAACTGACCGGCGTCGGCCAGAAGAACGGTTTCGAGGATCTCTATCAGGGCGCGGTGGTGCCGAAAGGCTCGCCGCTCGGCCCTATTTTGAAGGAGGCCGTCAAGGTTCTCATGGACAACGGCACATATGCGGCCATCATGAAGAAGTGGGGCCTTGAGAACAACATGATCAAGGAACCGGGCATCAATCTTGGCGGGACCTTGCCGAAATGAGCACCAATGCCGGAAACATCGCATCGCCATCCGGCGATGCGGCGGAGCGGGATGTGGCGAATGCCCACACACCGTTCCCGAAGGGCCGCGTGGCAGCCTGGATCGTGACGCTTGCGATCGCGGCCTATTGCGCCTGGTCAATCGCCCACAACGAGAACTTCGGCTGGCATGTCGTCGGCCAGTATTTCTTCGATCCGGTCGTCATCAGCGGCCTCTATGTCTCGCTCGGCCTGACCGTCGTCGCCATGGCTGTTGGCATTGTGCTCGGCCTGCTGCTTGCGATCGCGCGGCTGTCGAAGGATACGCTGGCAAGCTCGCTCGCCTCCCTGTTCATCTGGTTCTTCCGCGGCACGCCGCTGCTCGTGCAGTTGATCTTCTGGTACAATCTGTCGACACTCTTCCCGACGCTCTCGATCGGCATTCCCTTCGGCCCGACCTTCGTCAGCTGGGATACCAATTCGGTTATCAGCCCGATGACGGCGGCGATTGCCGGCCTGGCACTCAACGAAGCCGCCTATATGGCCGAGATCATCCGCGGCGGCCTGCTTTCGGTGGACAGGGGCCAGTTCGAGACGGCCGAAGCCTTCGGCATGACGCGCATCCGCGCGCTGCGCCGCATCATCATTCCGCAGGCCATGCGCTCCATCGTGCCGCCGACGGGCAACCAGCTCATCAGCATGATCAAGGCGACTTCGCTCGTCAGCGTCATCGCCATGGCCGACCTGCTCTACTCCGTGCAGTCGATCTACAACCGCACCTTCGAAGTCGTCCCGATGCTGCTTGTGGCGGTCATCTGGTATCTGTTGATCACCTCGGTGCTGAATATCGGCCAGAGCTACATCGAACGCTACTATAGCCGCGCCGACCGCCGCTCCGGCGGGACGAAGGTGGCAACGGAGAGCGCACCGGCGCTCGTGCCGTCACAGGAGACGGGCCAATGAACGCCCCGATGAATACCCCAATGAGCACCGTTGCCGACATGCCGCCGCTGGTCCAGGCGCGCAACGTCCACAAATCCTTCGAAAATCTCGAAGTGCTGAAAGGCATCGATCTCGATGTGACGCCGGGCGAAGTCGTCGTCATCCTCGGCCCCTCCGGTTCCGGCAAGTCGACCTTCCTGCGCTGCATCAACCATCTGGAAGCGATCAACCGCGGCTCGATCGAAGTGGATGGGGAGCAGATCGGCTACCGGCTGAACAAGGGGCGACTTGTCAAACTGTCCAACCATGCGATCGCGCTGCAACGGCGCAAGATCGGCATGGTGTTCCAGCAGTTCAACCTCTACCCGCATATGACGGCGCTGCAGAATGTCATCGAGGCGCCGATCGGCATCCATGGCGAAAGCCGCAAGCAGGCGACGGAGAACGCGCTGGCACTGCTGGATCGCGTCGGGCTTTCGGCCAAAGCCAATAACTACCCGCGGCAGCTTTCCGGCGGCCAGCAGCAGCGCGTGGCGATTGCCAGGGCGCTGGCGATCAAGCCGAAGCTGATGCTCTTCGATGAACCGACTTCGGCGCTCGATCCGGAACTGGTCGGCGAGGTGCTGTCGACCATGCGCGATCTGGCCAGCCAAGGCCTGACGATGATCGTCGTCACCCACGAGATCGGCTTTGCCCGCGAAGCGGCAGACCGCGTCGTCTTCATGGATGGCGGCAAGATCGTCGAAGAGGGCAAGCCGGAGGATGTGATCGGCAATCCGCAGCATCCGCGCACCAGAAGCTTCCTGTCGCGCTTCATCTAGCGCGGCAGTACCATCATCAGCGGGGCCTGCACGCTTTATGGCGGATGGCGGCTCAAGCGAACCATTGGAACAGCCATGACCCTCGACAACGATTTCGCCCGCCTCTCGGACCTCGAGCCGATGAAGGCCGAACTGACCGGCATCCGCCAGCATCTCCATGCCAATCCCGAGCTCTCCTTCGAGGAGGCGGAAACCGCGCGCTTCGTCGCCGAGAAGCTGGAGGCCTGGGGCTACGAGGTGGTGCGCAATGTCGGCGGCCATGGCGTCGTCGCCCGATTGACGGTCGGGGCCGGCAAAAAGAGCATCGCGATCCGCGCCGACATGGATGCCCTGCCGATCACCGAGCAGACCGGTCGCCCCTATGCCAGCAAGGCACCCGGAAAGATGCATGCCTGCGGTCATGACGGCCATACGACCATATTGCTGGGGGCTGCCGAATATCTCGCCCGCACGCGCCGCTTCAACGGCACGGTCAACCTCATCTTCCAGCCGGCCGAGGAGGCGGGGGCGGTGAGCGGCGCTCCGGCGATGATCAAGGACGGGCTGTTCGAACGCTTCCCCTTCGATGTCATTTTCGGCCTGCACAATCATCCGGGCGCGCCGGAAGGCACCTGGCTATTGCGCTCCGGCCCGCTGATGGCGGCAGCCGATACCGTCGAGATCACCATCATTGGCAAGGGCGGCCATGCCTCGCGGCCGCATCTGACCATCGACCCCGTCGTCGTCGCCTGCAATCTCGTCGTCAGCCTGCAGACGATCGTTGCCCGCAGTGTCGACCCGACGCAGACAGCTGTCGTGACAGTCGGCGCCATCCACGCCGGCGAGGCTTCGAACGTCATTCCGGAAAGTGCGAAGATGTTGCTCACCGTCCGCTCCTTCGATCCGAAGGTGCGCGAACTGCTCGAGGCCCGCATCCGCAAGCTGACAACATCGATCGTAGATGGCTATGGCGCGAGCGTCGAGATCGACTACACCCACGGTCATCCGGTCGTCGTCAACTCGGAGAAGGAGACGGAATTCGCGCGCATGGTGGCCGAAGAGCTGGTCGGCACCGACAAGGTCACCACCTGCGGCCTAATCCCCGGCAGCGAAGATTTCTCTCATTACCTGGAGCACAAGCCAGGCAGCTTCCTGCGCCTCGGCAACGGCATCGATTCCGCCATCCTTCACAGTGCCAAATATGATTTCGCCGACGAGAGCCTCACCGTGGGAGCTGCCATGTGGGCGCGGCTGACGGAACGCTATCTCGACGCCTGAAGCGATTTTGCAAAAGGTCTCGTGATTGCGGCCACGCGTGGGCCGATCAACAGCACAAGAAACGACAACCCTGGCGATAGACCGGGGCTGGTTCGTTTTTTGGCAGTGATAGGAAGAACGGGAGCGCCGACGGACACCATCGCAGGACTTATAGCCTGCTGGTGCGGCGCGATCCGGCCTCCGAAAATAATTACTTGTCGAGGGAACCGAGACCATCGGAGGTTGCTGGCGCGGCGTTCACGGGCGCCTCAGCCCGCAGCCCCATCGTCGACGGCGCGTTCTGAGTTTGCATCAGCCGCCATTCATTTTCCAGGCGATCAATCACATACGTAGGAATTTCATCTCTTACGTTTTCAAACTCTTGCATCACGACCTCCATTGCCATGCATCCACGGCATGACATGGAAGAGTTTCTTTGTAAATCAAGCTATTAAACTATTTAAACGATTGAAATTATTTTAATCGTTTGAAATACCCTCGCCTGTGGAAAAGAATCGAACGGCGTTAACATGCGCGTGCAAAGACGATCAGTTCGGGCCGGATCATCGGCCGTCCCGACTGATTGCCGGCGGCTGCAAGCGGCCATCAAATTCCAGATCCTGCCTGCGCCAGATCGAATCGTGCTGCTCGCGCATGGCATCGGCAGCTTCCCGGACCACCTCGGAAATCTGCATGAGCTGTTTGGCCAAGGGGCTCGTCTTGCGCCAGATCATGCCGATCGTTCGCGAGGGCTGCGGGCTCTGGAAGCGCACGGTCGAAACCGAAGCCGAACGCGTTTCCACCGCCACGGCCATCTCGGGTATCAGCGTGACGCCGATGCCGGCACTGACCATCTGCACCAGCGTCGACAGCGAGCTGCCGTCCATCAATTCCCGAGGAAGGGCCGACTGCATGTTGCAGAAGGACAGGGCCTGGTCGCGGAAGCAATGCCCCTCCTCCAGCAACAGCAGCCGCATTTCGCGAAGCGCCTCCCGGTTGGGCACCGGCTTGCCCTCATCCTCGCTCGGCCGCACCAGCACGAAGTTTTCGGCAAACAGCGGGATTTCCGCCAGCGACGGCTCGGATACGGGCAGGGCGACAATGGCGGTGTCGAGCCGTCCCTCCTCCAGCTCCTCCACAAGTTTCGAGGTCAGGGTCTCGCGCACGTGGATGTCGAGCCCGTCATATATGCGGGAGAGATTGCCGATGATGCTCGGCAGCAGATACGGTGCGACCGTCGGAATGATACCGATCCGCAGCCTGCCGACAGGCTGGTTGTGCGACGCGCGCGCAAGGTCTCCGAGCTCGTCGACCGAGCGCAGGATATTGCGGACGCGGCTCGCGAATGCCTCTCCAAAATTGGTCAGCCGAACCTGGCGCGCACCTCTTTCGAAAAGATTCGTGCCGAGCTGCCCTTCCAATTCCTTGATCTGCATCGACAAGGCGGGCTGAGAGATGGCGCATACGTCGGCGGCGCGTCCGAAATGGCCGTGCCTGGCCAAGGCTTCGAAATAGCGAAGCTGCTTGAGAGTCAAATTAGTCATAAGCTCACCTTATCGCGCCAATCAGGAAATCCAACTTAAATTAATGGATGACCTTGGTTATAGTCCCGCCGCAGAGATGAGATGCGGCCGCCTGTCACACGAAGCTCACATTGAGAGCATTGACTGCGTTCAGTTCATCGATGCGCGGACCGTCTGGAAAGCGGGGCATTTGACTTGTCGGTTTTCCACGAATCCGCTCTATGCGAGGTCAGTACAACGAGAGATTTTCATGCGTCGGACATGCCGCCGTCACGCTTGTCATAAAACCGGACGACTTCCCGAGAGGATCACAAAATCCTTCCTTCGGTCGTCACAGCCCAAATCATCGTAAGGGAGACAATTATGGATACAAAAGTCGAAACTGCCGGCAAGTGTCCGTTTCCGCATGGAAACACAAGCGTTTCGGCCCGTTCGAACCGTGACTGGTGGCCGAACCAGCTGAACCTCAAGATCCTTCATCAGAACTCCGCGCTGTCCAGCCCGATGGGCAAGGCATTCAACTATGCCGAAGAGTTCAAGAAGCTCGATCTGGAGGCCCTGAAGAAGGACCTCTTCGCCCTGATGACGGATTCGCAGGAATGGTGGCCGGCCGACTTCGGTCACTACGGCCCGCTCTTCATCCGCATGGCCTGGCACAGCGCCGGCACCTACCGCACGGGCGACGGCCGCGGCGGCGCCTCCTCCGGCACGCAGCGTTTTGCGCCGCTCAACAGCTGGCCGGACAACGTCAACCTCGACAAGGCTCGCCGCCTGCTCTGGCCGATCAAGCAGAAATACGGCAACAGCATTTCCTGGGCCGATCTCCTGATCCTCACCGGCAATGTCGCGCTGGAATCCATGGGCTTCAAGACCTTCGGCTTCGGTGGCGGTCGAGAAGACGTCTGGGAACCGGAAGAGGACATTTACTGGGGCGCGGAAGAAACCTGGCTCGGCGACAAGCGCTATAGCGGCGACCGTGACCTGGAAAACCCGCTCGCTGCCGTGCAGATGGGCCTGATCTACGTCAATCCGGAAGGCCCGAACGGCAATCCGGACCCGATCGCATCAGCCCGCGACATCCGCGAAACCTTCGCCCGCATGGCGATGAACGACGAGGAAACCGTGGCTCTCATCGCCGGCGGCCACACCTTCGGCAAGACCCATGGCGCAGGCGATGCCGCCCATGTCGGTCCCGAGCCGGAAGCAGCCGGTATCGAAGAACAGGGCCTCGGCTGGAAGAACAGCTTCCGCAGCGGCAAGGGCGGCGACACGATCGGCAGCGGTCTTGAAGTCACCTGGACGTCGACGCCGACGAAGTGGAGCAACAACTTCTTCTGGAACCTGTTCGGCTATGAATGGGAACTGACGAAGAGCCCGGCCGGCGCGCATCAGTGGGTGCCGAAGCACGGCGCCGGCGCCGGCTCGATCCCGGACGCGCACGACAAGTCCAAGCGTCACGCCCCGTCCATGCTGACCACGGACCTCGCCCTGCGCTTCGACCCGGCCTACGAGAAGATTTCTCGCCGCTTCTTCGAAAACCCGGACGAGTTTGCCGACGCCTTTGCCCGCGCATGGTTCAAGCTGACCCATCGCGATATGGGCCCGCGCGCTCGTTATCTCGGCCCGGAAGTGCCGAGTGAAGAGCTGATCTGGCAGGATCCGATCCCTTCGGCCGATCATGCATCGATCGACGCCAATGATGTCGCCACCCTCAAGGGCGAGATCGCCGCATCGGGCCTGACCATCCCGCAGCTGGTTTCGACTGCCTGGGCATCCGCTTCCACCTTCCGCGGTTCCGACAAGCGCGGTGGCGCCAACGGCGCCCGCATTCGTCTCGCTCCGCAGAAGGATTGGGAGGCCAACCAGCCGGCTCAGCTCGCTTCCGTGCTGCAGACGCTCGAAGGCATCCAGGCGAAGTTCAACGGCGCCCAGACCGGCGGCAAGAAGGTATCGCTCGCCGATCTCATCGTTCTCGGCGGCTCAGTCGCCGTCGAGCAGGCTGCGAAGAAGGCCGGCCACGATGTAGTTGTCCCCTTCGCTCCGGGCCGTACCGACGCGTCGCAGGAACAGACCGATGTCGAGGCTTTCGCCGTGCTCGAGCCGATGGCAGACGGGTTCCGCAACTATCAGCAGCGAGCCTATAGCGTCTCCTCGGAGGAGCTGCTGATCGACAAGGCGCAGCTGCTGACGCTGTCGGCCCCGGAAATGACTGTTCTCGTCGGCGGCCTGCGTGCGCTGAACGCCAATGTTGGTCAGACCCAGCACGGCGTCTTCACCAAGCGTCCGGAAGCACTGACGAACGACTTCTTCGTGAACCTGCTTGACATGGGCACGGAGTGGAAGGCGGTTTCCGATGCCAAGGACGTCTTCGAGGGACGGGACCGCTCAAGCGGCGACGTCAAGTGGACCGCCACGCGCGCCGATCTCGTCTTCGGCTCAAACTCGCAGCTGCGCGCACTCGCCGAGCTCTACGGTCAGTCCGACGCCGAGAAGAAGTTCGTGCAGGACTTTGTCGCCGCCTGGACCAAGGTGATGAACGCCGACCGCTTCGACATCGCTTGACGTTGAAAAATATCGGGCGCGATCAAAGCTGGTCGCGCCCTGATCAACCTGTTTCAAGAACGGCGTTTTGCTGTTTGACTTTTTCCAGCCGCGCATTCAGTCGCGTGCGGGTCGGCTGCTCGACCAGATAGTAGCTTAGCGATCCGAGGCAGATGGCTAGAACCAGGGCAGTCAGTTCGGACAATCGACGTTGCTGAGCAAGGATGTAGAACGGCTGCTGCCATAGGTATATTGAAAACGACATCCGCCCAATTTTCTGGATGACAGGCCCTTCAAACAATATCCCGGAGAAGCGTGTAGCGCTCTCGATTGAGCACACGCTGACCGCCAGCAGCAGGGTTTTGACCCCGAAGAACAGCCAAGCGGCATCGCCAAACAGGCGCGCGGTCAAGCCGCAGAGAAATGCCAAGGGCACCAGCCACTCCAAGGGCAATTCATAGCGCCGCTGGTCAAACAGCAGAAAATACGCGGCCGAAATCAATATTGGCGCTGCTGCTACATGGGTCGGCCAAAAGACCAGGAATGGATTCTGCCCATAAACGTCATATTGCAAGATGCCGTTTGCGAGTGCGGCAAAGCCAAGCATGAGGATGAAAAGTCCAATAAACCTGTTGCCGGCACCACGAAACGAAAAGGCCAGCAGGCCAAGCAGGACATAGCTGTGCTCCTCCACACACAATGACCAGATGTGATCAAATATCGATATGAAGGCATGACTCTCGATTACGACGTAGTTCAATGTAAAGGAGAGTGCGGAGAGCATGCCCACGACGCCGGGCGCAAGCGGCGTCAACGAGAAAATAGCTGCATTTACCAGAACAAATATCAAAAGAGTCGGATAGACGCGATTGAAACGCCGACAGAAGAAAACCCCAAGGGGCATCTTCTTCACGAAGAGGATTTCGGCCATAAGCCGCCCGGAAAGAACGAAAAACAAATCAACGCCGGCCGATCCGAGATTCGGCATGTATCTGTCGCCGCCGAAATGCCCCATCAAGACCAACAGAACGGCAAGCCCACGCCATCCGTCCAGGGCCGGAATATAGGACTGTCTTCTTGTTTCTGACATCGGTGACCATCGGATTGCGTTACCGAGTCACTACCTTAAGATGTCTGAATTAATGAAGCAGATATAAAATATCATCGAAAGCAATTAAAATACTCGCATCAAGGGTAACCCATCCTGCAGCGGCTACCCTCTTACAGTAGCTCATTCTTCGCCTATTCGGCGGCAAAAGTCATAAGACAAGCGGTTCAGCTTTTCACGGAATCTCTGAACCGCTCTATCCCTTTGTTTCCTAGCAGTTTTGCTCTAGCTGGCCGGGCGCAACTGCAGGCGTGAAACGCCGGCCGCGACATTCAGGCCGGTTCCCGCTTCCGCGCTTAACGGCTGCAGCGCATAGTTCTTGGAGTTGCCGCCGACCAGCGCATTGGCGCCGAGACCGAGGCCAACGGAAGCACCGGCGGATGCACCGACGTAAGTGCCAGCCAGCGCACCATCGCCGACGCGCGTGGGCGCGGTGTTGATGACGACCCAGCTCAGATAGGTCTTGCGGGTCACGCCGATATCGATCCCGAGCTTGCCGATCGAGCCCGCATAGCGTTCGACCTTGCCGGTTCGCTGCTTGAAGGTGCAGCTGACCTGCTTGTTGGAGCCGATGATCATGCCGACGCCGCCTGCCACTTCGCAGGAAAGCGTTCCAAGGCGCTGCCGGGGCTCGGAGGCGACTTGCGCCGATTGCCTTTTCGGATGGTGTTGCTGGCTGCTGGCGGCGGAGGCCGCGGAACCGAAAGCCACGGCGATGGCCGCAGCCGCTATGATGGTCTTTTTCATGACGTCTCCTTCGGCGGTTTGAGCGCCGCGGTCAGCCCGGACGGCGCAGGGGAGCTCGACGAGCCGATCCCGGTCTCGATGGAAGGTCCGCGATCAGTCTCAATAACGATGTTGTTGATGATGCGGGTCCCAGCATATTCGCCGGCAATCGCAATGGCTTGCTGCCGCGCCTGATCAGTCGGCGCAATTCCGGACAGGACGATTGCCCCCTCCGCGGCAGCGACGTCGATGCGGCAATCTTCCAATCCATCGGCATAAGCAATCAGGCAGCGGATCGCCGCGCAGGTCGCGTATCGATCCGGTGATGTCGTCAGCGATGAAAGCTTGGTCAGGAAGAGCATCGGAGCCTCGAGAAAATCGCAAGAAGGTGCGTGCCGTATGGCGTTAACGAAGCGCGTTCTTGATGGCGTCCTTGGCCTTGCCGACCTGCCCCTGGATCTTCCCTACGATCTTCTCGGCAGCACCTTCCGCCTTGAGCCGGTCGTTCCCGGTCAGCTTTCCCGCCGCTTCCTTGATGGAGCCGGTTGCTTCCTTGACTGCGCCTTTGACACGGTTCTTGTCCATTTCTTGTCTCCTTGAGCTGTTTCAAAAGAGGCGGCGCGGGCATTCCCCGCAGCCATGAACAATGAAATAGGGCGGCAACGCATGTGCGTGCATAGCAGAATCAACTATTACTACTAGTAGAAAACAGCCTTTTTGAGGCCGGACATCCGGCCGGACAAGGCGTTCCGGTTCACATTCGGCGGCTGCGGCGCATCGTGCCGTTCATCATCTCGATACTGGCAGTATGGATATAGGAGGAACGGTCGATAAGGGAAGCCGCCGCGAGCGCAGGCAGGGATGACATCGGCAAATTATCAAAAGCCGCCGTTTACTGCGGAGTTATCCACGCGCAGACAGGGGCGGCTTCACGCAGCGCCAGCGGCGGGACAAGCGAATGGCTCGGGATCGTCAGCGCGTCGAGGGTCACCGTCTGTTCGGTCGAGAGTTGGACGTCGAGTGCGCCGATATCCTCGTCCAGCTGCTCCATGCTCCGCACGCCGATAACGGTGGACGACACGCCCGGACGCGCCATGGCCCAGGCAAGGGCAACGCGAGCGGTACTCGTGTCAAGCTCACCGGCGACACGGATCAAGGCATCGACGATCTCGAAATCCTGTTCGTCGGGCGTCTGCGCCAATTGCGCCTGACCCGACCTCAGCCGCGCATTGTCGGCGCGCGTATATTTTCCGCTGATGAGCCCGCCGTTCAACGGCGAATGCGATACGACGCCGAGCCCCAATCCCCGCGCCATCGGAATGAGTTCGATCTCGAAGAGCCGTGCGGCGAGCGAATATTCAATCTGCAGACCGATGAATGGCGGCCAGCCGTTGGATTGTGCGAGCAGGTGTGCGTGCGCCACCTTCCAGGCCGGCGCATCGGAGATGCCGAAATAGCGCAGTTTTCCCGATTGAACGAGATCGTGCAGCGCCGCGAGTATTTCCTCCAGCGGAGCCTGTATATCCCAATTGTTCAGCCAATAGAGGTCAAGATAGTCGGTGCGAAGCCGCCGCAAGGCCCGTTCGAAGCCATCTATGACAGCTTTGCGGCCAGATGCTTCGCCGTTTCGATCGGCGCTGAACCTGGCAGCAACGACAAGCCGGTCGCGCCTGATCGAGTTCTGCGCGAAATAATCCCCGACAACCGTCTGGCTACCCGCTTTTACGTCGCCGTTGCCGGTGTCGAGATAATTGCCGCCGAGATCGAGATAACGATCGAGGATCGACGCAGCCTTATCGCGCGAATGCCAGGCAAAGCCCTCATCGAACGTCATGGTTCCGAGTGCAAGCGGACTGACGCGCAACTCCGAATGCCCGAGCGCGGCATAGTCACCAAGATGCATGCATTATCCCCCAGCCGGCGCAAGCCGATACATATCCGAGACGACATGTAAGATTACCGGACAAAGGAAATAAGCTGCAATTTGCGATTTTACAATTCGGAAATCCGGATAATGGGTCGGTCACCAATCCGCTGATCGCTTTTAGTGGTCCGACAGGTCCGCCCATGGAGCGAGGTGAACGGCCTTCCCTTCCTCATCGGCCGGCACCGTGTCGCGGGATCGCCGATCGGCGGCATGCGCGAAACGCAGGAGGTGATCCGCTTTCGCGACCCTTCAGCGCGCCGAATACCCCCTACCGCTTCGTGATCGACATGGCCTCGCTTTGCGTGCCGGCAACGGCCTGAACGGCCATAAGACAACATCGTTGATCTCGGCTGCCACTGCGCGGCCGGGATTAACCTCGGTAACGCAAGGCATCGACCAGAAGAGAGAATGCCGCCGACGGCTGGCGGCGGCTCGGATAATAGAGATGATAGCCGGAAAAGGGCGTGCACCAGTCGTCGAGGACGCGCATCAGCCGCCCCTCCGCCACATCGGCGGCAATATGATCCTCCATGACAAAGCCGAGCCCCAACCCTGCCTTCGCAGCCCGCACGATCATGCCGACATTGTTGAAGGCGAGCTGGCCGTCGACCCGCACGCGGACCTCTCGCCCCTCGTTTTCAAGCTCCCAGGCATAGAGGCCGCCCGCGCTCGCCAGACGCAGGTTGATGCAGTTGTGATCGGCAAGATCGTTCGGCGTCTTCGGCATGGGATATTTGGAAAAATAATCCGGTGAACCGACAATCACCATGCGCATATCGGGGCTGATCCTGACCGCAATCATGTCCTTTGCAAGCGCCTCGCCAAGCCTAACGCCGGCATCGAAGCGATCGGCGACGATATCGCGCAAACCGGAATCGATGCTGAGTTCGATATGGACGTCCGGATATTGCGGCAGGAGCTTTTCAAGCGCAGGCCACAGGATCGTCGTGGCGGCGTGCTCGGAGGTGGTGATGCGGATGGTTCCCGCGGGCTTTTCCCGCAATTCGCGTAGGGAGGCGAGTTCGGTATCGATGCTTTCGAGCGCGGGGCGAAGAGTGGCGAGCAGCCGCTCCCCCGCTTCCGTCGGCGCCACATTGCGCGTGGTCCGTGTCAGCAGGCGCACGCCCAGCCGCGCCTCGAGGCGCCGGATCGTGTGGCTGAGGGATGATTGCGATGTGCCCAGTTTAGCGGCGGCGCGCGTGAAACTCTTTTCCTCGGCCACAACGGCAAAGGCGTTGAGATCGACCAGTTCTTCCCGCTGCATTCATGAGCCCCAGATATAATTACATGCCATTTATATTGTATGGTCCTGACTATGCGACAAGCCTAAGGTCCCTTGAATAACGGCTGGCGAGCCGTAATTTCCTCCAGGGAGTACAAAGCGATGGACATCAGGCGCAGCGGTTCTCAGCCATCGGCGAGAGGGCCGGAAGACTATTTCACCGGCACGGTTCGCATCGACGCATCCTTTAGCGGCAGCAGCAATCTCAGCGGCGCGACCGTGACGTTCGAGCCCAGCGCCCGCACCGCATGGCACACCCATCCCTTCGGCCAGACTTTGCTCGTCGTCTCCGGTTTGGGACGCGTCCAACGAGAAGGCGGGCCGGTCGAAGAGATCCGGCCGGGCGACATCGTCTGGTTCACGCCAGGCGAAAAGCATTGGCATGGCGCATCGCCCGATTGCGCCATGGTTCATATCGCCATTGCCGAAAAGGAAAACGGCTCGCCCGTCACCTGGCTGGAGAAGGTGAGCGACGCGGATTATCTGGGGAAGGTTCAACCATGAAGCCCTATATCATCTGCCACATGGTCTCGTCGCTCGACGGCGGACTGCATCCGAGCCGCTGGACGGACAGCCCGGACGGCGAGCTCGGCGATTGGACGGCTCTCTATCAATCCTGCCACCAGAAGCTTGAGGGCGATGCCTGGATGGTCGGTCGCGTGACGATGGCCGAAATGAGCAGAGGCGGCCCACATCCGCCAGGTGATCAGGGCAAGGTCGAGCGCCCCTTCCATTTTGCCAATCGCGAGGCAGCCAATTTCGCTGTTGCTCTCGATATGTCCGGCAAGCTGCACTTCACCGAGAGCGAGATCGATGGCGACCATATCGTCGTCCTTCTCGGCAGCGATGTGCCCGACAGCCACCTTGCGGAGCTGGCTGATGATGGCATTTCCTATATCGTCTCCGCGCAAGCCCAGCCCGACCTATCCGCCATGCTGGACACCCTGGGACGAGAACTCGGCATCAAGCGCCTGTTGCTGGAAGGCGGTGCCGGGATCAACGGTTCCTTCCTTGCCGCCGGTCTTGTCAATGAAATCAGCTTGATCGTCGCGCCCGCTCTCGATGGACGCTCCGCAAGCCAGAGCATCGTCGAATACGGTGAGGAAGGTCTGGCTGGAAAGATCCGGCTTTCGCTCAAGAGCTGCGAGACATTGGGGCACGGAGCAATTTATCTGCGTTATGCGGTCACGCCATAGTGGCGCCCACAGCAAATTCATTGGCAAACGCAGCATAGGGTTCGTGGCCGCCGGCGGCGGCCACAGGAGCGTGGAATTTAGCGACCCGTGGTCTTCATGAGCTGTTCGGGATAACGCTCGCCTTCGATGGCTATTTCCGCAGCGGTGCGCTGGATTTCGGCAAGGTCGGCCGCACTCAGTTCGACATCGGCCGCCGCGAGATTTTCTTCCAGTCGATGCAGCTTGGTCGTGCCGGGAATTGGGACGATCCATGGTTTCTGAGCCAACAGCCATGCGAGCGCGATTTGGGCCGGCGTCGCCTTCTTGTCATCGGCGATCTGCCTCAGAAGGTCGACGAGCGCCTGGTTCTTTTCCATCGCTTCCGGCGTGAAGCGCGGCAGGATGCGACGGAAATCGTTCTCGTCGATCTTAGTATCCTTGCCCATGGCGCCAGTCAGGAAACCCTTGCCGAGCGGGCTGTAGGCAACGAGGCCGATGCCCAATTCCTCGCAGGCCTGCAGGATGCCGTTGCTTTCCGGTCCACGCGTCCAGAGCGAATATTCATTTTGCAATGCCGTCACCGGCTGTACCGCATGGGCGCGACGCACCGTCTGCGCACCGGGTTCGGAAAGACCGAAATGCCTCACCTTGCCGGCGGCGATCAGATCCTTCACCGCGCCAGCCACATCCTCGATCGGCACTTCGGGATCGACACGGTGCTGATAGAAGAGATCGATGACCTCGATACCCAGCCGCTTCAGCGAGGCGTCCGCGACGGCCCGGATATGCTCGGGACGGCTGTCAAGACCGTTAGCCTTGCCATTTTCGATCCGGAAGCCGAATTTTGTAGCGATCACGACCTGATCGCGGACGGGCTTCAGAGCTTCGCCGACGATTTCCTCGTTGGTGAAGGGGCCATAGATTTCAGCGGTGTCGAAGAAGGTTACGCCACGCTCGACGGCATCGCGCACGAGCTTGATACCGTCATCCCTGCTCAGTGCATGACCATAGCTGAAGTTCAATCCCATACAGCCGAAGCCCAAAGCCGAAACTTCAAGACCGCTTTTTCCAAGTACACGCTTCTTCATCGCATCTCTCCTGCTATTGCCAGCGTTCCGGGTTCGATGCGGATAAAATATGGGACGCTGCATCTAACGATTAGGCAGCATAATCAGCATGAAGCTATATTCAGCGTTCATGAATAGGCTATTTGCTCCCGACACTCGACGCGGATGCCGGCCAGGGATTGCGGCCTTCCCGCAGCCAGGAAAGCGTGTCGATCCAGAAGCCGCTGGCATGGCGATCATGAAACAGGCCGAAATGGCCGATCGCATCGCGGCCGAAATCGGCCGGCTTCAGCAGCACCGACATGCGTTGTGCGCTGGTATAATAACGCAGCGTGCGGTGAATGGCCGGCATCGTGCCGAGTTCGTCGTCCGAAACCGCAACAGCCAAAATCGGGGCTTTGACCGCCGCCATGCGATGCAGCGCGATCTCCCGCTCGGCTTTCGGATGGCTGCGCTCGAACCGGCGCCCGCGAAAACTCCACTCGTTTGCCACGCCTTTCGGCAAATCCTCCAGCCAGCCAAGCCGGCGGCCCGGAAAATAGCCGCAGAAAGCGGTGATTGCAGGCATGGCGACATGCCATTTGAGGAAAAGAGCGGCTCGCCTGCGGGGCATGTAATCGCCCCACCAGGCATATTGAGCACCAACCGTCAGCATCCTGTCGATCATCGGGGCGCTTTCGGCCAGCCCCGGCAGGAAGCCGCCGACGCTATGGCCAACCACCATGAGCGGACCGTTGCGTCGATGGTCGGCCATCAGCAAAAGCGCGGCATCGAAATCCCGCTCACCCCAATCCCGCCAACGATAGCCCGAACCCCGCATCCGCTGCGGCCGTGACTGGCCGATGCCGCGATAGTCGTATGTCAGCACATCGAACCCATGCCCCGCCAGAAACTGCGCATAACGATGATAGTAGCGTGCCAGAACACCGGTAGCCGGATTGATAATGACGCTGCCTATCGGCCTATGCGTGGAGGTCAGCCAAAGATGGCCGCCGAGAACGACACCATCCCGGCAGGGTATGGAAATCGGCAGGCTGCTTGCGCCCGTGGATGGAATTGCTTGTTCGCTCATGACCGCCAACATGAGGTGATCGCCACGTTGTGTATATTCACTACCCGGTATACATTGAGCCATGAAGGACAGCCCCCAGCCGACACGCGATCGCATTCTTCAGTCCGCCGGAAAACTCTTCCATCAAGATGGTATCCGCGCCATCAGCGTCGACGCCATTGCCGAGAAGGCGGGCGTCACCAAGCGTACCCTCTATTATCATTTCCGCAGCAAGGACGACCTGATCGCTGCCCATCTCCAGGCGCGCGACGAACCGAACCTTGTTCTCTTCAAGCGCTGGTTCGAGGAAACGGACGGCGACATTGCCGAGAAGGTCGCCGGCATTTTTCGCCGTCTGGCGCAATCGGCGCAAAGCGCGAAGTGGAAGGGCTGCGGCTTCCTGCGCACCTCGGTGGAACTCATCAACCTTCCCGGCCATCCGGCTCTGGTAGTCGCCCGCGCCCACAAGAAGCGTGTTGAAGATTGGCTGGGCTCGGTCTTCGCGGAAGCCGGAGCAGGCAGCGATGCTTTACCGCTCGCGCGCCAGATCATGCTGCTTCTCGACGGCTCGTTTGCCGTCGTGCTGCTCCATCGCGATCCGAGCTACATGGAAACAGCGGCTGATGCTGTGGCCGGACTTATACGAGGCGGGCTCGCTGCCCCAGGCAGACTTGCGCCAATAGCTTCCAATTCGAAACTACTTGATTGACGAGGGGCTGTAGAGGCCGACTTCGTCTGGCCCCAGGATCACTTGCTGGCTCGTCTGGCCATCGTCATCCTCGCCCTTGCTCTTATCCATTTGCTGCTTCAGCGCGCGCGTCACCTTATCATTGCGCTCGGGACCCTTGGCGCTGTTGATCACCTCTTCGAGCGACAGGCCGAGTTTATCGAGGCCGAGATCATGCTCAATAGCGTTGACTTCGGCGGGCTCCAGTTCGCTATAGGCCTTTTGCATGGCCTTGGCGAAATCTTCCATCGAAGCATAATCGTCGTGTTCGACACCCAGGGCCTTACCGGTGCGATAGATGAGATCAAGCTTCATCTTCGTAAGATCGACCTTACCGTTCGTCGCGAAGAATGCCTCCGAGACCTTCGATTGCCCCTGGGTCGGCTGTTTTGATGCGGCGATCTTGTCAGCCTGACCAGTCGACACAGCAATCAAGCTGTCGGTCCTGGATTGAGTCCGCTGCGGTGCTGCAGTGCCGGTGGCATTCAGCCGCTGGAGGATGGCTAAAGCCGCCGAAGGCGTGTTGGGGATGGATGTCATCGCGAATCCTCGCAGCGCTTCAGCCTCTCCTTCATGGAAACCTAGCGCAAAGCTCTATGCCTCATGCGATAGTCGATGCGGTTACTACTACCAGGGGTTAGTTAAAACTTGGATAACCCAGGATATAAATCGACATAGCGCCTTTTCCATAGGTTGCATCTCTGCGCGGAGCATTCCGGCATCTGCCGGCCTAGCCCCGTCACGCCGTCGATGGTGATTTGAGTGTACTTCCAAGCCTTGAACTGGCTGCCGCTGATGTAGACGGGCACGCCGCCGATCAGCCCGAGCGACCGAAAGCGTGTCCATCAACGCTGGAGAAGCGCGGCACGGCGGCTTTCAGGCACCTGTCAGCGTGTTGCTGTAGCAGCCTTACACCAAGGGAAACACCGCATAAGTCCGTCTTCGCGAGCATCTGTGAACGATCGGCAGCAATGGGAAGTCGGCTTTATGCAGGCATGGCGACGGAAACAGCAGGTCATGAAAGAAGCGCTGGAGCATTCCGCGAAAATCTGTCGCAGGCGCCTGATCGGGGGCGTTCGATGCTTCTTCAGCACCCCTGCTGTCGCGCCTCCTGAAAATCGCGCATTTCTCGAACGCCCGATCGCCATCGTCGCCATCTTCCTTGTCCTGTCGTTGCTCGTGATGGTGACTTCAGACTACCCCCTCGGCGTCTGGATGAAGTCGTTTCCCGAGCAATTGCGCGGGATGGCGAAGTGGATCAGCAGCCTCGGCACGGGTCTGCTGGTGCTCTCGTTCAGCGGCGCCCTGCTGATATTCGCGATCCTTGCACCCGCGCACAAATTGCGAAAATCCATGCGCACAGGTGCGGATCTCGTCGCCACCGCGGCGGCATTCGTCTTCCTGGCGGTCGCTGGCGGCGGCATTGTCGCTTCGCTCACCAAGAACATCATCGGCCGCGCCAGACCGGAACTGCTGCAGACGAACGGTGCCTTTTATTTTCGACCCTTTGCCTTTCACGCCGACTTCGCATCCTTTCCCTCCGGACATTCGGCAACGGCCGGCGCCATGGCGATGTCGCTGGCGCTGGTCTTCCCCCGCCTTCGCCCCATCTTCATGCCGATCGGCGTCCTGATCTGCCTGTCGCGCCAATGGGTAGGCGCTCATTGGGCGAGCGATACGCTGATGGGCTGGGGCGTGGGCGTCGCCTTCGCGCTGTGGCTGGCGCATGCATTCGCGCGGCGGCGTCTCCTCTTTGCCTACGATGCCAATGGCCGCCTGTGCCCGGGGGAGCAATACAAGGCAATCCTGGCCGTTCTGCGTGCTCTGATACGGCGTGTGCCGATGATCGGCAAAAAGCCGGTACCCGCAGCGAAGGACTGTCCGTCACAGTCCCGCCCCGCATCCCAAAATTTTGAAATTCGGTCCTGATCCCGCAGCAGGCACAGTTCTTGGGATGACTTGCAGGCTTGCGCGCTGCAAAAGCCGATCTTCCTCAAGCGAATGCAAAAACGATCGGAATGCAGCGACGGATTTACCGATCGCAGCCGTTTAAGCGCTGAAGGGATAACAGCGTCAAGCTCTTCCAGGACGAATGAGGACATCATGAAAAAGATTATTTTGCTCGCTTTTGCAGCGACTGCCTGCTTTACCGCGATCTCGCCGGCCGAGGCTCGCGACGGATGCGGCATCGGCTTTCATCGCGGCCCCTATGGCTATTGCCACCCGAACGGACGCCCGGTTGTGGTCGTGCCTGTGGTGCCGGCCTATGGCATATTTTATCCCGGCCGCGGCTATTGGGACGGGCACCGTTATTGGGTGCATCGCGAGCGGTGGCATGGCGGCTGGCGCTACCGCTGAGCCTCTATTCCAGTAGAAGCGCGGCCCGGTCATCAAGATCGGGCCGCATACCGGCAGGGCAGCTCGATGGCCCTGCTTCTCCCGCCCCTCCCACGACCTGCTCTGCGATTCAAATCTCACGCTCTTGTGTTGGTTTGGCATGGCAGCCTTCCGAAACGTGCAATTGACGGCGGCAGCTCAACCGGACAATTCTGTGAACAGACCGGGGCACGGAAAACGCGACGCCAACATGAGCAAAAGCAATATCAGCGAATATCAAGGGCCGATCATCGTCTTCGACGCCATGTGCGTGCTCTGTACCGCCAATGCCCAGTTCGTACTTCGCCACGACCGCATCGGCCGCTTCCGCCTCGCCTCCATGCAGAATGAAACCGGCGCTGCCCTTTATCGCTCCTGCGGGATAGACCCTGCCAATCCCGACAGCCTGATCATCGTCGATGGAACAAAGGTGCTGCGAGACAGCGACGCGGTGCTTTCGATCTATGAAGGCCTTGGCTGGCCCTGGAAGGCAATTTCCCTCTTGCGCCTTGTGCCCCGCGTGCTGCGCGACCCGATCTATCATTGGCTTGCCCGCAACCGCTATCGCATCTTCGGCAGGCGGGAGACATGCTGGCTGCCGACACCCGAACAGGCGAGCCGCATCCTTTGAGGAAGATCCTCGTTCTCGGCGGCTATGGCGGGTTCGGCGCGCGCCTGTCGCGGCGCCTTGCCGGCGACGGCTTCGACATTCTGGTTACCGGACGTAACCTCGACGCGGCGAAGGCGCTCGCCGCTCAACTGCCGAACGCAAGGGCGCTCCGGGCCGACCGCAATGGCGACATGGCTGCGGTCCTTGACGAACACAAGCCCTTCCTGCTGATCGATGCGGCCGGCCCTTTCCAGCAAAGTGACGACCGCGTCGCGCGGGCCTGCATAAAGGCCGGCGTCCACTATATCGATCTTGCCGATGCGCGCGATTTCGTCGGCGCGATCGGCTCGCTTGACGAACGGGCCAGGGCTGCGGGCGTCGCCGTCGTCTCCGGAGCATCGAGCGTGCCGGCTTTGTCGAGTGCCGTCGTCGTGGAGCTCAGCAAGGGCATGCAGGAAGTCCGCTCGATCGACATGTCGATCAGCGCCTCCAATCGTGCAACCGCCGGCGCCTCTGTCTCATCGGCGATCCTGAGCTACGTCGGCAAGCCGGTGCGGCTTTGGCGCGGCCGGCGCTGGCAGGATGCAACCGGCTGGCACATGCTAAAGCGCGAAACCTACGCGGTCGCGGGGAAGCCGCCGCTGCGCCGGCTGGTGGCGCTTGCCGACGTGCCGGATCATGATCTGCTGGTCGACAGCTTAGCCGGAAGCCCCAGCGTCATCTTTCGGGCCGGGCCTGAATTTGCTTTTCAGACGTTCGCTCTCTGGCTGCTGTCCTGGCCAGTGATCTGGGGTTGGCTGACGTCGCTGCGAAAGCTCAGCCGTTTTCTGCTGCCGTTGCAGGGCCTGACGACACGGTTCGGCACCGCGCGTTCAGCCGTGACGATCGAAATCAAGGGTATCCAGCAAGGCGCCATGCGGGCCCGCCGCTGGACGCTCATCGCCGAAAACGGCGACGGCGTGGAAATCCCCACCCTTCCGGCGCAATTGCTGGCCCGAATGCTGAGCGATAACAGACTTTCGCCCGGCGCCCGTCATGCGGGCGGGCTCCTGTCCCTTGATGATTTTCGAACGTTGCTTCGCGATCTGGCAATCGGCGAGGAGACGACGGAGGCGCCCTACACGCCGCTCTATCAGCGCGTCATGGGCCTCACATTCGCGCATCTGTCAGAGCCTGTGCGCGCCATGCACGACGTCTTCGGCGATGGAGGCGCCAAAGGCGAGGCTATCGTGACCCGCGGGCACTCTCCTGCTGCCCGGCTGATCGCCAAGTTGTTCGGCTTTCCCGCCTCTGGAAAGCACGGCCTGCACGTCTCCTTTGAGGAACATGATGGCATCGAACAATGGACCCGGGATTTTTCCGGTCAGCGTTTCTCCAGCCGGCTGAGCGAGGAAAAGGGCCGGCTTGTCGAGCGCTTCGGCCCCTTCCGTTTCGCATTCGATCTTCTGCCGCGCGGCAACGGGCTCAGCATGGAGATACGGCGCTGGTCGTTCCTCCGCATTCGGCTACCGCTCTTTCTTGCGCCCCGAAGCACGGCTTACGAGTGGGCGGAGAATGATCGATTTCATTTCAACGTGTCGATCGCTCTGCCGTTCATCGGCCCGGTCGTTCACTATCGAGGCTGGCTGCAGCCAATCGATTGATCCAATCGGCCAATTCGCGGCCGATAGAGCGGTTCAGCTTTTCACGGAATCTGTGATCCGCTCTATCTCTTTGTTTCCTAGCAATTCCGGACGGAAAACCGCTGCGCACTTTTCCTGGAATTGCTGTAGTGCGAGCGAAACCGACTAGGCGATCGACGGAGGGCGATCTCTACCGGTCGCCCGCCAAACAGCCGAACATGCGAAAATCATGAAAGGCCTCTTTGAATCGCGCCTTCTGCCGAAGCGTACCCTCATATTGGAATCCCGCTTTTTCAAGAACCCGATCGGATGCAGTGTTTCCCGGCAGTGTCCAGGCCTCGATACGATTGAGCGAAAAAACGTCGAAGCCGCATTGAACGACTGCCCTCGCCGCCTCACTCATGAGCCCTTTGCCCCAGGCCGAAGGATGCAATTCATATCCGAGCTCGGCACATCTGGCGTGCTTATCTATACTGTTGAAGCGAATGGCGCCGAGCAATTGACCGGAAGCCCGATCCTCAATGATCCATGTACAGCCCGCTCCCTTGGGAAAGATTTTGTACATCCATTTCAGAGAGCGCTCGATCTGCGCCTTCTTCGGCGCATCAACCCAGTTCGAAAATCGCGTGACTTCAGGTATCGAAATCAACGCATGGAAATCGTCACAATCATCCATGCTCGTTTCTCGAAGCCGCAGCCGGTCGGTCAAAAGCGTGGGGAACTTGTCTTTTGGCGGAGCCATTTTCAGGCTTTCAGGAAGTTGGCGAGGATGATCTCGCGCCAGACACGCGTGGGCGTTATCCAGGCATCCCATGCATTGTATTTGCCGGAATAGATGACGGCGGCAATTCCCGCATCGGGCATCAGCCAGAGCCTTTGACCACCGTTCCCGAAGCCCGCATGCCAACGTCGTGGATTGGCGAACGCCGGCACGGGCGCATCCCCGCAAAACCACAGCATGCCATAGTCCAAACCGTCCCCGGTCGAAATCGCCGGCGTGAGGGATCGCGCGATCCACTCTTCCGAAACGATCCTCTGGCCGTTCCACACGCCCTTTTGCAGAAGCAGCATGCCGATCTTCAGCAAATCGGGCGCCGTGAGGCGCAATCCGGACGCCGCCGACGCAACGCCGTCATATCCTGCCGACCAGTGGAACTTGGTGATATCCAGCGGCTCGAAGAGGGCGGCTCGCGCGAAATCAGGCAAGCGCTTGCCGGTGCCCCGCTCGATGATGGCGCCGACCAGCGCGACGCTGCCGCCGGAATAAATCCAACGTGTTCCCGGCTCTGCGATCATCGGCCGCTCCAGAACGAAGCGATAGCGATCCGGCGCGTTTTCCATGGCTATTTCGCTGTTCAGCGGGTCGGTGTAGGGACGATCCTCGTCCCACTCCATCCCCAGCGTCATCGTCAGCGCATGGCCGATGGTGATCTTGGCGCGTGCCGCATCCTTGGCGAGATCGCCATATTCCGGAAATTGCTCGTAGAGGGGTGCATCCGGCGGCGGCACCAATCCCTTGTCCAGCGCGATGCCGTAAAGGAGACTGACGATGCTCTTGGTCACCGAGCGGAGATCGTGCAGCGTGTCCGCGTCGAATGCGACGCTAACGAGCGGAGTGCCCCAATTTTCATCGGAACCAACGCCGTAATGTTCCAGGACGAGCTGTTGAGAACGGGCGGCAAGCACGACATGCAGATCGCGCAATAAGCCCGATTCGATGCCGGCCGCAAACTTACGGTGAAGAGCCGGATCGAAACCCATCGACTGCAGGGCCTCGCTATCCGGCGACAAAGGTGAAGCATTCTGCGTCATGCCCATAAACTCGCGCCCTCCATTTATGCGATTTCCAGCTTCAAGCTACAATCGAGACGCGTATTCGGCAAGGCAGCAAAATCGGATTTCGGCGCGATATTCGCACCCTTCAAAATCAGCTCTGGCCTCTCTTCAGCTCCTCCTCCGGTTCCATCGCAAACGCCGCAACGGTCCTGTTGCGTCCGTCGAGCTTTGCCTTCAGCAAAGCGCCGTCGGCGCGATTGATCAATGTCTTAGCCGGTCCGGAAGCCGGGGATGAGGCGATGCCGACGGAGACGGAGAGCGGCCCGACGATGCGTGCGCGATAGGAAAACGGCGTGGCGAAGACCCGCGCGCGCAGTTGCTCGGCAAGCGCGAAGCCCGCCTGGTCGGCCATGTCGGTGGCGATGACCGTCAGCTCCTCCCCGCCGAAACGATAGACCGTGCCGGTTTCGGCGACCGTATCGGCGACGATCTGCCCGACATGGCGCAGCACTTCGTCGCCGGCATCATGGCCGAACTCGTCGTTGAAGCGCTTGAAGTGATCGATGTCGATCATCATGCAGATGACCGTGCGGGCTGAATGATCCCGGTAAAGATTGTTCAGCATTTCATCCAGGGAGCGCCTGTTGAGCAGGCCCGTCAGCGCGTCGCGCACGGCAAGATTGATCAGCCTGTCGCGCAACTGCAGGTTTGCGATGGCAAGGCCGATATTCTCCGCGATCAGTTCCAGGTAGAGCCGTGGCGCATCGGCCGCGGTCGCGTCCTTCGATCGATCTTCGAAATAGAGCAGGCCGATCGCCTCGCCGAGCGCTGTCAAGGGCACGCAAAGGCCGGGCACGCCGGAACCATCCAGATGCTGGCAGGGAATATCATTGTCGGCGACATGGCTGACATGCGGCCGGCCGCGACGCAGCCCCCAGCAGGCCGAAGCGGGGAAGGAAGGCTCGGTATGGGCCGGCTCCAGCCACCGGCTGACTTCCGTCAGCGCCGTCCTGCTCTCGTTCATCATGTAAAGGCAACCCGCGATGCCTGGAAAGATCTGCGGCACGAATAGCGCGACGACTTCGGCAAGCTCGTTCTGAGCGTAGCAGGCCTGCAGGCGATGCATCATCTGCAGGATGAGATCCTTCGTCTCCAGGTCGCGCTTGCGCTCGGCATCCAGCCGGTTCCGCTCCAGACCGTTCTCGCGGAAGATCTGAATGGCGTCGTTCATCTCGCCGATTTCGTCGCGCCGGCGGTCGGTCGGCACTTCGACGGCATAGTCCTGCTTTGCCAACCGGTTGACGATGCCGGTCATGCGGATCAACGGCAGGGCAACCCGACGCCGCATGATGAAATAGAGCACGCCGAGAAATACCGCCGCAGTCAGGGCAAGCATCACCTTGGCGACATCGGCCCAAAGATCGCTGCGTGCCTGCGCACTGCGCACGGCCGTTTCGGTGCGCGCGGCAGCTAGGGTGCGAAACTGGCTGACACTGTTGAGGAGAGCCATCTGGATACGTTCATGCTCCGGCCCGAACAGGGTATCGCGCGCACCCGTCTGATTGCCGCCGGTATAAGCGGCCACCGCCGCTTCCTCTATCTTATCCAGCCCTTCCGCATTGGCTGCCACCTGCTCGACGACCTGACGCTCGGCATCGGGAATGCCCGAGCCACGCAAGGAATTGAGCGCAGTATCGCGCCGGCGCTCCTCGCCCTCGTCGACTGTGAAAGCATCGAGATGTCTCGCGGCGCCGCGCATGACGTAGAGGCGAGCCTCGTCCGTCGTCTCTTCCGCCGCGAGCGCAAGTTCCTCGCCCATGCTGTTCAACAGCAGGTGCTGCTCGACAGCCTGCCTCTCCTGGATGGCACTTCGGGCCGAGAGGATGAATGCCACGGCGGACAGCACGGTCAGGACGACGGTGATGCCGTAGGCCCAATTCGTAATCGTCGTAATTCTCATCTACCGTTCCCTGCGCCTCGCTCATGCATTCCTGAAGTACTTCTCTCGTCGAGCCTTCAGTTATGACATCAACCGATATGATAAAGCCTGAACAAGCGGCGAGGAAAGCCTATTCCGGGCCTCTGGAATGCACATCCCCGCCAATCCAATCCACGACCGTGGCGAATGGCTGGACCCCGACATCCCGATATTTCGCAGCCGCTCTCTCACTCTATTGGGCACCGGCCGATTGGCATTGGTATCCTCTGACGGGAATCTCGGCTGCAGCTGAAGGGCCGCCTCCGAGACTCCCGGCTGTCGTCAGGGGTGAGTACGACAGCGCCGACAACAAATCGATTTTCAAACCGGCAATCCATAGGATGACTGGAAGCTGGAAAACATACGGTTAAGTTCCACAAGTGACTGCCCCGTTATGGGACATCCATCGAAAAATGCTCAAGTTGATCCTGGCCAAGATTGGCCGCACCTGAAGCAATTGTTGTTCAGGCCTCGCACAGTGTCGATGAATTCGACTTTCGAACTTAACCAATTTTCCTGAATAGCTCCTAGCGCTCTGCACAGTTTCTGCAAAGCCGAGCGGCATCGTCGCGTCATGAACAACACGCCCGAGACCCCAGCCGCCCCGCCCGTTCGCCTGCCGCATAGCCTCCTCAAGGAAGGCTGGTGGCTGGTGGACGATCATCCTCCTCAGGCGGATCCGCCCCCTCAATGCGCCAGGATCATAGCATTGGCCACGACCGAACGTCTTGCACGGAGCCGATACCGATGAGCATATCCGACGCCTCTACCCTTCCCGCCAATTCCGCAAGCAACTCCAATCGAAAATTCCTGATACTTCTTGCTCTCGTCGTATTCGCCGACTTTCTTCTTTTCGAGAGGGAGCCCGGCCTCAACCTTTTCCTTTTCGCCAATATCGTCGCCACGGCTCTGCTGATCTGCTCCAGAAAATCCCTGTCCCTTTCCAAAGCTGCCGGGCTGTTGCTGCTCGGCTTCGCCGCATCGATCCCGCTCATCGAGACCCTTTCTTGGATGGGCGTCACCGTCTGCCTGCTCGCTCTTGCCTGCGTCTCGCTTGGCGCCGGCGGATTGATCCCTCGGCAATGGACGCGCTTGCCGCTCGTCCTGCTCCGCTTCCTCCTGGATGTGCCGGCGCGGCCTTTCCGTCGAGTAAGCTATCGCTGGCTACAGCACCTGCAGAAACCGTCATCGCAAGGCGTGCGGCACCACCTTCGCGGCTGGATCATGCCGTTGGGTTTTGCCGCGGGCTTTCTTGCCCTCTTCGCAATGGCCAATCCACTGATCGACAAGACGCTGCGCAGCATCGACCTTACCTTCCTGCTGCAATTGCTGAACCTGTGGCGCATCGGCTTCTGGCTTGTCGTCGCAGCTTTCGTGTCGCTGCTTCTTTATCCACGCCTGGCGCGGCGCCGCCCTCATCGACGCGAAATGCCTGATATCGTCGCGGGAACTGAGGATGGGCTGTTCGGCCATGGCGCCTTGCTGCGCTCGCTGCTCGTATTCAACGTGCTGTTTGCGGTGCAGACGCTCCTCGATCTCACCTATCTCTGGGGCGGGGCCAGCCTGCCCGATGGCATGACCCATGCCGAATACGCCCATCGCGGCGCCTATCCGCTGATGATCACCGCAATCCTCGCTGCCGTCTTCGTGCTCGTCGCCATGCGCCGCGGCGGACAGGGCGATGGAAGCGCCCTGCTTCGCGGCCTCGTGCATCTCTGGATCGCGCAGAATATCCTGCTCTGCCTTTCCTCCATCCTGCGGCTCGATCTCTATGTCGAAGTCTATTCGCTGACGGAGCTGCGCGTTGCGGCCGGTTTATGGATGGGGCTTGTCGCGATCGGCCTCTTCCTCATCCTCCTGCGCATCCTGCTTCACCGCTCGAACGAATGGCTGACCGCACTCAGCTCCGTGACGCTGGTCATCACGCTTTACGCCGCCGCGCTCGCCGATATTCCCGCCTTCATCGCCCGCTTCAATGTCGCCCATAGCCGCGAAATATCGGGCGAAGGCATCGTGCTCGACCTTGATTATCTCGCAGTGCTCGGCCCGGCAGCCATCCCCTCACTCGATACCTATCTGGCAGCGCTGCCTGCCGACGGCAATGTCCGCAGGGTGCGCGAAGTGCTTCGATGGCAGCATGAGGCTCGCTCGCTCGACTGGCGAAGCTGGACATATCGCGCCGCCCGTCTCGACGACTACCTCAAGATCCATGCGGTGCTTGCAAGATGAGCGCGAAACGAAGACAACGGGCGAGTAAACCAGGACCCGCATCGCATGGCACAGCGCATCCTCGTCGTCGACGACGAACCCAATATTCGCGACGTGATCTGCTTCGCGCTCGATCGCGCCGGCATGAAGACGACGACCGCCCGCAACGGGACGGAGGCCATGATGGCTTTTCACAAAGGCGGTCTCGATCTGATCGTGCTTGATGTCGGCATGCCCGAAATGGATGGGCTGGAGGTCTGCCGGCGCATCCGCAAGACATCTGATCTTCCGATCCTCTTCCTCTCGGCGCGCGACGAGGAAATCGACAGGATTGTCGGGCTGGAGATCGGCGGCGACGATTATGTCACCAAGCCCTTCAGCCCGCGCGAGCTGGTTGCCCGGGTCCGGACTATCCTGAAGCGCAGCGGAAACGGTTCTGAGCCGGATGCGGTCAACGGCTCTGTGTCCGTGGGTCCGCTGCGGCTCAATCGCGGCGGCCGTACGGCGAGTTTCGCCGACATGCCGCTGAACCTCACGGCGCTCGAATTTTCCATCCTCGACACGCTGCTGACGCGCCCTGAGATCGTCTTCAGCCGCGACCAGCTGATGGAGGCGGCTTACGGCGCCGACATGCAGGTGGCCGACCGCACCATAGACAGCCATATCCGCAATATCCGCGCCAAGCTTTCGGCGGCCGGCGGCAAGGGCATCATCGCCACGGTGCACGGGATCGGCTTCAAGCTGACATCAGGCATGGAAGGAAGCGCCTGATGCGTGCACCACGGGTGAAGCCGAAATGGCGGCCGCCGCTCGCCCTCATCGTCTACGCCATGCTTCTGACCGTGATGATGCTGCCGATGCTCACGATCATCTGGTTTCGCGTCGTTCGCGCCGCCTCCGGCGCCATGGCGCCGGCGGAGATTGCGACACTCGCCGCCGTTCTTCTCCTCACCTTGGTCGTCGCCTATGTTCTGACACGCACGCTGACCGTGCCGATCAACGCACTGATCGCCCGCACGAACGAGATCGCCCGCGGAGGACGCTCAGCGATCCGACCACTCGAAATTTATGGCACGCGGGAGGTTGCGACCCTCTCGCAAAGCTTTCTCGATCTCGCCGGCAAACTGGTCGATCATTCCGATTACGTCCGCTCCTTCGCCGCCCATGTTTCCCACGAGCTGAAATCGCCCCTGACCTCGATCAAAGGCGCGGCCGAGCTCCTGCGCGATGATGACGACAGCAATCCGATGAGCGTCGAGCAACGCAACCGCTTCCTCGCCAATATCATCGCGGATACAGAACGGCTGGACAGGCTGTTGTCACGCCTGCGGGAGCTAGCGAAAGCCGAGCTGCCGTCCGAACGGGGTTCAAGCAGCCTTCGCGACATCATAAGCCAGCTCGGAATGCAGTTTCGTCAACTGGCTGTTAGCGATGAGGGAAGCGCCGACGACATACTGGCACTGCCCGGCGAGGCCGCCGGCATCATCTTTGCCAATCTGGTGGAGAACAGCTTCCAGAACGGCGCCACAAAACTTGCGATCAAGGCAAGCGGCGAAGGGCGAAGGATGACGGTCCAGGTTCGCGACAATGGGCGCGGCATTGCCGACGGCAATCGGGACCGCATCTTCGAGCCATTCTTCTCGACGCGGCGGGATGATGGCGGCACGGGCATGGGCCTCGGCATCGTCCGGGCAATGCTTGCCTCGCATGGCGGCGGCATCGAGCTGCTTGACAGCGGCAAGGACGGCACGACCTTTCAGATCGTTCTGCCACGCATTGCCTGAAGCGGAATTGAAGCGATCCACAATGGTCTAGCGGCGACAGCAAAAAGCGGCCGATGGCTAAAACCATCGACCGCTTTGTCTTTCAGGATCGGAAGCTTACGCCGCCTGTGACTGCGACTGAGCTTCCAAAGCCATGGCACGCGCCGTCACGAAATCGACCTTGCCGGAACCGAGGACCGGCACCTTGCCGACAGTGACTTCGGCGGGGACCATCATTTCCGTGGCACCCTTCGATTTCGCGAATGCCAGGAAATCGCTACGGGTCGCATCCGGCGCATCGGTCAGGAGCACAAGACGCTCGCCCTTCTTGGCGTCCGGCACGGCCGAGACGACGCTCAGAGCACCAGGCCAGAGTTGCGCGGCAAGGGTCTCCACCGCGGCAAGCGAGATCATTTCGCCGCCGATCTTGGCAAAGCGCTTGGCCCGGCCGCAGATTTTGACGAAACCGTCCTCATCGATGGTGACGATGTCGCCGGTATCATGCCAGCCCTCCGGCAGCGGCTCGAGGACGCCGGGATTGTCGGCGCGCAGGTAGCCGGCCATCACATTGGCGCCGCGGATGAGAAGACGGCCGCCCTCGTCGATGCCGGGAACCGGCTCGAGCTTCCATTGCATGCCCGGCATGATCTTGCCGACCGTTCCCGTACGATTGTACATCGGCGTATTCAGCGAGATCACCGGGGCCGCCTCGGTGACGCCGTAGCCTTCCAGGATGCGCAGGCCGAATTTCTCCATATAGGCTTCGCGGGTCGACGCCTTCACCGGCTCGGCGCCGGAGAAGATGTAGCGGATTGATCTCAGATCGTAAGGATGGGCGCTGCGTGCATAGCCGTTCAGGAACGTATCCGTGCCGAAGACGATGGTTGCGTTCGAGACGTAGATCAGCTCCGGCACGATGCGGTAGTGCAGTGGCGACGGATAGAGAAACACCGGCACGCCCGAGACCAGCGGCAGGATCGTGCCGGCCGTCAGGCCGAAGGAGTGGAACATCGGCAGGATGTTGAACACCTTGTCGCCGGGGTGGAAGTCGATGCGCGAGGCGGCCTGCGCCGCGTTCGACAGGATATTGCGGTGGGTCAGCACCACGCCTTTCGGCGCGCCTTCGGAACCGGAGGTAAAGAGGATGACTGCCGGATCATCGGCATTGCGCTTCACCAGCGGCCGATATTTGCGCATGAGGCCGACGATCTTGTCGAGGAAGGTGACCTGCGTGCGCAGCTCATCCAGCCACACGAATGTCATATGCTTTTCGAGCTCTTCGACGACCGGACCGAGCTTTGCCTGCGTGACGAAGGCGCGCGAGCAGAGCACATGCTTGACCTCTGCCGTCCGGCAGGCAGACAGGATATTGGCCGCACCCGCTGTGAAGTTCAGCATGGCCGGGACCTTGCCCGCCGACATGACGCCAAGCAGGGTCGCGGCCGTGCCGTTGGCGTTCGGCAGCATGACGCCAAGCGTCTTCTCCTTTGGGAACATCTTCTTGAACTTCGCGCCCAGCACTGCGGCACCGGTCAGAAGCTTGGCATAGGACAGCTTGCCGGCAATCGGATCTTCGACGGCGAGCTTCTTGCCGCCATATTCGTGGGCGCTTTCGATGACGCGTCCAAGCACCGTATTGTTCGTGTCGGCGGTGCGGAACATCAGCGTCGACATGATCTGGTAGAGAGCGACACCGGCGGCGATGCGACGCTTGCGGCCCTTTAGCTCCGCCGGGACATCGAGCTTGACCGGCTCGAGGATCGTCACCTTGACCTTGGGGAAGAGGCGGCGGCGAACGTGGCTCGACGTCAGATAGGAAGCGTAGCTCTTTTCCAGGCCGTCGATGCGAACGGGTACGATCATTGCGCCGGTCTTGTCGGCGACCATGGCCGCACCGTCATAGACCTTCATCAGGGTGCCTGTCACGGTCAGGCGACCCTCGGGGAAGATGCCGACCGGGCTGCCGTCCTGGATGACCTTGATCAGCGAGCGCGTCGCCATCGGCTTCGTCGGGTCGAGCGGCAAGAACTTGCACTTCGTCAAAAGCGGCCGCACCCACCATTTCTTGGCGAAGGAATAATCGATCGCAAAGACAGGCTCTTCCTCGGTGATGGCGAGTGCCAGCGCGCCATCGAGCAGGCTGACATGGTTCAAAGCAATGATCGGCGCTGGGCCGGCCTTGCGGATGTTTTCCAGGCCCTCGACTTCGAGCCGCATGAAGGCGCGGAAGATGATGGAGATGAGGTCGCGGAAAGCATTGGTCGGCAGAGTTTTCAGCATCACCCATGCCACGACGACGTTCAGTGCGGAGATGCTGACGATGACGACCGGAATCGACAGGCCGACGGCCTGCAGGACAGCCACAAGCGCCAGGCCGACGGCGATGAAGAGAGCCGACAGCACGTTGGCTGCGCCGATAACACGGGCGCGACGATCCTCATGCGCCCAGCTCTGCATGGCCGAGAAAGTCGGGACGGCCAGGAAGGCACCGCCGATCGCCATGCCGGCGAGATCGATGGCGACGCGGATGGTCTTCGGCCCGGCGAAGAAGGCGAGAATGGTTTCGGCGTGGCTGGTCGACTGAAGACCCCAGAGATTCCAGGCGAGATCGAGACCGAAGAGCGCGACGATCAGCATGCCGACAGGTGCGGGCAAAAGCACGATGCGGCCGGCAGCCATCCATCCGGCAATGGCCGAACCGATGGCGACGGACACGGCAAAGATCGCCAGATAGGCGGGAACGACGATTTCGGAGCCACCGAGAATATCGGTGACCATGACCGGCAGCATCGACATGATGAAGGCGCCGACGAACCAGAACCAGCAATTCATCAGCGATGCCCGCCAGATGCGGCTATCGGCGCGAAGCTCATTGACCAGCCTGTAGCTGGAGCGCGCGACATTGGTGTCGACGACCAGGTCCGGCGCCTTTGACCCGGTCGAGGGGATCATGCGTGCGGCGAACCAGCAGAGGATGGAAAGTCCCATCATCATCGGGCCGAAGATCCAGACATTCTCGCCCTCGCGGAAGGCGACCGCGGCAACCATGGTGCCGGTCAGAATGGCGATGAAGGTGCCGCCCTCGATCCAGGCATTGGCCTTGGGAAGATCGCGGCTTTCCAGATGATCCGGCAGGATGCCGTACTTGATCGGCCCGAAGAGCGAAGAAATGACGCCGAAGCCGAACAGGGCGAGCATCAGGATCCAGATGGACGAGAAGGCGATACCGACGACCGAGATCGCCGCCACGAGAAGCTCGCATCGCTTCAGCAGCTCGGCCATCTTGGCCTTGTCGTATTTGTCGGCGAGTTCACCGGCAATCGCCGACAGCAGCAGGAACGGCACGATGAAAATGCCGCCGGCAAGCGTCACCAGCGCCGCACCCTCCGTCGCCATCTGCGCGAGAATGACGAAAACCAATGTCTGCTTCAGAAAATTGTCGTTGAAGGCGGTGAGGAACTGCGTCCAGAACAGCGGCGCGAATTTCCTCGATCTCATCAGGTGCTTTTGCATGGCATACCCCTCGTTCAGCCAACAAGACGCCACAGAGTGGTTACGCAAAGGTTGAGCACTGATACAACCCTGCAGCGTCGTTAATAAAGGTTAGTCCTGACCGTCACGATTGAACTTAACCAGCAGCTTCTCCGTGCGGGCATCCTCCACCTTGCGGATCAGCTTGTCAGCCTCGCTATTGTCGCGGATCGTCTTGGTGACGTTGACCGCCGTCTGCACCAGCATCAGGATGCCCATGGCGAGATAACCTTTACCCCAAAGATCGATCGGCATCATGTAAAGACCGACGAACAGCATGAAGGCGGCGGCGCCGAAGGAAATGTAGGAGAAGCTGACCCAAGCCTGGGAATGCTTCTGGAAGCTGTCGTTCATGATCGTATCCTCTCTGATATGTCTGGTGTATTCGGTTTCAGGCTGCTGAATTCATGCGTTCGCGCAGGCGGGCAAGCACGTCGTCGGCCGAAGGGCCAAGCGGTGCGCCGAAGCCGGCATCGGCGAGCTTTTCGATAACGATTTCGGGCCGGCTGGCAGCGTTCATTTCCTTCATGGCCGAGGCGGCGACTTCGCAGCGGTTCTGATAGGCCTGAAGGCGGGCAAGCGTCTCTTCAGCGTCATCCAGCGTTGCCAGGCCGGAATTGTCATCGCAGGCGGCATTCAGCTTCTGCGTCTGCTCTGTGGCACGCGCCAGGCGCTCGCCGCGCTGCAATTGCTGCAGGCGCGCTTCCGATGCGCGAACTATTGCCTTGAGCTTGCCGATCGTCTGTGTGAATTGCGCCTGCGCCTTCTCGGAAGCATCGCGCTCGGCTTCGAGCTGGGCGATCGCCTCGGCCGCTTGCCGGGCAAGCTCGTCACTGCCCTTTTGAAGCGCGGCAACCGCGCGGGTTTCCAGATCGGCGATGCGACCGACGATCGCCGCGTGCTGGCTCTTTTCCTGCTCGTTCTGCGCAATCGCGATCGCCACCGCCCGCCGCGCCGACTGAATGGCACCGGCCGCGTCGCGGATCTGCTGGGCCAGCAACGGCACCGCATTGCGATCGATGAATGCCTGCTCGCCACCATAGGCCCGGCCGCGGATGAGCGTCAGAATTGAATTGAACATTTGTCGTCTCTCGTTTATGAACGATGTTCACGAAACGATGTATGCCAGAATCATGAACGTCGTTCAAGAAAAATTTTGAACGTCGTTCAAAAAATCGGATTGGAATTGATAATGGCGAGAAAAACCCTGGAAAAGCGCGAGGATCTGAAGCTGCGGCTGATCGAGGCGGCACGAAATCGCATAATGGCCGATGGCCTTTCCAACCTGAGGGCGCGCGACGTCACGCAGGATGCCGGCTGCGCCCTCGGAGGCCTCTATACGGTCTTTGCCGACCTCGACGATCTCGTCATTCACGTCAATTCGGCGACGCTGAAGGCGCTCGAAGCCTCGCTGACGCTGGCGGAGGTTAGGGATCACACGCCGACGGACCGGCTGCGGAACCTGGCGCGCGGCTATTTGCGGTTCGCGGTCGCGCACCGCAATCTATGGAAGGCACTCTTCGATCACCGGCCACCGGACTATCGCGCGAGCCCCGAATGGCATCTGCAAGAGCATATGTTCCTGATGGGCGTCATTGCCGAGCCGTTGGCAGAACTGCAGCCGACCATGTCGGAGACGGCGCGCGCCATCCGCGCGCGCACCCTGTTCGGCGCCGTCCACGGCGTCGTCAGCATCAGCCTCGAAGGCCGTTTCGTCGGCTTGCCGGTCGAAAGCCTGGAGCAGGAGCTCGACGATTTCATCCTGACGGTTGCGACGGGAGCTGCGGCGAGACAGACCTAAGCAATTCCAGGAAAAGTGCGCAGCGGTTTTCCGTCCGGAATTGCGAGAGTGCAAAGAGATAGAGCGGTTCAGCGATTCCGTGAAAAGCTGAACCGCTCTAAACAAATTCAGGTGGGTTCAGGGATTTGATGGCGCGTAGGTTCTGATATCGCCGAAGGCATAGCCGCGTTCGCGAAGCGAATGGATCAATGTTTTCAGATTATCCTGCCCGTTGAACTGATCCTGGAACATTTCGTCGTGCATAAGCAGGATCATCTTTCCCCGCTGCGTGAAGCGGCCGTATTGGAAGAGGTGATCGATCTCGCTGACCAGATGGTCCACCGATTGGACCGGCTTACCGTCGTCGCTGTGCACCCATTCGAAATCCCAGCCATAGAGGTAGAAACCCGATTCGGCGACCAGCTCGTAATCCAACCATTCGCGCTCCCATTGCGCGACATTGATGGACAGATCCTCTCTCGCGACCGTGGGAAGCCGAAAGACGTCCCTGCCCGGCAGCCGCGCATGCACGATCGGCGTCAGGCCGAGCACTTCGTTGGCATGGCGCATGTCCGCAACCACGGCCTGGGTATCGGAGTAATATTTCCTGTAACGATTGTTGGCGTGGCTATAGCTGTGGTTACCGATGGTAACAAGCGGCATGGCCTTGGCTTCGGCAAGCAGATCGCGCCCGGACGAAATGGTTTCGACATGCAGGCCGACCATGAACATGGCGGCAGGAACATTTTCCTCGCTCAGCACGGCGAGAATGTTCTTGGTTCCCGGCAAGGGGCCGTCGTCGAATGTGAGATAAATCGTCTTGTCGGCCGCCTGGGCGCCGATGGCGCATGCAGCGAAGAAGATGCCGGCAAGCAGCCATCTGAACACGGCATTCCGTCGATTGTCCAATCCGCCCAAGCAATCGCCTCCCCGCATGATAAGCGCAAACTGGCATATCGCATCGGACAAGAAAAGTGCTACCAACGCGACAAAAGCAAAGGGCGCTCTACCCATTTCTGGGGAGCGCCCTTGCTTTTTAACCCGGACAGCGAACACCGGCTGGACACAGAAATGTCAGCGGCAGGCCATCGATACAGGTGATGACGTGCAGATAATAGCGAATCGCATCCTTTGCAAGGGCGAACTTCGAAATATGTCGAAGATCCGCCACATGGGAAAACCATGTGGCATCATTCGCACACATGCGCGGTGCCGGGCTTGCCTCAGGCGGCCTTCAGGGCCGCATCGCGCGGGATCTCGACATCGATCTCCAGCATGGAGACGTCCTTGTCGCGATCCATCTTCACCTGCACCTTGTCGCGGTCGACCTGGACATGCTTGGCGATGACGGCGAGGATTTCCTCCCTCAGCACGGATACGAGATCCGAGCCCACGGAGGCGCGCTCGTGGGCAAGGAGAATCTGCAGACGCTCGCGCGCCATCGGTGCAGACCTCTGCTTGCGAAACAGTCCGAAAATGCTCATGCGGCCCTCCTTGCGAAGATCTTGCCGAAGATGCCCCGCTTCTCGCCGGGGATGGTGATCGGCAGCTGCTCGCCGGCAAGACGGCGCGCGGCTTCGAAATAGGCGAGCGACGGCGCGCAGCGCGCATCGGCGAGCGTGACAGGCGAGCCAAGGTTGGAGGCGCGCAGAACGTCCGTGCTTTCCGGGATGATGCCGAGCAATGGAATGGAGAGGATTTCCAGCACGTCGTCGACCTTCAGCATGTCGCCGCGTTCGGCGCGACCGGCATCGAAGCGTGTCAGCAGCAGGTGCTTTTCCATGCGCTCGCCGCGCTCAGCCTTCAGCGTCTTGGAGTCCAGCAGGCCGATGATGCGGTCGGAATCGCGCACCGAGGAAACTTCCGGATTGGTGACGACGACGGCGACGTCGGCATGGCGCATGGCAAGGGTGGCGCCGCGCTCGATGCCCGCCGGGCTGTCGCAGATGACCCAGTCGAAATAGTTCCTGAGCTCGTTGATGACGCGCTCGACACCCTCGGGCGTCAGATTGTCCTTGTCGCGCGTTTGCGAAGCCGGCAGCAGGAAGAGCGTCTCCAGCCGCTTGTCACGGATCAAGGCCTGCGGCAGCTTGGCGTCGCCATGGATGACGTTGACGAGGTCGTAGACGACGCGGCGTTCCGCGCCCATGACCAGATCGAGATTGCGCAGGCCGACGTCGAAATCGACCACGACGACCTTTTCGCCTCTCTGCGCCAGAGCCGCCCCCAATGCGGCCGTCGAAGTCGTCTTCCCAACTCCGCCCTTGCCTGATGTGACGACGATTACCTTGCCCATCTCGCTCTCCTGTTTTGGCCGGCTTCGGCTCAGATTAGTTTTTCGGCCATGATCGTTTCGCCATCCAGCCAGAGCTGAACGGCCTGCCCCCTGAGGCCTGGTGATATGTCTTCCGCCATCTTGTAGATGCCATCGATCGCCAGCAGCTCGGCCTCGAGCTTGCGGCAAAAGATTCGCGCCGAGGCATTGCCGATCGAGCCCGCCATGGCGCGGCCGCGAAGGGCGCCATAGATGTGGACCGACCCGCCCGCGATGACTTCCGCGCCGGACGCCACCGAACCGATGATGGTGACATCGCCCTCGGGAAAGATGACCGACTGCCCCGAACGCACCGGCTCGCGGATGATCAGCGACTGCGTGACCGGCCGGATTTCCGGCAGCGCTGGCTTCGGTTCGCTGTTGCGCAGCTCCACCACCGGCTCGGCCTCGGAGACTTCGAAATCGGCAGCCGGACGCCCACCCTTCAGTATCGGCGGCATGCCAGGCCCGGCAATCGACGGACGACCGCCCTCGATGCCCATGATACTGACGTTGCGGGCCGAAAGCTCCGCAATCAGCTCCTTGAGCTGCGCCTTGTCGATCGGCAGATCGGTAATGTCGAGCACGACCGGCCGCCCCAGGAAGAAGCCGGCCGAACGGGCTGCGAGGTCGTCAAGCCTGATCAACCACTGGTCCAGCGGAAGATCCGGCGAAAGCATGACCGCAAGAAAGGAGCGGCCCTTGATACGGATCGAGCGAGCGTCTGTTAGCACTTTGGTCATCTATGTGAATAAATCGTTGCCCTTGTGTACCGTTGATATGGTTAACAACTGGTTAACGCGGGCTCTCATTCGAGCCCGAACCGCCCCATAAAACAGCGATGCTCGCAAGCGCCGAAGGCTCGTTGGAGCCGGGGTCGTAGACGCATGGCGCGGTGAAAATCGCAGCTCCCGCAAGGAGAAGAATGATAGGTCTCATGTAATCCTCCAGGCGCAAAGCACAGGCTGCTTTGGCTGATATCCGATGCAATAAAAATTAACGATTCCGCGCGCCGTGCCCTCCGGTACGGCGCGCAATATCGACGCTTGAGCTGTTCTCAGGCGAGCTTCAGCTCGACATTGATATTGCCGCGAGTGGCCTTCGAGTAAGGGCAGGTCTGGTGGGCTTCTTCGACCAGCGTCCGTGCCAGCTCAGGCTCGATGCCGGGCATGCTGATGGTCAGGCGCGCCTGCAGGAAATAGGCGCCTTCCGTAGTGCCCAGATCCACTTCGGCATCGACGGCAAGATCGGCCGGCAGCTTGACCTTGCGCTTGCCAGCGGCAAGGCCCATCGCGCCGATGAAGCAGGCCGACCAGCCGGCCGCAAAGAGCTGCTCGGGATTGGTGCCGGCATGCGCGCTGCCGGGAGGCGAAAGCTTGATATCAAGCTGATGGTCATCGCTGCGCGCGAAACCGTCGCGGCCGCCGATGGTGTGCGTTCTGCCGGTGTAGAGAACCTTGTCGATCTTGGTCATGGAACACTCCTTTGTTGCGTCGTCGCTCTGTTGTGTTGTGAGGGACGACGTCTGTTGACGGAGTTGTTTTTGATGGATCGACGTATCCGGCATGTTTCCGGAATCGCTGGAAGTGTCACAAAACGTAGAGCCTAATAGGCCGGATACAAACGCTTACAAAGATCCTGGTAAGTGTAAGTAGAGTAAAAAGGGCGAATAGAGAATCGGAGATACGCTTGGTGCAAAACGAGACCAAACAACATTTCGAGACACGTCGATCTCGACGGAGACGCGCAGAAGACTCGGAAGGAGGCATATCAAGTTGTTTCCAAAGAGGATGCCAAGCGGGTATCCAAAGAGCGATTCCTGCTTTGGCTGGCGCTAGTTGCGGTCCTGTTGCTACTAGCGTGGCTGTTTGGGTGGATTTAGCTGCCGTCCAGGCTAACAGAAGGCCAGTTACCTAAAAATCCTTTCCACGGGCGATCAGGAAATGACGACTTCGGCCGCGAGACCGCCGCCTTCGCGGTTATAGAGTCTGACGGAACCACCCAGTGTCTGGGCGAGCTGCTGTGCAATCGCAAGGCCGAGTCCCGTACCACCGGTGTTGCGGTTGCGCGATTGCTCCAGCCGGAAGAAGGGCTGCATAGCCGCCTCGATCTGGTCCTGCGGAATTCCGGGGCCACGATCCAGAACGGTGATCGCAATCTCACCCGTACCCCTGCGCTCCACGGCGATTTCCACCGCGCCGGCAAATTTCAGGGCATTGTCGATGAAGTTGGTGAGAATCCGACGCAGCGCATGCGGCTTCGTTGTCGCCGTCCCCTGAATGAGACCGAGAATCTCGACGGATTTGCCGGTGTCCTGATAATCGTAGCTGATGCTCTCGATGAAGGAGGCAAGGTCGATTCGCGCACTCTTCTCGCCATTGCCATGGGCGCTGCGTGCATAGGCTATCCCATCCTGCACCAGACGCTCGATCTCGCTAAGATCCTGCAGCAGCTTGGTCTTCTCGGGCGAATCATCGGCAATATCGGCACGCAGGCGCATACGCGTGATCGGCGTCTGCAGGTCGTGCGAGATGGCGGCGAGAATCTGCACGCGCTCTTCGAGATAATGCGCGATTCGGTCGCGCATGGCGTTGAAGGCCCTGGCGGCATGGGCCACCTCGCTTGGTCCCCGATCGCTCAATGCCTGGCTCTTCTTGTTGGGATCGAGCGCATCGGCGGCGGCTGCAAGCTCGGCGAGCGGACGAGTCGCCTGACGAACGGCAAACCAGATACAAAGGACGATCAGCAGCATCTGGACGACGAAGACATAGGGCAGCCAAGCCGCCATCGGCATGACGCCTTTCGGCGTGACATCGATCGTCAGCGGACTGCCATCGCTCAGATTGAGATGCGCCTGCAGGCGCGAGATCGGGCCCGGTATCGATTCCATGCGGATGGGAAAGCGATGGCCGACCGCATCCTCTATCTTGGCGGCGATCTCCGCACCATGGGTCGAGGTATCGGGCACGCCTGGCAGGCCGTTGCCCAGCTCGAAATTATAATTGCCGCGGCTGAGCCAATCGACGAAATTCGCCCTCTCATCCGCCGGCAGGCGATCGAGCACCGCGATCGAGGTCGCGACGTCGTTCTCCAGCGTGCCGAGCATGACCGCCTTTGCCGACATGTAGCGCTCGATATAGAGCACGCTGAAGGATAGGCCGTAGGCGATCGCCAGCCCGGCCAGCAGGATCAGCGAAATGCGTGCACGCATGGTACTGGGCCACCACGGCCTGTGACCTGGCAAGTCCGCCATGGTCATGAGCGAAGCTCCGTTATTTCCACCGGAACGGAGAAGACATAGCCTTCGCTGCGAACCGTCTTGATGTAGGCCGGCTCGCGCGCATCATCCCCCAGACGCTGGCGAAGACGGCTGACGAGAAGGTCTATGGATCGGTCGAAGAGATCGGCATCACGGCCCTGCGTCAGGTTCAGCAGCTGATCGCGATTGAGCACCCGCTGCGGGTGGTCGATGAAGACGCGCAGCAGACGGTATTCGGCGCCGCTGAGCGTAATCTCCGTTCCATCCCGGTCGAGCAGATGACGCCCGACCGTATCCAGCCGCCAATCGCCGAAGGCCAGCATCTGGCCGGCTTCGCTGATCTGCAGGTTGGGCGGCAGCATGCGGGTGCGCCTCAGAACCGCCTTGATGCGGGCCAGAAGCTCGCGGGCGGCAAACGGCTTTGCCAGATAATCGTCCGCCCCCATCTCCAGCCCGAGAATCCGGTCCATTTCGTCGCTGCGCGCCGTCAGCATCAGGATGGGCGTCGCCTTGTGCTTTCCGGCGCGAAGCTCACGACACAGCACCAGGCCATCGTCGCCCGGCATCATCACGTCGAGCACGATCAGATCGACGGAATTGGCCTCGAGAAAGCTGCGCATCTGCCGGCCGTCGGCAGCTGTCGTCGCCCGCAAGCCGTTCTTTTTCAGATAGCTGGACACCAGCTCGCGGATTTCCCGATCGTCATCCACGACCAGGATATGGTCGACATGCTCCATTTTGATTTCCCACTCAACATCGTAAGCACCAACCTACGAATAGTCATCCCTCATCGCGCCAACGGCAGAGGGCGCCAGCCTATGCTAGCTCCCGCTCGCACACTACCGCCGAACTAGAAACGATCAACATCTATCACAGCCTGGGCGAAGGCTTGCGGCGCTTCCTGGGGAAGATTGTGACCGATGCCGCCGGTGATGGTGCGATGTTCATACTTGCCCGAGAACTTGCCGCGGTAGGCCGAGGGCTCCGGGTGCGGCGCGCCGTTGGCGTCGCCCTCCATGGTGATCGTCGGGATCGAAATCATCGGCCCGGCGGCGAGCTTCTTTTCATCGGCATCGAACTTCGCCTCGCCTTCGACGAGACCCAGGCGCCAGCGGTAATTGTGGATGACGATATCGACGTGATCCGGATTGTCGAAAGCGGCGGCCGATCGATCATAGGTGGCGTCGTCGAAAGCCCATTGCGGCGAGGCGGTGTGCCAGATCAGCTTTGCGAAATCATGCCGGTTTTCCTGATAGCCGAGGCGGCCGCGCTCGGTGGCGAAATAGAACTGGTACCACCAGGCAAGCTCGGCCTTTGGCGGCAGTGGCTTGCGGTTGATTTCCTGGCTGCCGATAAGATAGCCGCTGACCGACACCAACGCCTTGCAACGCTCGGGCCAAAGTGCGGCCATGATGTCGGCGGTGCGGCCGCCCCAGTCGTAACCGGCAACGACAACCTTTTCGATCTTCAGCGCATCGAGAAGGTCGATCATGTCGGCGGCAAGCGCTGCCTGCTGGCCGTTGCGCGGCGTGTCCTTCGAAAGGAAGTTGGTGGTGCCATAGCCGCGAAGATAGGGAATGATGACGCGATAGCCGGCGCCGGCCAAAAGCGGCGCGACATCGACGAAGCTGTAAATGTCATAGGGCCAGCCATGCAGCAGCAGGACGACCGGACCATTAGCCGGGCCGGCTTCCGCGTAACCGACATTGAGCACGCCCGCATCTATCTGCTTCAGCGCGCCGAAGGATGTATGGCTGCCGGCCTTGACGGCGGGCAGGGTCGAAGCGGAAGCCTTGGCCTCCTCAGCACCGGCGATAGCGGGCAGGCCGAATTCGGCGGCCGCGACGGCAATGGCGGCAATACCGAAGAAGCGGCGGCGATTGTGATTGATTTCCTCAGACATCTGTCTCTCCTGTCGATTGGATCGTGAAGCTGACAAAACCAGCCGCATGTATCGCCGATGTGTCGCAAGCAGCGGGCTTTTGAATGCCTGTGTAGCTTCGGACCGTGCAGATACAGTCTGATACAATCACTTCCTTTGATCGGCTAGGGACTAGCAGCGCCTGAAGCGCCGGCAAAATCGCGCCGGCATCCTTCAGTTTGTATCGCAGTGTATCGAAGCCGAGAAGATCGACGTTTCGGTACATTCTCCCATAGAGCCAGACACATTCGAGATACGTCGCCAACGGCAGATAGCGTCACTGCTGAGCACGGCGCGTCGCCGTCCGCAGCCCGTCAATTGCTTCTAAAGGAACAAGACGATGACGCTTCTCATCATAGCCTATCTTGGCGGTGCGCTGACGATCCTTAGTCCGTGCATCCTGCCCATTCTCCCCTTCGTCTTTGCCCGCGCCGGTCAGCCCTTCGTCAGGAGCACGCTGCCCATGCTTGCAGGCATGGCGCTGACCTTCGCGCTCGTCGCAACCCTTGCTGCGATCGGCGGCGCCTGGGCAATCCGTGCCAATGAATATGGTCGCCTCGCGGCAATCGTCCTGCTCGGCCTCTTAGGCCTGAGCCTGATTTCGCCCCGCATCGCGAGCGCTCTGTCTCGGCCGGCCATCGATCTCGGCAACAATCTCCTGAACACCGCGGGCAATGGCCGCGCGACATCGAACGTCAAAAGCTCCTTCGTGCTTGGCATTGCGACCGGGCTGCTATGGGCGCCATGCGCCGGCCCGATCCTCGGGCTCGTCCTGACCGGCGCCGCGTTGAAGGGCGCCAATCTGCAGACGACATTCCTGCTGCTGGCCTATGGCGCCGGCGCTGCGACCTCGCTTGCCGTTGCTCTCTTTGCCGGCGGCAGGATCTTTGCCGGCATGAAGCGGTCTCTCGGCGTCAGCGAACGCATCCGCCAGCTTGCGGGCGCTGCGGTTCTGGCAGGTGTGGCAGCCATCGCCCTTGGCCTCGACACCGGCCTGCTCGCCCGCCTCTCCTACGCAAGCACCGGCTCCTTCGAGCAGGCCTTGCTGGAGAAGCTGCATAGCAAGTCTGCAAGCCCGGGGACCGAAGTCGCCAGCAACGGCGTCGTGAAGGTTGCCACCGACACGGCACGCCCGTTCCACAGCGACCTTCCCATCGAAGGCCCCGCCCCTTCGCTCGACGGCGCCGTCACCTGGTTGAACTCCGCGCCGCTGACGTCAACCGGGCTCCGCGGCAAGGTCGTGCTCGTCGATTTCTGGACCTATTCCTGCATCAACTGCATCCGCACCATCCCCTATGTTCGTGCCTGGGCGGAAAAGTATAAGGATCAGGGCCTCGTCGTGATCGGCGTCCATGCTCCGGAATTCGCCTTCGAGAAGAATGTCGACAACGTCAAGAAGGCGATTGCAGACTTCAAGATCGGCTATCCGGTCGCGATCGACAACGACTACAGTATCTGGCGCGCCTTCGAGAACAACTACTGGCCCGCCCACTACCTGATCGATGCCAAGGGACAGGTCCGCTACCAGCATTTCGGCGAAGGCAACTATCGCCAGACCGAACAGGCGATCCAGGACCTTCTGCGCGAAGCGGGCAGCGACATGGCTCAAGACGGGCCAGTCGTTCCGGATGCAAAGGGTGCGGAAGCAGGCCCGGACCTCGGCCATATCCGCTCGGGCGAGACCTATGTCGGCTACAAGCAGGCAACAGGCTTTGCTTCCCCTGAAGGCGTGAAGGCAGATACTGCGGCCGACTATTCGATTGCCAATCCCGGCCTCAACCAATGGGGATTGGCAGGAACCTGGACTATCGGCCAGGAACAGGCATTGCTTGACAAGGCGGGCGGCGGCATCAGTTATCGCTTCAGCGCCCGCGACCTGCATCTCGTCCTCGGGCCGGCGTCCGACGGAAAACCGATCCGCTTCCAGGTGACCGTGGACGGAAAGGCGCCCGGCGCCGACCACGGCTCCGATATCGACGACGCCGGGAATGGCACCGTGACTGCAACCAAGCTCTACCAGCTCGTCCGCCAGTCCGGTGACGTTACCGCACGCAACTTCGAGATCCGTTTCCTCGATCCGGGGGTCCAGGCCTACGCCTTCACCTTCGGCTGAAATTACCATCCCACCCAAGCATGAACCTCAACTGACAGGAGTCACACCATGAATACCCGTTTTCTCTCCATCGCCGCCCTTGGCTTTGCCGCAAGCACCGTCGCATTTGCGGCGCAGGCAGCCGAGATCAAGAACATCGTCATCGTTCACGGCGCCCTTGCCGACGGTTCGGGATGGCGCAAGACTGCCGAGATCCTGGAAAAGGACGGCTTCAAGATCACGGTCGTCCAGGAGCCGATCACCTCGCTCGCCGACGATGTCGCCGCGACCAACCGCGTACTCGACCTTCAGAACGGGCCAAGCCTGCTCGTCGGTCACAGCTATGGCGGCATGGTCATCACCGAAGCGGGCAACCACCCGGATGTCGCCGGCCTCGTCTATGTCGCCGCGTTTCAGCCGGATAAGGGCGAAAGCCTGATCAGCCTCGCCAGCTCCAAGCCGGCGGGTAGCATGAACATCCGCGAAACCAAGGACGGCCAGTATCTCTATCTGGATCCGGCAACATTCGCAGCCGACTTTGCCGCCGACCTGCCGAAGGACGAAGCCGATTTCCTGGCGAAATCGCAGGTCTTTGCATCAAAGGCCGCCTTTACCGCCAAGATCGGCGAGCCGGCCTGGCGGGCGAAGAAGAGCTGGGCCGTCGTTGCAACCAACGACCGCTCCATCAATCCCGACCTTGAGCGCGATATGGCAAAGCGCGCCGGCAGCGACGTGACCGAAATCAAGGCAAGCCACGCCGTTTTCGCCTCGCAGCCGGAAAAGGTTGCCGCCGTGATCGAGAAGGCGGCCAAGGAGGCCGGCAAATAAGTTAAGCCAGCGGCGGTCTCATGAATGGGCCGCCGCCTGCTTCCTATAGCCTTCCAGGCGCAAATCCTTCGCCGATCATCAGCGGGAGGCGTTGCGCTCACGGATCAGATCAATCAAGGCGCGCAATCGTGCCGGCATCTGGCGGCGCTGGGCAAAATAGAGGCTGAGACCCGGATAAGGCGGGCTCCAGTCCTCCAGCACGGAGATCAGATTGCCCGCGTCTATGTGATCGGCAATAGACGCTTCGCTGATATAGGCCAGCCCCACCCCATCGAGGGCAGCGCTCAACAATAGATCGGAAGCATCGAGAGTGAGACTTCCCGGCGCGTCGATCAAAATGGCCTGACCGTGCCGCTCGAATTCCCAACGATAAAGCCGGCCGCTTGCCATGCGGGCGCGGATGCAGCGATGCTGCAAGAGATCGCCCGGAACGAGCGGGCGCGGCCTGTTGCTGAAATAGGCGGGTGAGCCGACGACGAGCGAGCGCAGCGTCGGAACGATAGGTATTGCGACCATATCCGTCGGCACGGTCTCGGCAAGCCGAATGCCGGCATCGAAGCCCTTGCCGATCACATCGACCAAGGCGTTATCGGTGACGATCTCGACGTCCACGTTCGGATAGCGCCGCCCATATTCGAGAATGAGGGGAACCAAAAGCATCCGCGCCGCGCCGGGTGCCATGTTGAGCCGAAGCGTGCCCGACACCGATCCCGACGACCCGCCGGCATCCTCGATAGCCCTGTCGATCACTGCCAGCGCCGGCGCGATATCCGCCACGAAGCGCTCGCCAGCCTCCGATAAGGTCACGCTGCGCGTCGTTCTATTGAAAATCCGCACGGACAGGCGCTCCTCCAGCGCTGCGACCGCGTGGCTGAGCGCCGACGGGGACATGCCGAGTTCGCGGGCGGCAGCGCGAAAGCCGCCATGCCGGGCAACCGCCGCGATCGCCTCGAGCTCCGCAAGGCTTGCCTTCATTGCGCGATTTTCCTCATCAGCCTGTTCCGCTTTGTCCAGCTACACCGATCAGGTAGCGCATCCTACCTCTCTCGTGAAGATAAAGGAGACGTTCATGCGCACCATCGACACCATCTATATCAACGGCAGCTTCGTTCAGCCGCACGGCAAGGACGAGGCTCCGCTTTTCAACCCGGCCACCGAGGAGCAGATCGGCACGGTGCGCCTTGGCGACGAACAGGATGTCGACAGTGCCGTCGGCGCCGCCAAGACGGCATTTCCGGCGATGTCGCAAAGCTCGAAGGCCGAGCGCATTGCCATGCTGCAAAGCCTACACGATGCCGTCGCGGCTCGCGCGTCTGATCTCACCGACGCCATGCGCGAGGAATATGGTGCACCGGCAGCCTTCATCTGCTTTTCGGTGCCGCATGCCGCCACGGCGTTTCTCCACATGGCCAAGACGCTCGAAACTTATGAATTCCGGCGCCGTATCGGCCACGCTGAAATCGAGATGCGGCCCGCCGGCGTCGCAGCCGCGATCACGCCGTGGAACAGCAATTACGGCTTCATCTGCAGCAAGCTTGCGACCGCCATTGCCGCCGGCACGACCATGGTGATCAAGCCCTCCGAAATGAGCGCGATCCAGACGCAGCTCATCGCCGAATGCCTGCATGCAGCCGGCCTGCCGAATGGTGTCTTCAACATCATCAACGGCCATGGCCATGTGGTGGGCGCTGCCCTCAGCAGCCACCGCGATATCGCCAAGATCAGCTTTACCGGCTCCACGGTGACGGGACGGGCGATCCTTCAGGCTGCCTCAGCGACCTTGAAGCGCGTGACGCTTGAGCTCGGCGGCAAGAGCCCGAACATCATCCTGGATGATGCCGATCTCGATACCGTCATCCCGCAGGTCTTGGCCGCCGGCTTTGCCAATAGCGGCCAGGCTTGCATCGCCGGCACCCGCATTCTCGCGCCTGAAAGCCGACTGGCGGAAATCCACGACCGACTGACCGATGCGGTCGCGGCGCACAAGGTCGGCGATGCGAGCGATCCCGCCGTCAAGATAGGCCCGATGGTCAGCCAGAAGCAGTGGGATCGCGTCCAATCCTATATCCGCCTCGGACAGGAAGAAGGCGCTCGGCTGATCGCGGGCGGAGAAGGCCGCCCCGAAGGGCTCGATCGCGGCTGGTTCGTTCGTCCGACGATCTTCTCCGGCGTCGACAACGATATGCGGATCGCGCGGGAGGAGATTTTCGGGCCTGTGCTCTGCGTCATCCCCTATCGCGATGAAGCGCACGCGCTCGAAATCGCCAACGATACGGCCTATGGCCTGCAAGCCTATGTCTTCTCCTCCGATATCGCCAGGGCAAAGCGGATCGCCGAGCGCATCGAGGCAGGCCGTGTCGTTATCAATGGCGCGTCGCACGAACCGCTCGCCCCCTTCGGCGGGTTCAAGCAATCGGGCATCGGCCGCGAATTCGGCACGCATGGTCTGGAGTCTTTCCTTGAGCCGCGCGCCGTGCTGAGCTGATACGAGAGCCCGGAGGCTCTTAAACGGCCGTCCGGGCTCTCGGTGGCGTTCAGGTTCTCGTTAGAATCACGTTCTATCTTTAGAACATTTCCGATCTAAGGAGATCCGATGTCCACCAGATCCACCTATTCCGTTCCGCAACGCATTCTTCACTGGCTTATGGCCCTGCTCATCTTTTTCAATCTCTTGTTTCCCGATGGAATGAACGCGTGGCGGCATCTGGTCCGCAACGGCCAGACGCCCTCGTCGGCCGATATCGCCAGCGCCAATATCCACGCCTATGCCGGCATCGCCATCCTGTTGCTCGCCATCATGCGCCTTGCGGTCAGATTTTCATCCGACCTTCCCGCCACGCCGGACAATCAGCCCGCCTTCCTGCATTATATCGCGCGGCTGACGCACGTTCTGCTCTATGTGCTGATCTTTGCGATGCCGCTGTCGGGAATGGCAGCCTACTATCTGGGGATCGACACGGCGGCCTTCGTCCATGGCGGTCCGATCAAGTCCCTGCTCTGGATCGTCGTCGTCCTTCACATCCTCGGCGCACTCGTCCAGCACTTCTATTTCAGATCGGACGTGCTGCGGCGCATGACGCTCGGCTAAATTGCCGACGGGATTGGCGGCCTATGCCCGCAAGCCGCCAAAGTACTTCTCGCCAAAATGCTTCTCAAAGGAGAACAGGGCGGTCGGCAATGCGCTTCCGCCTTCAAGCGCCAAATCCGCAAGGATTTCGCCGACCACGCTCGTAAACTTGAAGCCATGGCCGGAGCAGGCCGAAGACACGACGATATCAGGCAGGCCCGGGACTCGATCAATGAGAAAATCCTCGCTAGGCAGCATGGTATAGCGGCAGGTCGTCGCCCGCACGCGAAACGACGCTGCCTCCGGCAGGCGATTGCGGGCGAAACTGTCGAGCAGATCGGTATCGGCGTCATTGACCGGCGGATTGGGCATCGTGGGGTCGATCGGTTCACGGAAATGCGCGTGGCGGCCGATTTTCACGCCATCGACGCCGATCGCCGGGAAGCCGAAATAGGAACCCTCGGCGCCTTCGTCGCGCAGGAAGCAGGGCATGCGCCGTGGTTCGGCAACGAAACCATCCTTCGGCTGATACCAGGCGACCACCTGCCGGATCGGCTGCGCATGCGCCTTCAGCTGCGGCACGAGCTCGGCGATCCATGCGCCGGTTGCGACGATCACCTTGCGGGCGCGATATCGTCCCGTCGAGGAAACAACCGTCACGCCCGTATCGTCGGGCTCGATGGAAACGACGCGTTCGCCGAAATGCAGGACGGCACCATCCTCCGCCGCAAGCTTCAGATAGCCCATGATCGCAGCTTCCGGTCTGACATAGCCGCCCTGCGGATCGAGCAGGCCGACCTCGCCTTCCTCCAGTGCAAAAGCCGGAAAACGGCGCTTCATGGCGTCCCGGTCGAGTATCTCATGCGGCAATCCATGCATGTCGCAGGATGCGCGCGTGCCGCTGACGATCTTGCTGTCGGGCGCGCCGATCTGCAGGACGCCGGTGACCGTCAGGATCTCGGCGCGCAGCCTTGCCTCCAGCGAGCGCCAGTTTTCATAAGCTCGCTTCAGCAGCGGAACATAGGATGGATCCTCGAAGTAGCCGAGGCGGATCAGACGGCTGTCGCCATGCGAGGAGCTGAGCGCATGGGCGGGGAAATGCGCCTCGATCCCGATTGCCTTTGCGCCGCGAGCCGCTGCAAAGGACAATGCAGCACTTCCCATCGCGCCGAGCCCGATGACGGCAACGTCGAATTCCGCGGACATATTATGCTCCAGTTTCGCCTTCGGCAGGCGGCGCGACCTCGGCGATCATGGCCCGCAGGGCTTCGATATCCGCATTCAAGGGACGATCATCGCCATAAACGGGCACGCATGAACGAACCGCGGCGTAGACACGCTCTGTTCCCGGCGCCCGCGTCCCTTGCGAGACCAGAAAGTCGTGCGCCTGCGCCGCCGCCATCAGCTCGATCGCCAGGATGTATTCGGCATTGTCGAGGATCGCGAGCAGCTTGTTGGCAGCAGCGGTCGGATGGGCAAGGAAGTCTTCCTGAAGGCCGGAGGTGAGGCCGCCGTCGAGGGAGGCGGGAGCAGCCAGCCGTCTATTGTCGTTGCTCAACGCCGCGGCGGTGTATTGCGCGATCATGAAGCCGGAATGGCTGCCGGCGTCGCTCGCCAGGAACGGCGGCAGGCCGCTGACCAGCGGATTGACGAGACGATCCATCCGCCGCTCACTCATGGCAGCAATCTGGGCAATCGCAATCGCCAGGCTATCTGCTGCCTGACCAAGGGCCGGAGCGACGGCATGGGCTTCGGAGGAGACGACCGGCTGCTCGGGCGTGCCCGAAACCGCCGGATTGTCCGTCACGGACGCCAATTCCTGATCGACGATGCGAGCCGTCTGTTCGAAGATATCCCAGGCGGCGCCATGGGCATGAGGGACAGACCTCAGGCTCAATGCATCCTGCGTCCGTCGCCCAAGGGCGGCCGCAACGAGGCCACTGCCATCCAGTCTGTTGCGCAATCTGCGCCCGACCTTGGCGATGCCAGCCGACGGGCGAAGCGCCAGCACGTTCTCATCGAAAGCCGCGACCTGGCAGCCGGCTGCCTCTAGCGTCAGGGCGGCGATGGCGTCGGCCCAATCAAGCAGATGTTCGGCGCGGGAAACTGCAAGGGCCGACAATCCGGTGGCGCAGGCCGTGCCATTGACGAGGCTCAAGCCCTCCTTGGCACCGAGCACCAATGGGCTCAAACCGATCGCCGAAAGCGCCTCGGTGCCATCAATGGATTTGCCCTTCACGACAGCCCTGCCCTCGCCGATCAGGACGAGGGCGGTGTGGGCATTGTGCGTGAGGTAACCGGCAGACCCCTTGGACGGGACTTCCGGAATGCACTCATGTTCGAGAAACGCGGCCAGATATCGGATGATCTCTGGCCGTACGCCAGAATGGCCATGGGCGAAATTGGCGATCTGCGCCGCGATGATGGAGCGCACCTCGCGCGCCGGCAAAAGCGGACCGACGCCGCAGGCATGGCTCAAGATGATGTTGCGCGAAAGCCGGCTCTGGGAATCCCGATCGACCACCGTATCGGACAAGGCGCCGACGCCGGTATTGATGCCGTAGGCGCGCACGCCCGTTTCCACGATCCGCTCGACGATACGGCTTGCCTCGGTAACGCGTTCCCAGGCTGCATCGGACAGCGCAACAGATTCTCCAGCACCGACCCGCGCGACCTCGCGCCAGGAAATCGGCTTGTCGATCGTGACGGTCATTGCCCGGTTCCGAAATGGCCGATGAACTGGCGGAAGGCCGGCGATGCGCCGCCGCCGAACATCTCGTCCGGCGTGCCGGTGCTTTCGACGAGCCCTTCCTTCATGAAGACGACGCGGTTGGAGACGTTGCGGGCAAAACTCATCTCGTGGGTGACGACCAGCATCGTCGTGCCCTCTTCCGCGAGCGAGCGCATGACGCGCAGCACTTCGCCGACGAGCTCGGGATCGAGCGCCGAGGTCGGCTCGTCGAACAGCATGAGCTTCGGCTTCATGGCAAGCGCGCGGGCAATCGCCGCGCGCTGCTGCTGGCCGCCGGAGAGATGGGCGGGATAGGCATGGCGCTTGTCGGCAATGCCGACCTTCTCGAGAAGCGCTTCGGCCTCGGCGATGCACTCGGCGCGCGGGCGCTTCAGGACATGAACCGGCCCCTCGATGATATTTTGCAGGATCGTCATATGGGACCAGAGATTGAAACTCTGGAAGACCATGCCGAGTTCGGAACGGATATGATCCACCTGCTTGTGGCTTGCCGGACGGCTGCGGCCATTCTTGTGGATCATGCGGATCTGCTCGCCATCCACCCAGATCTCGCCATCCGTGGCGATCTCAAGGAGGTTGATGCAGCGAAGGAAGGTTGATTTGCCCGAGCCGGAAGCGCCGAGCAGCGAAATCACATCGCCATCCTGAGCATCGAGCGATATGCCGCGCAAGACCTCATGAGTACCGAAGCTCTTGCGGATGTTGCGGACGGAAAGTCGGGTGACATCTGGCATGATTTGCCTGCTCCTGTACGCTTTAGGCCTTCAGCGCCGGCGGAATGGCGCGGCGATGGCGGGACAAGGAATATTCCAGCAGGGCCATGGCCTGCAGAATGACGAAATTCAGCACGAGGTAGATAATCGCGGCACAGAGGAAGACCTCCATCGTGCGATAAGTGTGCGAGATGAGCCGTTGCGCAACGCCTGTGACTTCCCAGACGGTGACCAGGCTGGCGAGCGCCGTCGACTTCATCATCAGGACGATTTCGGTCGAATAGGCCGGCAGAGCGTGCCGGAAGGCGATCGGCGCGATGATGCGGCGCACGAGCAGGAGGCGAGACATGCCGATCGAGCGCGCCGCCTCGATCTCTTTGGGCGAAACGGCACGAATACCGCCGCGGAAGATCTCGGCCGTATAGCCGGCCGTGCACAGCGCCAGCGACAGGATCGCGCAGACCACGGGCTCGCGCAGGAAGGGCCAGAGGAACGAATAGCGGATGATGGAAAATTGCGCCAAGCCATAGAAGATCAGGAACATCTGGATCAGCAGCGGCGAACCGCGAAAGACGAAGATATAACCCTTGGCAAAGCCCGACAGGATCGGATTGCCGCTCACGCGCAAGGCGACGATGACGAGGGCGAGAATACCGCCTGATACGATCGACAGAGAAAACAGCAGGAGTGTCATCGGCACCGCCTGCAGCAGCGTGATCATGGTGCTCGAGAGGAAGGTAAAATCCATTTGCCGCTCCTCAAGCCTGGCCGATTGTCGCAGCCGGCATGCTGCGGTTGGCGCGTCGTTCCGCCCTGTTGAAGATGCGATCCGACAGGCTGGTCAGGATCAGGTAGAGAATCCCGCCGGCGATAAAGAAGAGGAAGTACTGCCGCGTGGAGCCGGCCGCGACCTGGCTGGTGCGCATCAACTCGGCAAGGCCGGTGACAGAGATCAAGGCGGAGTCCTTCAGGCTGAGCTGCCAGACGTTGCCGAGGCCGGGAATGGCGTAGCGCACGACCTGCGGAATGATGATGCGGCGCAGGCGCAGGCCGGCATGCATGCCGATCGCCGAAGCCGCCTCCAGCTCACCCTTGGAAATGGCAAGATAAGCGCCACGGAACACTTCCGCCTGATAGGCGCCAGAAATGATACCGACGGCAAGGGCGCCCGCGGCAAAGGACGGCAGGCCGAGAAAGCCCTCATAGCCGAGCCACTGGCCGACCGAAGTGACCGCCGAAGAGCCGCCGAAGTAGATAAGGTAGATGATCAAAAGTTCCGGTACGCCGCGAAAGACGGTCGTGTAGACGTTGCCGAGGGTCTTCAAGAGCAGGTTGCCGGAAAGCTTTGCCGAGGCGACGATCGCACCCAGCACAGCCCCGATGGCCAAAGCCGTCGCCGTGACGGCGAGCGTCATCAAGGTGGCAACGAGCAGCAGCGCGCCCCAGCCGTTCGGGCCGAAGCCCAGCAGTTGCAAGGTTGCCATAGATCCAATCCCTGTCCGTGGCAGTTTCAGGCGTCAGCATATCATACGGTCTCCGGCGGCAAAGCCGGAGACCGATGGTAACGGCCCGAAGGCCGAACCGATCATTCCGGGCTGACGTCGACCTTGAACCACTTCATCGACAGGGTCTTGATGGTGCCGTCGGCAAGTGCAGACTTGATCGCCCCGTTGAGCTTGTCGCGCAGATCGGTATCGGCCTTGCGGATGCCGAGGCCTTCGCCCTCGCCCCAGATGGAGCCGGCGATTTCCGGGCCGGTGAAGGCGAGCGAGTCATTGGCACTGGCGAAGGCGTTCGCGAAGTAAACCGCATCGTCGAAGCCGAGATCGATACGGCCGTTCTGCAGGTCGAGATCGCGGTCGGCGCCGGTCTTGTATTCGCGGATCGTGGCGATCGAACCGAAATTGTCATAGACGAACTTGGCATAGACGGTTGCAGCCTGGATGCCGATGGTCTTGCCCTTGAAGGCGTCCTTCAGGACGTCGATTTCCTTGACGCCGGTCTGGCCGGGGGTCATCTTGATCGTGGCGCCGGTGCCGGCGGCATTGGCAAGCGGGCTATCCTTCGCGGTCGCGAAGGCGGCGGGCGTAGCGGCATAGGGAATGGTGAAGCCGATGACCTGCTTGCGCTCGTCGGTGATCGACAGCGCATCCATGATCACGTCGAACTTGCCGGCATTCAACGCCGGGATCATGCCGTCCCAATCGGAAGCGACAAGCTTGCAGTCGATCTTGGCGCGTTCGCACAGGACCTTGGCAAGTTCCGGCTCGAAGCCGCCGAGCGTACCGTCGGCATTGGTCATGTTCCACGGGGCGTAGGCACCTTCCAGGGTGATCGTCGCCGTCTTCCAGTCCTTGGCGGCAGCCGGGACCGCGAACGCGGCGGCGGCCATGGCGCCTGACAAGAGAATTGCACTGAATTTCATCGTGTAGAGCTCCTCTGAGGTTGAAAACTGGCCTTTCAGCACTTCCTACCGATCTTCGCCGGCTTGCCCGCTTTCCCAATTTATTTTTAGGATTGATTGCGAGGTTGTATAGGGTACCATATGAGATAATTTATGATATGCAAGTGGGAAAGTTGTTTTCGAGGCAGATTCACTCGGTGCAAAGGGAATAGGCAATGAAGCGCTCCGGCGAGATGAGACGCGAACTGGCGGAAAATGACACCGCACCTCTCTATGCCGGTGTCAAGCAGATGATACTCGACCGCATCCACAGTGGCGAGTGGCCGCCCAAATATCGCGTTCCTTCCGAAAACGAATTGGTGGTCGAGCTTGGCGTCAGCAAGATGACAGCCAATCGCGCCCTGCGCGAACTCGCCAGCGAGGGCGAACTGGTCCGCATCCAGGGCGTCGGTTCCTTCGTCGCCGAACGCAAGGGCGCATCCGCCCTGTTCGAAGTGCGCAACATCGCCGAGGAAATCGCCGAACGCGGCCATTCCCACCAGGCAACCGTGATCGTGCTGGCCCGGGAAGCCGCATCACCCGACGTTGCCGATGCGCTGGAACTCGACATCGGATCGCCGGTTTTTCATTCGCTGATCGTGCATAGCGAAAACGGGGTGCCGGTCCAGATCGAGGACAGGCATGTCCATCCGGAGGCGGCACCCGACTACCTGCAGCAGGATTTCATCGGCATGACGCCAAACGCCTATCTTTCGGCGGTCGCGCCCTTGAGCGGCTCGGAACATGTGGTCGAAGCGGTCATGCCGCAAGCCTGGGAATGCAAGCTGCTGACGATCCTGAAAACCGAGCCCTGCCTGACGATCCGCCGGCGCACATGGTCGACGCGCGGCGTCGTTTCCACGGCCCGGCTGGTTTATCCGGGCAACCGCTACCGGCTGGAAAGCCAAAGCGGCAGGCCTTCGGATCGCTAGGTTGTATATGGAAGATAGGCTGCACAGAGGCGGGATTATAACGCCTGCTGCATGAGCGCCATCAACAAGGCTCCCAAAAGCAGGCCCGAAACCGTGGCGAGCACTTTCAGGATCGCGCGCTCGATCCGCAGACACTTCTCCGGCAGGACCAGGGCAAGCGTTTCACTTGCCGCCGCGATCGATATGCACACCAAGGCAACGATGCGACGGTCGTCAGGGTAAGCCATGACGAACAGGAAACCCAGAAGACCAAACGGGACCATGCTGTCGACATTTGCCGGCGCCATGAACGGATACCTCGTCCGAACCGGGACGACCGTGGTCACGACGATCAGGCCGAGGACGGTCCAGGCAAGGGCGTGGGCGAGCAAAGCGAGGTCCATGCGAAATCATAACAACACATGCAACGCGTTTTCAAGCGCGCCGCCGCCTCGACGACATCGGCATCTTCAAAGGCTACTGAGCAGCAGGCTGGTTTCGCTATTGGCAACGCCGTCGATCATGCGCACTTCGCGCAGGACCCGGTCGAAGTCCGAAAGGCTGATTGCGCGGATATTGGCAACCAGGTCCCAATTGCCGTTGGTCGTGTGCAGCGAATAGATCTCGGGCAGACCGCGCAGCTTGCGGATGACCTGGGTCGTCGATTTCCCGACGACTTCGATCATCATGACGGCATGGACGGTCTGCTCTTCATAATCTTCGCGCACCCGCACGGTGAAGCCGAGAAGCGTGCCGGTCTCGATCAGCCGGTCCAACCGGTTCTGCACGGTACCGCGCGCGACGCCCAGGGCATCCGATAGCTTGGAAAGCGAAGCGCGGCCATCCGCCCGCAAATGCGCTATGATGCGTCGATCAAGATCGTCCGGAATATATTTGGCAAGCGCCATTGCGTAATCCCATTTTGCGTTTTCCGCCAAAAACATTAGGCAATTCGTACAAAGCAATACCAGAACTGACACAGTTTTGCGATTTCAGTCAATCGATCCGCTTGTTACCCTATGGGAAACAATTGCATTGAGGACATGACGATGCCCGCACCGCTCCCTTCGGAAAAAGCCTTCATTCCCTTCGTCAGCGTCGAGAATATGATGCGGCTCGTCCATCATGTCGGCATTGAAACCATGCTGGTCGAACTCACCGACGCCATCGAAGCGGACTTCCGTCGCTGGGAGCTTTTCGACAAGACTCCCCGCGTCGCCTCCCATTCGCATGACGGCGTCATCGAGCTGATGCCGACGTCCGACGGAGCGGTCTACAGCTTCAAATATGTGAACGGCCATCCGAAGAACATGGCTCGGGGATTGCAGACCGTCACAGCCCTCGGCCTGCTGGCGGAGGTCTCGACGGGCTATCCGGTGCTATTGACCGAAATGACGCTCCTGACGGCCCTGCGCACGGCGGCGACCTCGGCGATGGCGGCCCGCCACCTTGCACCGGCCAATTCGCGCCGCCTCGCCCTGATCGGCAACGGCGCGCAAGCGGAATTCCAGGCGCTGGCGATGAAGGCGGTTCTCGGCATCGAGGAAGTCCGCCTCTACGACATCGATCCGAAGGCGACGGAAAAGACCGTGCGCAACCTCACCGGAACGGGTCTGCGGCTCATGCCCTGCACCTCGGCCCAGACCGCCATCGAAGGCGCCGACATCATCACCACCTGTACGGCCGACAAACAGTTCGCGACCATTCTGACCGATAACATGGTCGGCGCCGGCGTGCACATCAACGCCATCGGCGGCGACTGCCCGGGCAAGACCGAGCTTCACCGCGACATCCTGCTGCGCGCCGACACCTTCGTCGAATATCCGCCGCAGACCCGCATCGAAGGCGAGATCCAGCAGATGGATCCGGACTATCCGATTACTGAACTCTGGCAGGTCGTCGCCGGCCGGGCACCGGGCCGCAGCAGCGAGCGGCAGATCACGCTGTTCGACAGCGTCGGCTTTGCGATCGAGGATTTCTCCGCCCTGCGCTATGTGCGCGAGAGGCTGGCGGGTACGGACTACTTCCAGAAGCTCGATATTATTGCCGACCCGGACGACCCGCGCGACCTGTTCGGCATGCTGCTGCGGGCGGCCTAAAAATTCGATGGCGATCGCATCGGTGACCGCCATCGAATTCATCCATTCATTGCGGATGTTTTCAGCCCTTGCTGCCCGACGCAACCAGTTTCGGTTCCTCTACCCTGCCGCTCAGCGAGAAGGCGAGCAGTGCCGATAGCAGCATCAGCGCCCCGACGATGAACATCGGCAGTTGGTAAAGGCCGGTCGCATCCTTGACGACGCCGGTGATATAGGGCGCCGCAAAGCCGGCAATGTTGCCGATCGTGTTGATCAGGGCGATGCCGGCTGCGGCCGCCGGTCCCGTCAGGAAGCGCGACGGAATGGCCCAGAAGTTCGGCAGGGCGGAAAAAATCGCGCAGGCCGTCAGCGTGATCATGACGATGGTTGCTTCGGGCGAGCCCATATAGAGCGCGGCCGGAATGCTGAGCGCGCCGATCAGGGCCGGAATGCCGATATGCCACGGCCGCACGCCGCGCCTGGAAGCATCGCGGCTCCAGAAGAACAGGGCAAAGGCGGCCGGCAGATAAGGAATGGCCGTGATCAAGCCCTTGTCGAAAACGTCGAACTTGGTGCCGAACTTCGTCTCGAAACCGGCAATGATGGTCGGCAGGAAGAAGGCCAGCGCATAAAGGCCGTAGATCAGGCCGAAATAGATTACCGACAGCAGCCACACACGGCCATCCGTCAGGGCCAGGCCAGTCATCTTGCCATGAGCGGCCGTCTTTGCCTTTTCCTCGCGGGCAAGTTCCCGGTTCAGCCAATCCTTCTCCGTCTGTGTCAGCCACTTGGCATCGTCGGGTCGATCCGCGAGATAGAACCATGCGACGATACCGATGACGATGGCGGGGACGGCAACGCCGAAGAACATGAGGCGCCAGCCTTCCAAGCCGAAGACACCATGCATCTGAATGAGCATCGCCGCAAAGGGTGCACCGACGACGGTGGTCAGCGGCTGGGCGAGATAGAACAAAGCCAGGATCTTGTTGCGATGCTTGGCGGGCACCCACATGCTCAAAAACAGGATCGCGCCCGGAAAGAAGCCGGCTTCGGCAACCCCGAGGAAGAAACGCAGCACGTAGAGCTCCGTCGCGCTCGATACCCAGGTGAACAACAGCGCCACGATGCCCCAGCTCACCATGATGCGAGCGAGCCAGCGACGGGCGCCATATTTGTGGAGTGCCAGATTGCTCGGGATTTCGAGCACGATATAGCCGAGGAAGAAGATACCCGCCGCGAAACCGAATTGCGCCGCCGTCAGCGCCAGATCCGTCGTCATGCCGTTCGGGCCGGCAAAGGAGATCGCGGTGCGATCAAGGAAGTTGATGAAGAACATCAGGGCGATGAACGGCACCAGCCGCTTCGACACCTTGGCGATGGCCGAACGCTCGACCTGTGACATTTCCTGATTAGCAGGCTGCAATAGAAATCCTCCCCCAGTCCTGAAACCCAGCGACGCAGCGCTCCGCTTGCGTCGCTGACCGAACGGAAACTCCGACTTCCCTTCCAATCCCTGCCTACGGCCGCATGCGCCCTCGAATGACCTTGATCTCTAATGGTATGGACAAGCTGCAAGCAAACGATTTAATCTCCCTGTCATGTGAGGAAAAATCACATCATATTATCGCAGGACTGGAAAATGAGCGGCCCTCTTCCATCGCTGAATGCCTTGAAGGCTTTCGAAGCGACCGCGCGGCACAGGTCGATGACGCTGGCTGCCGACGAGCTTTGCGTCACGCATGGCGCGATCAGCCGGCACATTCGCGGTCTCGAGCAGACATTGGGCGTTATTCTCGTCAACCGCCGGGCGCATTCCACCGAGCCGACGCTAGAAGGGCTGCGGCTGGCCGAGGGGCTGGCAAGCGCTTTCGGCCTGATGCAGGCGAGCGTCGAGCGTGTTCGCCCTGGCCCGCTGACGCTTTCCTGCTCCTCATCCATCATGATGGGATGGATCATTCCGCGCATCGGCCAATTCCACGAGCGCCATCCACACATCGCCCTGCAATTCAACATGAACTACGATCAGGTCGATTTCGTCCGGGACAAGATCAGCCTCGCGATCCGCTCGAGCATCATCGAACCACCGAAGGATGCGATCATCCGCGAGCTTGGCGGCGAAGCGATCGGCCCGGTCTGTTCGCCGGAATATCTGAGCCGCTCCGGCATTCTTTTTCCAAGCGACATGGAGAATGCCGCACTCCTCTCCACACGCACGCGCCCGCAAGCCTGGAGCGACTGGCGGGCGATCGCAGGCGAGAGGGATCTGCTGCCCGCGGCCCAGTCCGCTTTCGACCATTTCTACCTGCTGATCCAGGCGGCCGCCTGCGGCCTCGGCATTGCGGTCGTCCCGCAGATGCTGGTGCTCGATCAGCTCGCCTCGGGGCGGCTGGTGGCACCGTTCGGTTTCCTGCCCGGGCCGAGGCGCATGGTGCTCTGGATCGCCCCGCATATTGCAGGCAGACCAGACGCATTGGCGCTCGAGCGATGGCTGACGGCGGAAATGCATGCAAGGCCGGACACCTGACCGCCGCGATCGGGACCGGCAATTTGCGGCGCTTCATATCGCCGCGAAATATTCATGGCGGAATTGACTTATGTTACTTAAAATACACAGAAATCGCCGAATTTTCTCCATGCACCCCGCAACGAGGAATATGCTATGAATCCTTGCGAACATGAGCAAACCGGTCAACCCTTGCAGGCTCAGATGTCGTTCGAGAGAGTATCCATGCTGAACATCGTGGCAAGTCAATCCGGCGAAATGGCAGCGCGCATCTCCGGCCTCGATTGGGCAGCGACCAATCTCGGCCCTCGATCGGCATGGCCCTCCTGCCTCACGGTCGCGGTCGACATCATGCTGTCGGCGCAGGCGCAGATCGTCATGTTCTGGGGTGAGGACTTCGTCGCCCTTTACAACGACGCCTATGCCGCCACGATAGGCGACAAGCATCCACGAGCCCTGGGGCGTCCGGCGCGGGAAAACTGGGCAGAACTTTGGAACGATCTGGAGCCGCTTCTGCGCTCCGTTCTGCAGGATGGCAATACGGTCGTCGCCAAGGATCGGCCGTTCTACATAGAGCGCCACGGCTATCCCGAAACGGTCTATTTCGACATTTCCTATTCGCCCGTTCGCGATACGAATGGCGAGGTGCTGGGTGTCTTCTGCATCGTCAATGAGACGACGGAGCGCGTTCGCTCCGAACAGATATTGCGGGAAAGCGAGGAGCGAATCCGCGCGGTCATTTCTCAATCCGCGACGGGAATGGCCCAATGCGAGCTCGACGGCCGCTTCGTTCACGTGAATGGGCGCTTCTGCGAGATCGTCGGCTACTCCGAGAGCGAGCTTCTCGGCATGCTGATGGACGACATCACCTATCCGGACGATCTGCGCGAAAATATGCGCCTGTTCGAGACGATGATTGCGACCGGCGAAAGCTTCGAGATCGAAAAGCGCTATGTCCGCAAGGACGGCGGCCTCGTATGGGTCGTAAACTCAGTTTCCGGTCTGCGGGACAGTTCGGGACGCATCCAGCGGGTCGCCGGCGTCGTCACCGATATCACCGAACGCAAACGGGTACAGCAGGTGGAGCGGCGTCTGGCGGCCATCATCGCCTCGTCGGACGACGCGATCCTCAGCATCGATCTCAACACGGTGATCACAAGCTGGAATACGGGTGCGGAAAGGCTTTACGGCCACTCCGCCGAAGAAGCTATCGGCAGGTCGGTCACGATGCTCCTCCCGGACGACCGAAGCGAAGAGGAACCGACCATCCTCGCCCAGATCCACGCGGGTCAGAAGGTCGAGCCCTACGAGACCAAGCGGCGCCGCAAGAACGGCGAACTTGTCGACGTCCTGCTCAGTGTCTCCCCGATCTATGACGCCTACGGCCGGATCGTAGGGGCCTCGAAGACCGCTCACGACATCAGTGCGAAGAAGGAAGCCGAACGCCTGCAGACAGTGCTAGTCGGCGAACTCAATCATCGCGTCAAGAACGTTCTTGCAACTGTCATGGCCATATCACGCCAGACATTGGGGCGCGACGAGGTCGACAAGGCGGCCGTCGAGACATTCGAGGCGCGGCTGGCTTCGATGGCGCGCGCGCATGACCTACTGATCCACGGCAAATGGGAGGAAGCGGACCTATTGGCCGTCATAGGCCAGGCGCTGTCGCTCTACCCTAAGGAGAAGTTCGAAATTTCCGGTCCGGCGATCAAACTGGCGCCGCGAACCATTGTCTCCATATCGCTTGCGATGCACGAGCTTGCAACGAATGCCGCCAAATACGGCGCGCTGTCGGTGCCTGATGGCCGTATAGCCATCCGCTGGTCTCTGGAACCCGACAAGACCGATCGGCTGAGCCTGCGCTGGCAAGAAGCGGGAGGACCGACCGTCAAACCGCCCACACGCAAGGGGTTTGGCTCCAGGTTGATCGAAAGCCTGTTGGCGGCCGAACTGAACGGCCAGGTCAATATCAGCTACGAGCCAAGCGGCGTGGTCTGCGAGGTACATGCCGCGACAGGCATCGGCTGGGATCAGGCCTGAGAGAGAACTGCCTGAAACAACGTATGCGCCGAGCAGGCAGCTTGTTCAGCGCGGATTTTTCGGCCGCGTCGCAAGCACGTTGCGGATCGAGAAGCTCGAATGGATCCGCAGCACCCCCGGCATGGTCGAAAGAATATCCTTGTGGATGCGCTCGAAATCGCCGGGATTGGCGACCTCGACGCGCAGGAGATAATCGGACCCGCCCGTCATCAGGAAGCACTCCTTGATTTCAGGATGCTTGCGCACCGCGGCTTCGAAACGATCGAGATGATCCTCCGTCTGCCGCTCGAGCGTAATATTGATGATGACGGCGATCGTCGCTTCCGCCTGGGAAGTATCCACCAGCGCCGTATAGCCCCTGATGACGCCGGCCTGCTCCATCAATTTGATACGCCGCAGGCAGGCCGACGGCGACAATCCCACCTCTCCCGCCAGCCACGCATTACTGACGCGGGCATTGAGCCGAAGCAGGCGAAGAATATTGCGATCGATGGCATCGAGGGCGGGCATGTGAATTCTTTCAAAAATTTGCAGTTCATTTCAATATCAATGCAATTACACAATAATCAATCGCTGTTTGATAGGCAATTTCACGATTATTTCAATAATCTGCACTTGAAGAACGAGGGCGGACATGGACGGCGGCATAGTGGATTCCCGGGCGCCAAAATTGGCGATCGACAACGCGGCTTGTGGTTATCTGACGATCGATCTGGCGGCGCTATGCCGGAACTACGACAAGCTATCCGCGATCGTTGCCCCGGCGCGCTCAGCCGCTGTCGTGAAGGCCGATTCCTATGGGCTCGGCGCAAGCCAGGTCTCCAAGGCGCTTTATGGGCGTGGCTGCCGGCATTTTTTCGTCGCCCACTTCATCGAAGCGCTGCGGCTGCGTCCGCAGTTGCCCGGCGATGCCAGAATCTTCGTGCTGAATGGCCTGTTGCCGGGCAACGAGGCGCCTTGTGCCGATGGCGGCATCGTGCCCCTGATCAATTCGCTCGATCAGCTGCGGCAATGGGCTGAGATCGCGCGTACCCTCCAGCGGAGGCTGCCGGCGGTTCTGCAATTCGATACCGGCATGTCGCGGCTTGGCATACCGCCGGAAGACAGAGCCGCCGTCGCGGCCCACCTGCAGACATCTGATGATCTCGACATCCTGTTCGTCATGAGCCATCTCGCCTCCGCCGACGAAGCCGACAACCGGCAAAATACCGACCAACTCGCCGAAATGCGCCGCGTCGCAGCCGAATTCCCGAGCTACGATATCTCTTTCGCGAATTCCGGCGGCATCTTCCTCGGCGGCAATTTTCACGGTGTTCTGGCGCGGCCGGGCATCGCCCTTTACGGCGGCGCGCCGACGAGCGGTGTCGCCAACCCTATGGAAGCCGTCGTCCGGCTCGATGTCGCCGTGGTGCAGACCCGAACCGTTCCGGAAGGCGCGCGCGTCGGCTATGGCGGCGTGTACGTGACGAAGACCCAAACCCGGCTTGCGACGATTGCCGCCGGCTATGCCGATGGGCTGCCGCGCAGCCTCAGCGACCGTGGCGCGGTTTATTATAACGGCGCGCGTCTGCCGATCGTCGGCCGCGTGTCGATGGACAGCGCGACAATCGATATCAGCGCTCTGCCCGAAGACGCGCTCTCTTTCGGAAGCATGGTGGAGGTTCTCGGAGATCACCAGACCTTGGAGGACCTTGCGCGGGATGCCGGCTTGATTTCCTATGAGATCCTGACCAGTCTCGGCCACCGCTTCCACCGTCAATACCGCTGACCTTCCCATCGCTCATTTCTCTCTGAGGACATCATGAAAGTCGTCGTTCTGGGTGCCGGCATCGTCGGCGTCACATCCGCCTATCAGCTTGCCAAGGCAGGCCACGAGGTCACGGTCATCGACCGGCAGCAGGGGCCGGCGCTGGAAACGAGCTTTGCCAATGCCGGCGAAGTCTCCTTCGGCTATTGCTCGCCCTGGGCCGCACCCGGCATTCCCGCAAAGGCGCTGAAATGGCTGTTCATGAAACATGCTCCGCTCATCCTGCGCCCGAAAGTGGATGGCGCGATGCTCTCGTGGATGGTGAGGATGCTGTCCAACTGCACCTCGGAACGCTACGCGATCAATAAGAGCCGGATGCTGCGTCTTGCCGATTACAGCCGCATCTCGCTCGCCCAGCTTCGCCAGGAGACCGGCATCGCCTATGACGAGCGCATGCAGGGCACGCTGCAGCTCTTCCGCACGCAGCAGCAGCTCGATGCATCGGCCAAGGACGTCAAGGCCCTGGCGGCCGACGGCATTCCCTATGAGGTACTCGATCGCGACGGCTGCGTCCGCGTCGAACCGGCGCTGCTGCACGTTCGCGAGAAGATCGTCGGCGGTCTGCTGACGCCGAAGGACGAGACCGGCGACTGCTTCAAGTTCACCAATGCACTCGCCGCAAAGGCAATCGAGTTCGGCGTCAAGTTCCAATACGGCACGACGATCAAGGGGCTGGACGTTGAGGGTGGCCAGACGCGCGGCGTCATGACGGATCGCGGACGGGTGGACGCCGATGCGATCGTCGTAGCACTTGGCAGCTATTCGCCGCTCTTGCTGAAGCCGCTCGGCATCAGCCTCTCCGTTTATCCGGTCAAGGGCTACTCGCTGACGATCCCGATCGCCGATGCATCGCGCGCCCCGGAATCGACCGTGATGGACGAGACCTACAAGATCGCCATCACCCGGCTTGGCGATCGCATCCGCGTCGGCGGCATGGCTGAAATCTCCGGCTATACCAACGATCTCGGGCTTGCCCGGCGCCAGACCCTCGAGCATTCCGTCACCGATCTCTTCCCCGGCGGCGATGTCGCCAAGGCCTCCTTCTGGTCCGGCCTGCGGCCGATGACGCCGGACGGCACGCCGGTCATCGGGGCGACGAAGATTAGGGGTCTGTACCTCAATACCGGCCACGGCACGCTTGGATGGACCATGAGCTCCGGCTCGGCGCGCGTCATCAGCGATCTCGTCAGCGGCCGCAAGCCTGATATCGACGCAACCGACCTCGCCATCAGCCGCTACGCCTGACCAGCAGGATTCGGCATATAAGCGCTTGAAAAGATCGGCGGGCTCGTCACCCGCCGATATCGATCAATGCCGCGAGATGCGTGGCAGGAAGATCGTGAACAGGCCGAGCAGCGGCAGATACGAGCAGATCGTGTAGACGAAAGAGATGCCGTGCGTGTCAGCAAAATCTCCGAGCGCTGCCGCGCCAAGCCCGCCCGCGCCGAAGGCGAAACCGAAGAAGATGCCGCCGATCAGCCCGACGCGGCCGGGGATCAGCTCCTGCGCAAAGACGACGATCGCCGGGAAGGCCGAGGCCAGCACGAGGCCGATGATCACAGTCAGGACACAGGTCCAGAACAGGTCCGCATAGGGCATCAGCAACGCGAAGGGGATGACGCCGAGGATCGAGAACCAGATGACGAAGCGCGCGCCCAGGCGGTCGCCCACCGGACCGCCCATGATCGTTCCGACGGCGACGGAGCCGAGGAAGAGGAACAACATCAGCTGCGCGTCGCGGACATCGAGATGGAACTTGTCGATGACGTAGAAGGTGAAATAGCTCGAAATGCTCGCCATGTAGACATTCTTCGTCGCCGTCAGCAGGATGAGGATGGCAAGCGCCCACATCGCCTTGTTGCGCGAGATCGGCAAGGCGCGGCTCGGCGCGGGACGCGCCGACTGCTGGCGACGGTGATTGACGAACCAGTTGCCGACCCAGCTGAGAACGATGAAGCCGATGACAGCCAGCACCGAAAGCCAGGCCACGCTCTTCTGTCCGTGCTGCAGGACGAAGAAGGCAGCGATCAGCGGCCCGATTGCCGAACCGGCATTGCCGCCAAGCTGGAAGAGCGATTGCGCCAGGCCGTGACGGCCGCCCGAAGCCAAGCGGGCAACGCGCGATGCCTCGGGATGGAAGACGGCCGAGCCGAAGCCGATCAGGCTTGCGGCGATCAGGAGCACGCTGAAACTGCCGGCATAGCCGAGCAGCAAAAGGCCCGAAAAGGTGCTGACCATGCCGACCGGCAGCGAGTAGGGCATCGGCCATTTGTCGGTGACGATGCCGACCACCGGCTGTAGCAGCGACGCGGTGATCTGGAACATCATCGTCAGCAACCCGATCTGCACGAAATCGAGCGCGTAGTTCTCTCTGAACATCGGGTAGAGCGATGTCAAAAGCGACTGCATCGTATCGTTCAAAAGATGGCAGGTGCTGACCGCCATGACGATCGACATCGTCGTCTTTTCATACCGGGCCTGCGTACCCGAGAATGCCGCAACCATGGGAGGAATCCTTACCTCGGCCGGCAAGCCTTGCCGACCATCTTATCTGTTCCGCCTTTAACACGGCTTGCCTGTGTCCTTCTTTCGTGTTTTGGTCCAATAGTTTCTCGATCGGGCCAAAATGGAAAAGCTATCGAAACAGCTGCTGGCAACCCTCGACAACGACCATGTGCAGAACGTGCGCTGGATGGAGCAGTCGCCCGCGGACGTGCTTGTCCATAGTGCCGAGCCGCCGCAGGGCTATACCGTTCCCTGGCATCATCATCGCCGCACGCAATTGCTTTGCATCTTCGCCGGCGTCGCCCTGATCATGACGGCGCGCGGCCGCTGGATGGTGCCGCCCGGTCATGCTCTTTTCATCCCCGTCGGGCTCGAGCATTCGATCGAGATCCTGAGCGATGTCAGCATGAAATCCGTCTACGTGACGCCGCGCGGCCAGCCGCCGAAGGACGAAGCCCCGCGTGTCGTCGAAGTCACGGATCTCGCCCGCAGCCTGCTGTTGGAAGCCGTTCGGCTGCGGGAAGCGCCCATCGGTCATCGAAAGGCCAAGCTGGTTCTGTCTCTGCTCGTCGAGGAGATCGCGACGCTGCCGGAACGTCCGCTCGGCCTCCCCTTCCCGTCCGACCGTCGGCTGACCGTGCTTTGCCGCGACTATCTCGCCAACCCGTCGCCCAACGCCAGACTGGACGAATGGGCCGAAAAGCTTTCGGTGAGCCGCCGGACGTTCACACGGCAGTTCCGTAAGGAAACCGGCATCAGCTTCACGACCTGGCGCCAGCAGGCGAGCGTTTTTGCCTGTCTGCCCCAGCTTGCCGAAGGCCAGCCCGTCACCAATGTCGCGCTCGAAGCGGGCTATGAGAGCGTGGCGGCGTTTACCACCATGTTTCGGCGCATGCTCGGCACCTCTCCGCGCAGCTATATGGCCAATCGCTGGACCCTCGAGCGGCAATCGGCTTGAAGCTTCCCCTTGAAATGATCGGGCGCTTCCGGCAAACAGCGCCAGAGCGGCTCAGCCTTTCAAGGAATCTCTGAGCCGCTCTATCTCTTTGTTTCCTTGCAATTCCGGACGGAAAACCGCTCAGCACTTTTCCTGGAATTGCACCAAGAGCGAGGGCAAGCATATGCGGCATATTCACATCGTCGGGATCGGCACGGGAAATCCTGAACATCTGACCGTGCAGGCGATCAATGCGCTGAACGCAGCCGATGTCATCCTCATTCCCAGCAAGGGGGCGGCCAAGAGCGAGCTTGCCGACATCAGGCGGGAGATCTGCCAGCGCTATGTCACCAATCCAGCCACGCGCTTCGTCGACTATGAAGTGCCCTCACGCCAGACGGCGGAGCGCAGCTACGTGCAGGGCGTCGACGAGTGGCATGAGGCGATTTCAGCCACTTATGAACGGCTGTTTCTGGAGCACCTGACGGAAAGCCAAAGTGCTGCCTTCCTCGTCTGGGGCGACCCCGGCCTCTACGACAGCACCTTGCGCATTCTCGAGCGGGTCGTTGCTCGCGGCAATCTCGCCCTCGACTACAGCATTATTCCCGGCATCACCAGCATCCAGGCGCTGACGGCAAGCCATCGCATCCCCCTCAATCTCGTCGGCAAGCCGGTGCAGATCACCACCGGCCGGCGGCTGGCAGAGAGCTTCCCGGGCATTGCCGAAACGGCCGTGGTCATGCTCGACGGCGAGCAGGCCTTCAGCAAGATCGACGATCTCGATGCCTATATTTACTGGGGAGCCTATCTCGGCACGAAGGACGAGATCACCATCGCCGGGAGGCTGGCGGACGTTTCGGAGCGCATTCTTGCAACGCGAGCCGAGGCCCGCGCCAAGCATGGATGGATCATGGATATTTATCTCATGCGCAAGGGGCGCGATTTCGACGATCGCGAATGAATGGTCCTACGCCAAATCATTTGCCCGCCGATCCGGATTGTGCAAGGAAATGTCCCCTATGAAGGGCAGTCTTATGGTTGCGGCCGACGCGCAGACGGTAAAAGGACAAGCGTGCCTCTCGCAGGAGGAGGGCGACCGCTACAATGCTGCATTGCCCCTACCCTCCATGGTTCGCGGTGCCTGCCCCTCGCTTAGCGCACCGATGCGGACGGGCGATGGCCTGCTTGTGCGCCTGCGCCCCTCGACGCCGGGATTGACGGTTGCGCAGTTTCGCGCCCTGGCCAAGGCCACGAAAAAGCATGGCAATGGCCTGATCGAGATCACGGCGCGGGGCAATCTTCAGCTGCGGGGCATGACAGTGGAAAGCATGGCCGGACTGGCCGCCGATATCGATCGTGCCGGCATCGTACCGGAGAGCGGCGTTGCCATTGAGGTCCCACCGCTCAGCGGCCTCGATCCATCGGAAATCGCCAACGCGCGCCTGCTCGCCGAACGCCTGCGAAGCGCGATCGATTCACCCGATCCCAAACTGCTGCTGGCCGCCAAACTCGCCATTATCGTCGATGGCGGCGGCCGGTTGGTCCTCGACGAACTCTCGGCGGACATCAGGCTGAAAGCCGTCAAGGTCGCTGATGACCGGCAACTGTGGACACTCGCGATCGCCGGAACGGACGCGACGGCGATGCCAATTGCCGCATTGCCCAGCGAACAGGCGATTGCCGGCGTCAACGCGCTGCTGAAAACCTTGGCTGCGATTGGACCCCGCGCCCGTGGCCGCGATCTGGACGCCGCCTCGCTGCAAGCGCAGTTTCCCGCACTGCCTGACCATGCGTGTGGCGAAACCATCCCACCGCCCTCTCCCGTCGGCATCATTCCCCTTGACAAGGAACATTCCGCGCTCGGGCTGCGCCCCGCCTTCGGTCAGATCCATGCCCGGGATCTCCTCCGCTTTCTTGGCCTCGCGGAGGCGGCGGGTGTGCGTGAAATCCGGACGGGGCCGGAACACAGCCTGTTGCTGCTCGGCCTTCCGCTTGATCGGGTCGAAAGCATGCAGGCTGCGGCAGCCGATTGCGGCTTTCAGACGCGCGCCGACGATCCGGCAAATTATGCAATTCCGTGCGCCGGTACCGGCGCATGCGCCTCCGCCCACTATGCAACGAGAGAGGCCGCCGCCGATCTGGTCGGCGTGGGGGCCGACTTGCTTGACGGCTCGCTCAAGGTGCACCTGTCCGGCTGCACAAAAGGCTGCGCCCATCCCTCTCCGGCAATGCTCACGATCGTCGGGGCTGCAACAGGCCATGCTATTGTCGTAAATGGGTCATCATCGGGCGAACCTGTGGCTTACATCGGCAAGGAAGACCTGAAATCCGCGCTGGCGGCGCTCGGGCAACTGGTACGAAACAACAAAGCTGCTGGCGAATCGGCACAGCAGTGTCTTAAACGGCTTGGCCGGGACGCAATCGCGACGGCTTTACGACAGGGATAGAAATGCCTGACTATGACTATATCCGCGAGGGGGATGCGATCTATGAACGCTCCTTCGCGATCATCCGCAGCGAAGCCGATTTGTCGCGTTTTCCCGAAGCAGAGGCCGATGTCGCTGTCCGCATGATTCATGCCTGCGGACTGGTGGAAGCGGCAGAGCATTTCATGTTCTCGCCCGATTTCGTCGCATCGGCGCGTCAGGCGCTGTCTGCCGGCGCGCCGATCTTCTGCGATGCGGAAATGGTCACCCGTGGCGTGACCCGCGCCCGCCTGCCGGCGGCAAACGAGGTGATCTGCACCTTGCAGGATCCGCGCACGGCGGAAATCGCAAAGACCATCGGCAACACGCGTTCGGCTGCGGCCATGCATCTGTGGACCGATCGGCTTGCAGGCGCTGTCGTCGCCATCGGCAACGCGCCGACTGCCCTCTTCCACCTTCTGGAAATGCTGCGCGATGGCGCGCCGAAGCCTGCCGCCATCATCGGCATGCCCGTCGGCTTTGTCGGCGCGGCGGAATCGAAGGATGCCCTTGCCGAGAATTCCTACGGCGTTCCCTTTGCCATCGTACGCGGCCGGCTTGGCGGCAGCGCCATGACGGCAGCCGCCCTTAACGCTTTGGCGAGGCCCGGCCTATGAACGCGCCGTCGAATGGAAGCCTGATCGGTGTCGGCACCGGCCCCGGCGATCCCGAACTGCTGACGGTCAAGGCCGTCAAGGCGCTGGAGCGTGCCGATGTCGTCGCCTACTTTGCCAAGCAGGGCAAAGGTGGCAACGGACGAGCCATCGTCGGCGATCTGCTGAAAGCAGACGTGACGCTCCTGCCGCTTTACTATCCCGTCACGACCGAGATCGATAAGGACGCGCCGGAATATAGTCACCAGATTACCGCCTTCTATGACGTCTCGGCCGAGATGGTGGCGGCGCATCTGCGCGAAGGAAAGACCGTTGCCGTGCTCAGCGAAGGCGACCCACTCTTCTACGGCTCCTACATGCATCTGCATGTACGCCTTGCCGATCGTTTTCCGACGGAAGTCATACCGGGCGTGACGGCCATGTCCGGCTGCTGGTCTCTGGCCGGATTGCCGATGGTACAGGGAGACGACGTCCTCTCGGTGCTGCCGGGAACGATGGCGGAAGCTGAGCTTACTCGGCGCCTGGGGGATACCCAGGCAGCCGTCATCATGAAGGTTGGCCGCAACCTGCCGAAGATCCGCCGCGCGCTTGATGCCGCCGGTCGGCTGAGCGAGGCCATCTATGTCGAGCGCGGCACGATGACGAACGGCGCGATGGCGCCACTTGCCAGCCGCGACGATGCCGAGGCGCCATATTTCTCGCTGGTCCTCGTTCCGGGTTGGGAAGGAAGGCCATGAGCGGGCGTCTCTATGTGATCGGCACCGGCCCCGGCAACCCCGCACAGGCGACGCCGGAAGCGCTGGCGGCGGTTGCGGACGCCCATGAATTTTATGGCTATGGCCCTTATCTCGACCGCCTGACGCTGCGCGGCGACCAGATCCGCCAGGCATCCGACAATCGCGAGGAGCTGGATCGTGCCAAAGTGGCGCTGCAGCGGGCCGCAGCCGGCGTCAATGTCTGCGTCGTCTCCGGCGGCGATCCGGGCGTCTTTGCCATGGCCGCGGCGGTCTGTGAAGCAATCGATCACGGTCCGGCGGAATGGCGCGCGGTGGATCTTGTCGTCGTGCCGGGCATTACAGCCATGCTTGCCGTGGCGGCACGCATCGGTGCGCCTCTCGGGCACGATTTCTGCGCGATGTCGCTGTCGGACAATCTCAAGCCCTGGCCGCTGATCGAAAACCGGCTCCGCGCCGTCGCCGGGGCCGGTTTCGTCATCGCGCTCTACAATCCGATCAGCAAGGCGCGGCCCTGGCAGCTTGGCAAGGCTTTCGAAATCGTTCGTGACATATTGCCGGCGGATACGCCTATCATCTTCGGACGGGCAGCCGGCCGGCCCGACGAGCACATGACGGTGGCACGGCTCGGCGATGCCGAGGCTTCGCAGGCGGATATGGCGACCTGCGTCATCATCGGCTCGGCCGAGACCCGGATCATTGCCCGCGAAGGACGCCCGGATCTGGTCTATACGCCGCGTTTCATCAGGGAAGAGACGAAATGATCAATCCGATCGAGCGCAGCATCGACTGTTTCGACCACCGGCAAACCGGCAGTCTCCGCGCGCTCGACCATGATCACCTTGATGCCGAGCTGCCTTGCCGCATCGATCTTTCCGTAGGTTGCATCACCGCCGCTATTCTTGGCGACGACGACCTCGATCCCGTGCCGTTGCAGCACATCCAGCTCATCGGCCAATCGGAACGGACCCCGGCCATGGATGTAGCTGACATGCGGCGCCGTCAGCGGCGGCTCGACGGGATCGACGCTGCGGACCCAATAATGGTGTTGCGGCGCCGCGTTCGCCTGATGCGCCTCCTGTCGGCCCGTCGCCAGGAAAACGCGCAAGGGTGCTGCGCCGAGCGCGGCGATAGCCTGCGAAACGCTATGCACCGACAGCCAGTCGTCTCCTTCGACCGGCACCCAGGCGGGGCGGCGCAACGCAAAGGCCGTCACATCGCATTGAGCAGCCGCCTGCGCGGCATTGGCGGAGATGCGGGCCGCGAAGGGATGGGTGGCATCGACCACCAGATCGATCGCTTCCTCGCGAAGATAGCGCGCAAGCCCCTCGGCTCCGCCGAAACCGCCGCTGCGCACCGGAACGGGCTGCGGGGCTGGATCGGCGGTCCTGCCGGCAAGCGACAGAACAGTGTCGAGATCGGCGCGGGCGGCAAGAGCTGCCGCCAGTGCGCGGGCCTCCGTCGTACCGCCGAGGATCAGAATGCGGGCCTTGCCCATGGCTGAGACACCTTCAGTTCAACGCTGGCTCATTCTTATCGGCATCGGCGAAGACGGTCCAGCCGGCATCGGCGACGAAGCCAAACGGCTGATCGCCGAGGCGCCGGTCGTCTTCGGCGGGATGCGCCATATCGAGTTGATGAAGCCGCTCGTCACCGGCGAGACGCAAGCATGGCTTTCGCCATTCGAAAGATCCGTGGAAGCCGTCCTTGCCCAGCAGGGCAAGCCGACGGTGGTTCTCGCCTCCGGCGATCCCTTCTTCTACGGCATCGGCGCAACGCTCTCGCGGCACATTCCAGTCGTTGAAATGACGGTCATCCCGGCGCCCTCCTCCTTCAGCCTTGCCGCATCGCGTCTCGGCTGGCCTTTGCAGGACACCACGATCCTTTCGCTTCATGGACGGCCCATCGACCTCATCCGGCCGCATCTGCATCCCGGCCGCAAGATCCTGGCGCTGACATCCGACGGCAAAGGTCCTTCAGAGCTAGCCGCCCTGCTGCAAAGCTCAGGCTTCGGTCAGTCCGAGCTTACGGTTCTGGAAGCGCTTGGCGGCCCGCATGAGAAGCTCACGCGGCAAGGTGCCGCTAACTTTTCCCTTTCCGGCATCAACGATCTCAATATCTGCGGCGTCGAGGTCAAAGCCGACACCGGCGCGCGGATTTTATCGCTGAGCGCCGGCTTGGCGGATGAGCTTTTCGAGCATGACGGCCAGATCACCAAGCGGGAGATACGTGCAATCACGCTATCGGCGCTGGCGCCACGCCACGGCGAGCTGCTCTGGGATATCGGCGCCGGCTCCGGTTCGATCGGCATCGAATGGATGCTGGCAGACCCTTCGCTGCGCGCCATTGCCATCGAGGCATCAACTGAGCGTGCGGCGCGAATTCGCCGCAACGCGCTGAATTTCGGCGTGCCTGGTCTGACCGTTGTCGAGGGCGAGGCGCCGAATGCACTTTCTGGCCTGCCGACACCGGATGCGATCTTTATCGGCGGCGGCGGCAGCGATGCCGGCGTGCTCGATGCCGCCATCGGCCAATTGAAAAGCGGCGGCAGGCTGGTCGTCAATGCCGTCACGACGGAGATGGAAGCTCTTCTGCTGGCCGAACAGGCACGCAGGGGCGGCTCGCTGATCCGCATCGATATTGCCCGCGCCGCACCCGTCGGCCGCATGACGGGCTGGCGGCCGGCCATGCCGGTGACGCAATGGTCGTGGACCAAGCCATAATTCAGAACGAGGTAGAGCGATGACAGTGCATTTCATTGGCGCAGGCCCCGGGGCCGCCGACCTGATCACGGTGCGAGGCCGGGATCTCATCGGCAAATGCCCGGTCTGCCTCTATGCCGGCTCGATCGTTTCGCGAGAGCTGCTGCAATATTGCCCGCCCGGCGCGCGGATTATCGACACCGCACCGATGTCGCTCGATGAGATCGAGGCCGAATATCTGAAAGCGGCGTCGGCCGGTGAAGACGTCGCGCGCCTGCATTCCGGCGATCTCTCGGTCTGGAGCGCGGTTGCCGAGCAGATCCGCAGGCTCGAACAGCACGGCATCGACTATACGCTGACCCCCGGTGTTCCCGCTTTCGCGGCTGCCGCTTCGGCGCTCGGCCGCGAGCTGACCATCCCGGCTGTCGCCCAGAGCCTGGTTCTGACGCGGGTTTCCGGCCGTGCCTCGCCCATGCCGAACAACGAGACACTGGAAAAATTCGGCGCGACTGGCGCGACGCTCGCCATCCACCTGGCGATCCACGCGCTTCAAAAAGTCGTTGAGGACCTGACGCCGCTTTATGGCGCGGATTGCCCGGTTGCGATCGTCGTCAAGGCGTCCTGGCCGGACGAGCAGATCATTCGGGGCACGCTTGCCACGATCGAGGAAAAGGTCGCGGCCGAACCGATCGAGCGCACCGCGCTGATCTTTGTCGGTCCCTCGCTCGCCGCCAGCGATTTCCGTGAAAGCTCGCTCTACGACCCGACCTACCAGCGTCGCTTCCGCGGCCGCCAATAAGCCTGACACCGTTGCAAATCGCCTCGAAATTTCCTCTAGTCGACACCAACGAACTGCGGGGAACGAGGATCAGGACATGCAACGCATTACCATCACCATCGATGACGATCTTCTGGAGACGATCGACAAGATCAGCGCGCAACGGGGCTATGCCAGCCGCTCGGAAACCTTGCGCGATCTCGTTCGCGACGCTGTCACCCGCGCGCAGCCGACAGTTGATGGCGAAGCCAGATGCTATGCGGCGCTGACCTATGTCTATGAACACGAAACCCGCGACCTGTCGCGCCGGCTGACGACGGCGCAACATCACCACCACGATCTTTCAGTCTCGACGCTTCATGTCCATATCGACGGGCAGGATTGCCTCGAAGTCTCCGTGCTGAAGGGCAAGGCAGAGGAGATAATGACCTTCGCCGACAGCGTGGTGACGCAGCGCGGCGTGCGCTTCGGGAACCTGCACATCATCCCATCGGACCATGGCGTGGAGCATCCCGAAACGCATTCGCATGATTGAGCGACCGGGCGAGTTGCCCGCGGACTACCGCGTCGATCAGAGCTGACCCGCGATATAGGCCATGCTCTCCTTGAGAGCGGCAACCGGCTCCTTCAGGGCATGGACCGTCGGGGCAAAAGGCTCAAAGGATGCCGGACCGACATAGCCGGCAGCGATCAACGCCCGCAACTGGCCGACATTGTCGAGACGATCCGTGGCATCGACGAGCACGCGATGCGGGTCACGCATATCGGCAACCGAGACGTTGGGATCGGTGACGCCGGAAATATGCACGAGACCCGTCAGCTCGGGGAAGATCGCGGTTTCGCCGGCAAGGTGATGATGGAAGGTATCGTGTACCAGGCAGAAGGTGGACTTCGCGCCCAATTCTTCGATCGCCGCTGCCGCTTCGCTCTTCAGTCGCAGCGAGCAGATCTCGAAGCCGAGCGGCTCGACGAGGCCAATAATGCCGGCAGCTTCCAGCATCGGCTTCAGCGCCAAAAGCGATTTGCGAAGATTGGCGCGGCGCACCTCCGGTTCGCGGCCGCTGCCGTCATTGACCGGAACAAGGACGAGCGCCCTGGCGCCGCAATCGCGCGCATAATCGATCAGCTCCGCCGCTTCCCGTGCGCGCTCGTCGTTCCATTCGTTGAACCGCTGCAGCGCGTTGATGGAGATGATCGTCAGTCCCTGGCGCGCTGCAAGCTCCTTGACGGCCGTTGCCGGCGTACCGTCCAGGATCGCGTTGCCGGCAAGATCGTTGCGGATCTCCACGTTATCGATGCCAAGCTCTTTCGCGGCAGCAAAGAACGCCTCCAGCTTCAGGGACGGCGCGCACATATGATTGAGCGCGAAGCGAATGGAACTCATGATAGGCAATCCTCCTCAAGGCGTCCGGCCGCAGAGACATTCCAAATCCGCCGCGCCTGCTTTCGAAGGACTAGCGACATTCATGTCTTTCTTCCATCGTTCCTAGCTATCATTCTTGAAAGAATTATTGGCAAAATGATGGAACTCCATCATGAATGCTAGATGTTTTCCGAGACGAAGATTTCAAATGGCAGAAAGATTTGTCCGGGCACCGCCGCGTCATCGCTCTCGACAGACTTGATCATCAGGCTCATCAGCTCCTTGCAAAGCGCGGGCAATGGCGTTCCGATCGCCATGGCGACGACGTCGTCGGCCAGAGCCGCCTTCGATTCCGGCGTCAACTCGTTGACGACGGCGATCAGCTTGCCCGATAACCGCTCCTCGCGAATGGCTGAAATGGCGCCCTCCATGCCACCGCCGCAGACATAGAAGCCGATGAGGTCAGGGTGCTTCTGCAGGAGATCGAGCGTCGCCTCATGGGTGATCTCAGGCGTGTCAAGATTGATCAGCGTATCCAGCACCTCGAATTCCGGCGCATTTTCGCGGAAATAGGAGCGAAAACCAATTTCACGCAGCTCATGTCCGAGGAAGCGATGGCTGCCGACGAAGCAGGCGACCTTGCCGGGACGACGCGCCGAGCGCGCGATGATCCAGGCGGCCGTGCGTCCCACCTTGCGATTGTCGACGCCGATATAGCCCTGACGCGCCGTGGTGGAGAAATCGGACAGCAGGGAAAAGACCGGAATGCCTTTTTCCTTCAGTTCCTCGATCGCCGCCGTGACCGCCGGATAATCCGGCGCGACAAGGGCAGCGGCCTGGCTGCGGGCAGCCATCGCCTTCAATTTCTCGACAATCGCCGTCGGCGTCGACGCCGTTACGAAGTCGACCTGAGCATTGATCCGGGCTGATGTGACCGCCTGCGCGGCGGAGACGATCTCCTTGGCGAAAGCCTGATAGAAGGCCTGAACCGGCTTCTGCAGGACGAAGCCTAAGCGATATTGCGGCAGGTCCTCGAAAACGCGCTGACGCAGCAGACCGACGGCGTGGTAGCCGATCTCCTGCGCCGCCTCGTAGACCCGCCTTGCCGTTTCCTCCCGCACGCGATGGCGTCCGTTCAGCACGCGATCTATCGTTGCGACGCTGACGCCGGATGCCTTGGCAAGATCCGATATGGTGGGGCGACGCATGGCTGCTCCTGAGATATGTCATCATTCGTGACGTCAGAGTTTGATGTGTTTTGATAGATTCCATCATTCCCGCATTGAGGCAAGCGAAAAGTCGATCTATCGTTTCCGGCATGGAAGGCGAGGCGCCGTTGCGTATCGCGGGAGGCGGGAATGACGACGACAATCAAGCGGGATTACGATCTGCTCGGCAAAAGCGGCAGGCTGGCGGTGGAAACCGGACTGGCTGCCGCCGAATGGTATCACACGGATGTCGCGCGCAAGGACATGAAGGCGCTGATGCAGCGCTCGGACGCGCCTGGTATCCGCGACACCGTCATCTGGCTCGGCAGCATGGTCGTCTTCGCCGGGCTGAGCGTCTATTTCTGGGGATCCTGGATCTGCATCCCCTTCTTCCTGGCCTATGGCGTGCTCTACGGCTCGGCCTCCGACAGCCGCTGGCACGAATGCGGCCACGGCACCGCCTTCAAGACGCGCTGGATGAACGACGCGGTCTATCAGATCGCCTGCTTCATGATCATGCGCAATCCGGTGACCTGGCGCTGGAGCCATGCGCGCCACCACACCGATACCGTCATCGTCGGCCGCGACCCGGAGATTGCCGTCATGCGGCCGCCGGATCTCTTCCGTCTCGTCCTGAATTTCTTCGGCATCCTCGATGCCTGGTACGCAATGGTCGACATGCTGCGCAATGCGAGCGGCGTCATCAGCGCCGCGGAAAAGACCTTCATTCCCGAGATGGAGCAGCCGAAGGCCATTCGCATCGCCCGCATCTGGCTTGCCATCTATGTCGCGACGGTTGCGAGCGCGATCGCCATGGGCTCGATCCTGCCGATGATGCTGATCGGGCTCCCCCGGCTCTATGGCGCCTGGCATCACGTTCTGACCGGACTGCTCCAGCATGGCGGCCTTGCCGACAATGTTATCGACCACAGGCTGAACAGCCGCACCGTGATGATGAACCCGGTCAGCCGCTTCATCTACTGGAATATGAACTACCATGTCGAACATCACATGTTCCCGATGGTGCCCTACCACGCGCTGCCGAAGCTGCATGCGATGATCAAGCACGATCTGCCGGCTGCCAATCCGTCCATATGGTCCGGCTATCGCGAGATGATACCGGCATTCCTGCGGCAATTGCGCAACGAGGACTATTTCCTGAAGCGCGAGCTGCCATTGACCGCGCGGCCCTATCGCGAGGAATTCCACGGCGAGCGACCGGCTGCCGCCGCTCAATAAAACCGGACATGCTAAGGGAGGAAAACATGAGCAACTGGATCGAAGTCTGCGCCGCTGACGCGATCGATGAAGAGGACGTCATCCGCTTCGACCATGACGGGCGAACCTTCGCCGTCTATCGCAGCCCCGAAGACGATTATTTCGCCACCGATGGCCTCTGCACGCATGAGAAGATCCATCTCGCGGACGGCCTTGTGATGGACAACATCATCGAATGTCCCAAGCACAACGGCCGCTTCGACTACCGCACCGGCGAAGCCAAGGGCGCTCCGGTCTGCGTCAATCTGCAGACCTATCCGGTCAAGGTCGAGAATGGCACCGTCTTCATCGGGCTCTAAGGAGGCAATCGTGGCGCATTTCGTCATTATCGGGGCCGGAGAATGTGGCGCTCGTGCTGCCTTCGCGCTTCGCGAAAAGGCTTTTGGGGGCGACATCACGCTTATCGGCACTGAACCGCTCGCCCCATACGAACGCCCGCCCCTTTCGAAAGGCGGATCGGATGAGGCGCCGGAACCTAAATTTATCGCCGCATTGGAGCATTATCGCGAGCAAACGATCGATCTGAAGCTCAATACGACGGTGAAAGCGATCGATCCTTCCTCAAAAACCGTTAGGCTCGCGGACGGAGAAACGCTCAGCTACGACAAGTTGCTGCTTGCAACCGGAGCCTCGGCGCGCGGCTTTCCCGGTGTCGACGTCGCGTCGCAACGCATCCGCGTGCTGCGCACCCATGCCGATGCGGTAGCCTTGCATGCCGCTCTTTACCCCGGCCGACACATTGCCGTCGTCGGCGGCGGCTTCATCGGCCTTGAGCTGGCGGCAACGGCGCGCATGCGCGGTGCCGACGTCACGGTCATCGAAGGCCTGCCGCGTGTATTGAAGCGCGGCGTGCCGGAGGCGATCGCCGAGGCGATTACCGAACGCCATCACCAGGAAGGTGCTGACATCCGCTGCGGCCAGATCATAGAAGCCGTGCAGGAAGAGGCCGGCAAGGCGATCGTCAAGCTTAGCAATGGTGAAGTGATCTCCGCCGATCTGCTGCTCGTCGGCATCGGTGCCTTGCCGAATGTCGCGCTTGCGGCCGAAGCCGGCCTTGCGATCGACAACGGCATTGCCGTCAACGAGCGGCTGGAGACCTCCATTGCCGACATCTATGCGGCAGGCGATTGCTGTTCGTTTCCGCTGGCGCTTTACGGCGGCAGGCGTGTGCGCCTCGAATCCTGGCGCAATGCGCAGGAACAGGCCAATCTCGCCGCCGCCAATATGCTGGGAGAAGGCGCGGAAATATCCGCCGTGCCATGGTTCTGGTCCGACCAGTATGACCTGACATTGCAGATCGCCGGCCTGGCGGATGAGGCGGTCACTCATGTGCGCCGCAACCTCGATGACGGGGCGTTCATCCTCTTCCATCTTGGTGCAGACGGGCGGCTGCTCGCCGCCAGCGGCATCGGGCGCGGCAATGCCATCGCCCGCGACATCCGCCTTGCCGAAATGCTGATCGCCGCCCGCGCGCATCCGGATCACACCGCTCTGGCGGCGAGTTCCGTCAAGTTGAAGTCACTGCTGGCGGCATAAGATCGCGCTTAAGACCTTGACGAAGGATGGCGAAGCATAAATGTCTTCCCATCACGGCAAACGGGGAAACCAATGAAGATACTCGGCATTTCAGGCAGCCTGCGCAAAGGCTCCTTCAACACGGCCCTGCTCCACGCGGCGGTCGAACTGGCGCCAAGCGGTGTCGAACTGATCGCCCGCACCATCCATGGCGTGCCGCTCTATGACGCCGATCTCGAGGCTGCGGATGGCATTCCGGAAAAAGTTCAGGAGCTCAAGGAGCTGGCCATATCGGCCGATGGGCTGATCCTGTTCACGCCGGAATACAACAACTCGCTCCCCGGTGTGTTCAAGAACGCCATCGACTGGATGAGCCGCCCTTCCAGCGACATCGCCCAGGTCTTCGGCGGCAAGCCTGTCGCCGTTCTCGGCGCCTCGCCCGGTAATTTCGGCACGATCCTCAGCCAGAACGCCTGGCTGACGGTCCTGCGCACGCTCGGCGCCGATGCCTGGTTCGGTGGCCGGCTGATGGTGTCGCGGGCCGGCAGCGTTTTTAATGAAGAAGGCATACTCATTGATGAGAAGGTCAAACATAATCTGGCAACCTTCATCGAAGGTTTCAGCGCCTTTGTCGCAGATCGCAAGAAGGGCTGATGGCTGCTCTCCGGCGGGACTAAAAGGCAAATATGATCCTATGATTGAAACGGCGAATAGCCTAATGTGAACAAGGCGCCGGGTCCCGGCGCCTCCGGGGCCTCACACACCTTCTTCCTTCGAAAATCATGAAATCCAATAGAGCCGGTTACGTCTTCACGCTGGTGGCCATCAGCATCTTCGCCATACAGGACGGCATATCCAAGCACCTCGTCAGTGCCTATCCGCCGCTTCTGGTGGCGATGATCCGCTATTGGGCCTTCATGCTTTTCGCCATCGCGATGGCCTCGCGCGCACCCGGCGGCCTGCGACGCAACGTCAGGACCAAGCGGCCTGTCCTGCAGATTGCCCGCGGCCTGCTGCTCGCCGCACAGATCGTCGTCGCCATCTCATCCTTCGTCATCGTCGGACTGGCCCATTCGCAGGCAATCTTTTCATCCGGCCCGCTGATGGTGGCCTTGCTGTCCATACCGATCCTCGGCGAGAAGGTCGGCTGGCGGCGATGGCTGGCAATCTGCTTCGGCTTCGTCGGCGTTCTATTGATCCTGAAGCCGGAAAGCGGCGTCTTCGACACACGATTCCTGGTGCCGCTATTCGGCGCGCTGCTGTTTTCGCTCTATGTCGTCCTCACCCGCTATGTCAGCCGCGAGGATGGCGCCATGACCAGCTTTTTCTATACGGGCGTCGTCGGCGCTGTCGCGATGAGCTGCATCGGGCCATTCTTCTGGACGACGCTGGCACCCCATGACTGGATCTTCATGGGCATTCTCTGCCTGACGGGCGTGTCGAGCCATTATTTCCTCATTCGCGCCTACGACCTGCTCGACGCCGTGGTGATCCAGCCGCTGACCTATCTGCAGCTCGTCTTCTCCGCCATCATCGGCGTTGCCATATTCGGCGAAAAGCTGAGCGCGCCCATGATCATGGGCGCGCTCATCGTCGTGGCGGCGGGCATATTCACGATCTGGCGTGAACATGCCCTGGCAAGGTCCCGGCTCAAGACCGGTAAGGCATGAGCGAATTACGCGTCCACCTGGGCGCGCGGCTGCGGCTCGGTGTAGTAGCTCACATATTTCTGCCGATAGCGTTCCGTTCCGCCGAAATCGCTGTAGCGCGGCAGTTCCGACATGTCGGTCTTGTTCAAGATGACGCCGAGAATACGTGAGTTGATCTGCGGCTCCTGCTCAAGCACGTCGCGGACCAGGTTGGTCGGCGTCGCACCCCACTCGGTGACGAGCAGGAACGCATCGACCTGCGGTGCGAAGGCCTTCGCATCGATGATCGGACCGAGCGGCGCGAGATCGACGACGATATAATCGAACATCTTGCGCGCGTTTTCCATGAGCTGCTGCATGCCCTGCGACGACAACAGCTCGCTGGTGTGCAACAGCTGATCACGCACCACGACCGGCAGGATAGCAAGCTTGGTGCGTGGGTCGACCTTCACGGCATTCGTCCAGGGAACTTCGCCGAGCACGGCTTCGATCAGCCCGGCCTGCGGCGGCGACTTCAGCGTCCGGCTGAGGCCCGGATTGCGCAAGTCGGCGTCGATCAGCAGCGTGCGCTTGCCGCTGCTGGCGAGCAGAGCGGCGAAATTGGCCGCCGTCGTCGACTTGCCTTCGCCCGGCAGCGCCGAGACGACGCCGATCACGCGGTCGGCCCGTCCCTGCAGCATCACATCGCTGGCGAGCTTGGCGTTCCTCAGTGTCTCGGCGAAGATCGAGCGCGGCGCCTCGACCGAGATGCGCATCATCCGCTCGAAGGTAACGCCGTTTTCGACATCTTCTGCCGCTACCGGCTCCGCTCCGGCACTGGGCTTGCGCCGCTTCTTCTTGCGGTTGGCCTGTTGGCCGAGCAATGGCAGATAGCCAAGGAACTTCAATCCAAGCGCGGAGCGCACGTCGGCTTCGACGCGGAAGAACCGATCGCGGAACTCCTGGAATGCGGCCACTCCGCAGCCGACCATCAGGCCGAGGATCACGGAAAGCGCCATGACAAGCGTCTTCTTCGGGCTCGACGGCGCGGTCGGCACGCCGGCAACCGAGATGACGCGCGCCTTGGCGATCGGGAAGGATCGCTGCTGGGTCGCCTGCTCGAAACGGCCAAGGTAGGATTCATAAAGGCTCTTCAGCGCCGTCGCCTTCTGGTTCAGCTCGTTCAGGTGAACCAGCGACTTGTTGGCTTCGGAATTCTTGCCGACGACATTTTCGATGCTTTCGCGCAGCGATGCCGCCCGAGATTGCGCTACATCATACTCGTTCTTGTAGCTAGCCGTGAGCTGCTGAAGTTCCTGATAGATCTGCCGTGTGATGTCTTGCCGTTCGGTGCGAAGCGCGACGGCCTGCGGATGGTCGGCGCCAAAATTCCGCGTGACGTCCTGCTCGCGCTTTTCGACGGCGAGGTAACGCGTCTTCAGATCCTGCAACACGGAATTGTCGGTCGAACTCGACGAGATAGTCGCGTTCTTGACGGCGTTGTCGGGACCTTGATCGATGATCGACTTATATTGATTGTAACGCGCGGCTGCGCTGGCCGTATCAGCCTGGGCAATGATCAGTTGCTTGTTTAAATCGGAAATCTGCTGTTCCGACATCAACTCGCCGCCGGTCGAAGTCAGCCCATTCTCGGCCTTGTATTTCTCGACTTCGAGCGAAGCCTCCTGCGCGCGCTGGCGCAGGTCGTTCAGACGCTCCTGCAACCAGACGGATGCGCGTTCGGTCGCATCGAAATTGGCGTTCAACTGATCGGTCAGATAGGCGTCGGCATAGGCGCTGGTGACCCTGGCGGCGAGCCGCTTGTCGGTCGAGTTGAAGGAGACGGCGACGACCGAGCTTCGCGTAACGCGCTCGACCTTGAGACCATCCTGCAGAACGGCAGCGACTTTCTGGCGCTGCGCCTCGCGCTGCTCTTCAGCCGTCATCGGTGGGCGGCCCGGCGTAAAGACGCTGACGATCAGGCCGACGCCGGATTTAAGCAGCGCCGCCGGCGACACCGGCGGATTGAGCAGCGCGTTATTGTCGGCAAGACCGGCCGTATCGACGACGCGCAACGCCATCTCGTTCGATTTCAGGATTTCGACCGCACTCGCGATTTCCATGTCCGCCTGTTGGCTGCTGGCAGCCGGCGGCTGATCCTCCGCATATTTCGTCATGCTCTCGTCGAGCAATATCTGTGTCATCGAGGTATAGCTCGAAGTGGCGGTCAGCAAGTAGGCGACAGCCAGAATGACGAAAGCGGCCACGGCGAAAATAATGGTGCGGAAGCGGCGGACAACGACCGCCATCAACCGATCGAGATCGATGAAGCCATCCTGCGATTCCGCTTGCGGAAGAGCGCTGTGGAAAGTGAAGTTCTTCTGATGCATGGCGACCACCTTGTCGGAGAAGCCTGAATGAAAATAGCCAGGCCCGCGGCCTTCTCTGCCGCAGGCCACAATGTGAACAGGCTTAAGCGGCGGTCATCTGCGCTTCGTGCGAGACGACCAGGTTGCGGATCGAGTCATAGACCAAGCCGCCGATATCGGCGCGAGCGAGCGCAAAGGCGACGTTCGCTTCGATGAAGCCGTGCTTGGACCCGCAGTCGAAAGTGCGTCCGTTATAGACCTGGGCATGGAAGGCCTGCGTCTCGGAAAGGCGCAGCATACCATCGGTCAGCTGGATCTCGTTGCCGGCACCGCGTTCCTGGCGGGCCAGAATGTCGAAGATCTCGGGCTGAAGAATATAACGGCCATTGAGGTAAAAGTTTGAAGGCGCCTCGGACGGGTGCGGCTTTTCGACCATTTTGGTCACGGCAAAGCCGTGCCGCACCGCCGCGCCCTTGCCGATAATGCCGTATTTCGACGTCTCTTCCGGAGCGCATTCCTCGACGGCGACGATGTTGCCGCCAACCTCATTATAGAGCTCCATCAGGCCGGCCATGCAGCCGCGCATGCCGTAGCAGAGCATGTCGGGCAATAGCAGCGCGAAGGGTTCGTTGCCGATCAGGTCGCGGGCGCACCAGACGGCGTGACCGAGGCCAAGCGGAGCCTGCTGGCGGGTGAAGCTGACGGAGCCCGGCCGCGGCAGGAGGCGTTCCAGCTCGGTAACCTGATGGCTCTTGCCCGCCCGTTGCAGCGATGAAATCAGCTCCGGCGTGTCGTCGAAATGATCCTCGATTGCCGACTTGTTGCGGCTGGTGACGAAGACGATGTGCTCGATGCCGGCTTCGATGGCTTCATCGACGGCATATTGCACGACCGGACGATCGACGATCGTCAGCATTTCCTTCGGCATGGCCTTGGTGGCTGGCAGGAAACGTGTTCCGTTGCCGGCAACCGGGATGACTGCTTTTCTCACACGATGCTTGGGGTCCATGGCTCTATCCTTTGTTAGAGTGAGGGCCTACGCCCATATTGGGCAAGGGCGAGGTAAGTTGGGAGGTCGTCGTCGCCTCGCGGCCGCTCCGCAGAGAGGCTGCCAGGCGACGAAAACGGGCGAAGATCGGCATGCTGAGATGACGCACGGCGCGCGGATTGAGGCATGCGATCTTGAGCATCGCCTGCAGTTCGCGCTCCTTGATGCTGTCGACCAGCTTCAGGAATGCGATGACGTCCTTGAGATTGCGCGTGCGCCGCCGCTGCGCGGCAAGGGCAGCCGCACCGAAGGAATGTTCGGCGAAGAACCTGGCATCGGCGGCAAGCATGGCCTCCACATGTTCTTTTCTGAGAACACGCGAGATCGAGCCATCGCGAATATAGTAGAGATACCCCACCATCGGCTCGACGACACAGATGCCGCCCCGGGCAAGGGCGGAAGCAAGGAAGATATAATCCTCGCCGATCCGCAGCGTTTCATCGAAGCGCAGGCGATGTTTCTCGATGAAGGCGCGCTCGAAGACCGGCTTCATATAGCCGAAATTGTGCTCCGAACGGAAAATCATGTTCGAGGCGATGAACGTCGCCAGCGGCAACACCGTAATGCGCGCCAACATCGCCTCGGGGAACATGGGAAGCGTCGTTCCGACGTCCTCGCGAATGACGTCGAGATTGTCGACCGCGATCTGCGCCTCTGCCTTTTCCGCCCGTGCGATCAGACGCGCCATGCGGTCCGGCCGCAGGGCATCATCGGAATCGAGCACGGCCACCCAGCGGCCGCGGGCCGCATCGAGGCCGGCATTGCGGGCAGCGCCCGGCCCGCCATTGCGGGCCATGGCAACGAGACGAACGCGCGGATCCGTATGGTTGCCGGCTATCTCGCGCGTTCCGTCCGTCGAGCAATCGTCGACGACGATGACTTCCATGCTGACGGCGCCTTGCGCTAGCGCGCTGTCGATGGCGCGCTCAAGCGTTTCCTCGGCATTGTAGGCAGCGATGACGAAGCTGACATCGGGGATGAAATCCGTCATTGCGGCGCCTTCTCCAGACTTCCATATTGCTCGATTTCGCGGACCCCGAAGAGGCCGCTGACGACACCCGCATGCATGATGCCGCGCAGGCCAAAGCGATGCCGCTTGACGGGAGAGGCGGCGAGGAGCGCGGCTGCGGCAAAGCAATAGGCGGATTTCGTGCCGGCGAGCGCAATCGCGCGCCAGCGTCCGAAGCCGCTGGCGGCCTCCAGCAGCATGCGCCCGTGCGTCTGGCCCATGCGATACCGGCGCTTCGACAGCCAGGAAACCGTGGCGCGCTTGTCGGGAACGGGCTCATGGACCAGCGCATCCTCGGCATAGGCGATCCTGCCGCCCGCCTTATGCATATGGATGAAAAACTCGGTGTCCTCGCCACCGCTGCGACCAAGCGCGATATTGAAACGCCGACCGGCAAGCGAAGGCGCACTTCGGCGCAGCAACACATTGCAGGTGTAACCGGTGAGGATCTCTCCCGCGACCCAGACAGGCAAGGTCGAATGGAAATCGCCACGCTGCATCCAGGCGGGCGCGACATTCGCATAAACAGCCTGCACGGGGCCGAGAATGGCATCGGCGCCGGTCGTGTCGGCCATGATGAGCAATTCCGCCAGCCAATCTTCCGACGCCGTCTCGTCGTCGTCGATGAAAGCGATGAAATCGCCGCTTGCATGATCCAGGCAGGCATTGCGTGCGATCGAGATATTCGATGCCGGGCAATGGACATAGACGATCTCAAAGGGCACGGCCGAACGCATGGCGTCGACACGACCGCGCGCGCTCGGCGTGACATCATTGTCGGCGACGATGATGCGGACGATCGCGCCGGCAGGAATGGCAAGCACGGCAATCGACAGCAACGTCTGGTCAAGCTCTGCCCGGCGGTAGGTGCAGACCGCGATATCGATCTTTATCGGGCGTCGATGGACTTGTGTCATGACGCGACCCTGCGATTGCGGAAGCTCAAGACTTCCATCCAGAAACCCATCGACCAGGCGAAATGCATGACCATGGCCGAGATGGCGGCGAGCGGGCCATAAGGGTTCTTCTGACCGAGAGCGATCCAGAAGCCGTAAGCGATGCAGGCCACAGCCCAAAGGCCGACGGGAATGACCGCAATCCAGTTGAGCACGGCAAGGAATGCGCCGATGAAGATCGGCACCACCGCCAGCGGCAGCATCTGGCGCATGCTCGGCAGGCTGCGATGCTTCAGGATGTTGCGCGCGCGGCCACGGCCATAGCCGAGATACTGCTTGAAGAGCGTCGGGACGCTGGCGCGCGGATAATAGGTCATGGCGGTCTTGTCCGTAAGCCAGATTCGATACCCTGCCTTATGCAGACGGTAGTCCAGCTCGGCATCCTCGTTGTGGCTGAAGGTCTCGTCATAGCCGCCGACGGTGCGAAAGGCCGCGATACGCATCAGCGCATGATGCCCATGCTCGGCCCAGTGGCCCTTGGCACCTTCGCGATGCTTCGAGCCGCCATTGCCGAGCTTGGAGTTCTGCGCCACGGCCGTTGCCTTCTGAAAAGCGCTGAAGCCCATGGTGCGCATGGCGACGACGACCGAATCCGCGCCCGTGGCGCCGGCTTCCTGAACCAGCGTCTGGCAGTAATCGGCCGGATAGTCGCCATGAGCGTCGATACGGATGAAATAATCATAGTCGTCGCCGAAGGTTTCCATGGCGAGATTGATGGCGGCACTCTGCAGCCGCTTGGGATTGTCAAGCAGCAGGATGCGCGGATCTCTCGCGGCAATCTCCCTGACGATTTCGCGCGTGCGATCGGTGCTGCCGCCATCAGCCACCACGATCCTGGCATCGAGTTCGTCCAGAGCCTGCCCGAGCTTGCCGATCAGCGGCTCGATGTGTTTTTCCTCGTTGAGGCAGGGAATAACGATTATGCAACGCATGTCCCCTGAGCTTCCGTTCGTCATTGCAATCCACCTCTATTGCGATGCAGTTGTGGGAGGGCCTGTAATTCGGCGATCTGTTCATTGGCACGCGTCAGCGAAGCCAGCCGCTGCACCAGACCATGACAATCGGCGCGATCGGTCATCCAATGCTCGCGATCCTGCGACGCCACGGCGCCGAAGGCGGCAAGGTAGCGCTGCTCGTCCATCCCGCCCAAAAGCGCCGTCAGCTGTGCGGCCTCGGCCGTATCGAGCGTGAGCCCGATTTTTCGGCTTGCCAGAAACCGTGCCGTCTCGGTGCCTTCCATGGCGATGGGCACGGCACCGTAGAGGCCGCCTTCGTAAAGGCGGTTCGGCAGCAGCCAGCTCGAATTCAGGCCCTCTTCGAAGAAGTCGATCGCCCAGGAAAACTGGACATCGTTGTAGATCGCCTGGAGATCCTCGGGATTCTTGTAGGCGCCGGCAAAGTGCATGAACGGCGCTTTGCGCACGAAGCCATCGAAATCGTCGAATTCCGAATAAGCGGGCCGGCCCCGCAACACGACCTCGAAGCGACCTTCCATCCGGCGTGAAAATTCATCGAGCAAGGCCAGCGACTTCCGGCAGCGAAGCGCGCCGAACCAGCCGATCTTCCATGGCTTGCCTGCGGCCGGCGGGCGGGCAACCGGCGCGACTGCGCTTGCCGCAGGCTCGAGTGCGAGCACCTTGTTTTCGAGCAGCATGACCGGCAGACGCAGGCCGGAGCGCGGCCGAAAGTAACGCTCGACAAAGGCGGGGGAACTGGTGATGAGCAATGCCGCCTGCGAACCGAAATGGCGCTCGGCGCTGCGAAGAGCGCCGCCGACCACATCGTTGCGCAGCAGCAGCCGATGGATATCGAGGCATTCGTAGACGATCGGCATATCGCCGCCGAACACGGATTTGGCGCGATTGGCCAGCGTCAGCATCTCGAGATTGCGGCCGATGATGACATCCGGTCTTGCGACGGAGCGCAAGGCGCCGCGCAGTTTCGCCGCCGATCTGGCCACCGCGGCGACACGCTGCGCAAACTGAGCGTCCTGCGTCTTGCCGAGCTCGATCGGTTCGATGCCATGGATGGCAGCAAGCGCGTTATCATCGCGCCGGAAGCCCGCCAGCGTCACGAGCGCCCCGCCGGCCTGCAGCATCAGCACCCGCCTGCGCACAGCCGGATCGGCAAGATCGTGAACGAAATAAAGAATATGCAGCATCAAAGTTTCCGCTTTTGCGCCCGGACGAGACCGAGCGCCTTGTGTGGTTGGTGTTGCATCCTGGCATCGCAACCGACCGCGCAAGGCACAGCGCGACCGGTCAGGTTCAATCGACCTTGCAGGTGATCGATTCCGGGAAGAGGCACTTCTCGCCCGCCGCGGTAAAGGCAACGCGCTTGATCTGCATGGCTGCCGGCTGGCCACCATAGGCAAACTTGCCCATCCAGGCGCTCAGCGTGTCCGTGCCCCACAGGCTGAAGAAAATCTTCTGGGCATTGGTCGGTATCTTCGAAGGATCGGTGACCTCCTGAACCAGCTTGCCGTTCACATAGTAGCGCAGGCGATCCTTTTCCCAGACGAAGGCATAGTCGTTGAAACCCTGATCGGCACCGCCGGCAACCGGCACCAGCTTCTCGTTGCCGCCCTTGGCCGAGATATATTGATTGACCTGGACTTGACCGGGATTCTTGCCGAGCACTTCGAAATCGATTTCGTCATGCGGCTTCTTGTCGGTCGGGCCGATATAGGTGAAGAAGGCGGAGTTGAGACCCGATCCGGTAGCGGTACGATAGCGCGCCTCGTAAGTACCGTAGCTGTAGCGCTTGGTGGTCTGGATCTCGCCGCAGGCGTAGTTCCGCTGACCGGTCTTGGACTCGATGAACTGCAGCTGCAGCATTCCGTCCGCGATGCTCACCTGCTTGCGCGACCAGGTGCAATTCTGAAACGCCCCATTGTTCCAGCCGTCGGAGATGTACCAGCGGCTGGTGTCCAGCCGCTCGAAATTGTCAACGAAGGATCCAGCCGCCGGCTGCGCGTCCTGCGCGGACACGGCCTGCGGCATGAAGCAGGCACCCATAAGGGCGATTGAGACAAGACCAAGTCTTTGCACATAGCTCTTCGATGTCGTCATGGCATCACCTTTGCTCGGAACGCGCACGCCGATCTTCGGCGGCGCGGATCTGGACGGCACTGGCTTCGGCCAGCGGGCGCGTCCGGCTGCCGGTCAGCAGGTTGTAGAGGCTTGGCAGGGCGGAACGCGCCATGCCATTCGTCAGAGGCAGCAGCAGCACGGCAAGTGCCGCCGCCAGAAGATAGAAAATCGGATAGAGTTCGCTGCCGCCGCGCTTCCAAAGAACCCAGAGACAGAAAAGCAGCGGATAATGGGCACAGAAGATCCAGAAGCTGAGGCTGCCGGTTCCCGCCAGCCCCTGTCCGACGCGGCTGCGAATGAAGATCGACGACAGGGCCCAGAATCCTGGAATGCCGACGATCACCATCAGATTGCGGCAAACCTCGAGCCACAGGGGCAAACCGGGTCCCGCCATATAGGCGGCGGTCGCCAGAAGGGCTGCAAGCGCAATGAAGCCGGCACCGATCAACGCGGCATAGCGATCCATGATCGTCACGTCGATGCGGTAAAGGCTGAGATAAATCCCGAAGCTGAAGCTGAAGAGGATCGAGTTGCGCAGCACGATGCCGATCGATACCGGCCAAGCCGCAAGTAACAGCAGAAAGGCCAATGTCAGCAATGGCGCACGCCCGATGAGAAGGGCAAGGATTGGCGACAACAGGATGCAGACGAAAAGATCGCGCAAGAAGTAAAGCGGCAGATTGATCGGTGCTCCGTCGATTGCAAACAGAAGATTCGATAGCGTATGCGGAGTAGATTCCGAGATATCCGGCAGATACCCATCACCAATTCCGTAATATTGGAGGGCCAGGACGAACACGAAGAACGCACTGTTCCACAACAGGAAGGGCAGAATAACCGTCTTTGTCTTTCGACGGATGGTCTTCCCATAGTCCAGCGATGTCGTGCCTTGGCGAAACAACAGGTAACCCGAAATCGCACTCAGGCAGGGAACGCCGACGCGAAACAGGCTGTCCCGAAGGAACACCCTCAGCCAGTCAAAAAGGCCATATGCGCCGCTGAACGGGCTGGAACGCATATCGAACGGCATATGGACAAAGATGATGCCCGAGATGAGCACGATACGCATGAGGTTTATCCGCGAAGACACGTTGGCAGTCACATTCACGATGTCTGTCACCCCTTCTTCGTGCTGCATCCCCCCTCGCAGCTATTTCATTCAGAGCACAGCAGAGCTCGCAGACGTAACCTAGGGCGATCTTGGGAAAGGAAATATGGCGGCGCAGCAAAAATGGGCGAAAAGTGATATCCCAGACTGCGTTGGAGCAATCCTTCCGGACTGTTCGAAAGGCGAAACAATTGCTCTTCAAAGGAGAAAAATCGTGCGGGAAAAAGGATTTAAGCGGACCCGGGGCATTTTTTGATGCCGACTTCACGCAAGGCTTTCAGCGTAGCTAGATTTTTTACCGGAGGGTGAAGATTTTTTGCAGCGCAGCACACATCGCCGTGCGAAGCATGACAAAAATGCGACACTATTGCAATCGCCGTGGGAATATCGATTTTCACCGCTCTTCTCATAGGTGCAATACCGTCCGATCCTGAAAACCGATGTGTCACAATAGACCATCGGGAATGTAATTCGGCATCCCGCGTCTGGTGGGGATAAAGTTTAAGAAATCTCCGCCTTCGACATTGCTCCCCATCGAATGAACGCTACCTGTTGGCGTCGCGGCGACATCCATCACCGGGCAAACAGCTGAAGAATGGCGATGGATGCAGCCGAGAAGCCGATGGTTACGTCCCTGGGGATAAGGCCGCAAACTCTTGGATTGAAAAACCGTAAAGGCGGGAAAATGGCGTCCCTCACGATTGTTGTTCCGTTCTACCAGAAGCAACCGGGCGTTCTGCAGCGCGCCTTGAGATCAATATCCCGGCAGACGTTTCAGGATTTCGATATTCTCATCGTCGATGACGCATCACCGCTTCCCGCGGAAAAAGAGCTGCAATCGCTGAGCGGGGATGAGCGCGCGCGCATCCGCGTCATTCGTCAGACCAATGCCGGACCGGGCGGGGCGCGCAACACCGGTCTCGACAACGTACCGGCGGCAAGCCGCTTCGTCGCATTCCTCGATTCCGACGACGAATGGGCGCCCGAGCATCTGAGCAACGCATTCGAGACGCTGACACGTCACGATGCCGATTGCTACTGGGACTCCATCGACGGCGGCAAAGAGTTCTACTATCACTTCAGCATCGCGGAACTTGCAAAATCGACCGACATCGTACGGCTGTCGGACAAGCCGGCCGTCATCGAGATCCCCAATATCGCCAGCGTCATGCTGCAGGACTGGAGCTTCCTGCACATGTCCTGCATGGTGATCGGCAGATCTCTTTTCGAGAAGGTGCGCTTTGAACCGACGCTGCGGCTGGCGGCGGAGGATGTCCTCTATTTCTGCGACTGCATCCTGGCGGCCAAGCGCGTGCTATTGTGCGAAAATGCCGGCGCGCTGCGTGGCGAGGGTGTGAACATCTTTCACAGCATCGACAATGATTCCCCGCAATTCCTGCGTCAACAGTTCAATACCTGGACGGCGCTCAACACGCTGGAACAAAGATTCTCGCGCCGACCGCAGGATGTCGCCGCCATCCGCCTCTACAAAAATCGCGCCCGTCGCCAGGCACTTTGGAGCCAGGCGCGGCAGCTGCGGCAGCGGCGCCTGCCGCAATTCGGATTGCTGGCAAAATGGGCCATACGCGATCCCGCAATCTTGCAAAGCGCGATGCGGCTTGCCGTCGGCAAACTCGCGCCCTAGATTTTGCAGCGCAGCATAAGCTGTGCATGCCGCATCCAAGAGCCATCGGCATGCCCCGTTATCGTTTGGATCATCAAGGAGTCCTGCATGAAGCCGTTCCACTGGGAATCCACCCATGGCAATTTCGGTGACGATCTCAATCTCTGGCTCTGGGATTTCCTGTTTCCCGGCCTTCGCAACGTTCATGAAGAAACGCTGCTGGTCGGCGTCGGAACCGTCCTCAACACGGAAATCCTGCCAGCCGATGGACGCAAGCTCGTCATCGGCAGCGGCTTCGGCTACGGTTCCCTTCCCGACATGCGCGACCGGTCGCAATGGGATGTCCGCAGCGTCCGCGGCCCCCTGACGGCGGAGAAGGTCGGCTTGCCGGCCGAAATGGGCATCGTCGATCCTGCCGTGCTGGTGACGGAAATGCCGGAATTCCAGAACATTTCCAAGAACGGCAGGCGCACCTTCATACCGCATTGGGAATCGGCCGCCGCTGGTCTCTGGCCCGAGATCTGCAAGACCGTCGGCCTTTCCTATCTCGATCCCCGCGGCGAGGCGAAGGCCGTAATCCGCGAAATTGCCGCTTCCGAGCTGATCGTCGCGGAATCGATGCATGGCGCGATCCTTGCCGATGCCTTCCGCGTCCCGTGGATCGCAGTCAGCTCCTCGCGCTCCATCAACAGCTTCAAATGGAACGACTGGGCACGTTCACTCGGCGTGACCTATGCGCCGAAGCACATCCCCGTTTCCACTCGCGCGGAAGCGATCGCCAAGGGTGCCAAATTCTGGGGCGTCGGCTTCGAACGCAACAAGCAAGCCGCCGCCGAACTCGAAAAGCAGCGGTACGGGGAAAATGTCATGCTTGCCGATCCCGAGCAGACCACGTTTCGGGTCATGGCGAAGCAAGCGCTTGCCGCGCCTTCGGCCCTGGCTCTCTGGCAGGCCAGCAAGGCAAAGCCGCAGCTGAGCAAGGACAGCGCGCTTGCTGCGTGCAAGGAACGCCTCCTGGGCGTGATCGAAGGCGTGCGGCGCGATTATCTCTAAATTTGCGAGAGATTCCTATTCCGGAGCGGCCTGCAGCAGATAGCGCAGGCCGTTCGCGCCGGAATGGGCGATGGGCGCACCGCCTCGCTTGCGGAAACGCTCCGTCTTGTCCGCCAGGATGCCGCCGGCGATCGCCGGAACGGCAAAGGGATGCGACAGCGCATAGGCCGCAGCCGACAGCAGGCCGGACTGCGATTTGACATCGAGGAAATGCCGCAACTCGTAGCGGTCGCGAATATGCTGCTCGTGGCGGCGGATCACGGCTGCATCCACCGAAGAAAGGCCGCCCTTTGCAAGGATGGCCCGGTCGGCTTCATAGAGCCGTCGTAGATCCTCGGTCCTGTGTCGGCCGCTCAGGGAATCGCTACGCACGACCGCGCCATAGCCGCAGCTATGGATGATCTTGTAGCGCGCTGCTTTGGCCAGCGCGCGCACATAAAGATCGTAGTCCTCGCCGAGGCGCAGCGCCTCGTTATAACGCAGGCCATGCGCATCCAGAAAAGAACGCCGCATCAAGGGTTTGAGAAAACCGATCTCGCCGCGCCGCACGCCCCGCTTGGAAATATTGCCCTCGACGAAGGCAACGAGATCGAGAAAGCGCGGCTTCGCATCGAAGTGATCGAGCCTTGCATGGGCATCCCGCACGGTATCGGCATTGACGAAGGCGATATTGTCGGCGACGAAATCCCAATCGTCGGCGGCAAGCAACGAGGCGAAACGACCCGGAAAGAAGAAATCATCGGCATCGAGAATGCCGATCAGCGGGGCCTTGGATATCTCGATCGCGTGATTGCGTGCGGCGGCGGGACCGCGGTTCTTTTCGAACTCCCGGATCGTCAGCCTGCCGCTGCCGTCGTCGGCGCTGGCGGCGGCCGCGGCTGTTCCATCCGTCGAACCGTCGTCGATGACGACGACTTCCGCCACTTCCGGCTCCCGAAGAGCCGAGGCAACAGCCAGCCCGATGGTGTCGCTGGCATTTTTTGCGGCGATGATTACGCAGACGCCTTTTTCTGCACTGTCGGTCACGTAAGCCTCCAATGGTTCTGCCGGAGACTTAGGACATGGCTCCGATCCGGCAACCGCCGGACCGGCAAAAGATCTGCCTGGCAACCCGACTGAAGGCCGACTGAAGGCCGGTCTAAGGGTTGAACGGCTCGGAGCGCTTGAAATTGGACGTGGAGAGACCGCCGACCTTCGTATCTTCCGCCCCCGGCGTCAGCCCCTTGTCTTCGGTCAGGAAGGCATGGCGCGACTTGCGCTCTTTCCAGACGAGATAGAGCACGCCCAGAAAATAGCCGATCTGCAGGAGCACGGCACAGATGATCGTCTCGACCAACGTGGTCCAAAGAGAATTCGTCAAAAAGTATGTTGCGATAGCAAATACGATCAGCGTGCCCAACATGCTGATGAAAACGCGCGGTGCGTACATAATCTTACCCCGCCCGCTGAACTATCATGTAAAAAGCGATCAAGGTCTTTCCTCCCTTATCAGACCCTAAAGTCAAATATATTTTATGATTCATTGAGATTCAACCAAGTCACGGTAATCCGTTGCGAATTGAGACGATCCTTACGCTGTGGCTGTTAAAACTACACCTCGATTATAATTACAATTGAATTTGTTCATCTTTCTCTTTGCAATTATATGGATATATATCGCCAATATACAATTATTGCGACAGATGCGGTCAGCCACATGCCTCTGGCTTCCTCGTCAATTCAATCAACTTTTATTACAAAGTCCTGGAAAAGCCGCCATCAGTATGTGCGCCGCAAAATATTGCTGCACTGCAATATATCCTGTGAAGAAGTCAAGATGGCATCAAGATAGCATATAGCTGAGGGGAGAACGATCACAAGCTTTCGAAGCCAATGATAATGAACAACTTACTGTCCGTCGCCTATAACATCCTTGGAAACTGTCGACTATGAGGCGGTAGAGCTATCAACCCTGCCATTATACGAGGTTTGATACAGTACAACCCATCCATTGCCGATCACTGATTTAAACCAAGTCACCATCGATGCGGTAAATATATACCGCCATGCCATATCGCTACAAAAGTTTGGCTTAAAAAGTCCAATTCCCAACCTACACTCCGTTCGTCCCGGCTCTAATTACGCGTCCGAGAATTTCCGACCAATCGTCAACATGAATGGAGTTTTCTCTATGAAGTCTGCGACGAGATCGGCCACATCGGCTTTTTTCAGCGCCGCGGAAAGTGACGTCTTTCCGCCAACTGGTGGAGTATTGAAACGCGTTTTCGACGTCTCCGCCGCAATGACCGCCCTGGTTCTCATCAGCCCGCTCTTCCTGATGCTGATGCTGCTGGTGAAACTTACGGACCAGGGTCCCGCGTTTTACGGCCATCGCCGCATCGGCCATAATGGCAAGAGCTTCCGCTGCATGAAGTTCCGGAGCATGGTCGTCAACGGCGACAAGGTTCTGCAGGCTCATCTGCAAGCCAATCCGAAGGCGATGGAAGAATGGCGCGCAACGCGCAAGCTGCAGGACGACCCCCGCGTCACCGTCATCGGGGCCGTGCTGCGCAAGCTCAGCCTCGACGAGCTGCCGCAGTTGATCAACATCATCCGCGGCGAAATGAGCATCGTCGGGCCGCGGCCGGTCGTGGAGGACGAGCTTGAGCTCTATGAGACCGCCGCGATCTATTATCTGCAGTCCCGCCCCGGCCTGACCGGCCTATGGCAGGTCAGCGGACGCAATGACGTCTCCTATGCCAGCCGTGTCGCCTTCGACACGCATTATGTGAAGAACTGGTCGCTCAGCAGCGACATGATGATCATCGCCAAAACCATTCCTGCGGTCTGCCTCTCGCGCGGCAGCTATTGATGATGACCGGCAGATACCGCGGGTCATCTCCTGCGGTTTTCCCGCGCTCGGCGGGGCTGCCAACCACTAACAGGGAAGATCCTGCATGATTGAATTTCGGCCTTTCAAGAGGCTTGTTCGCGTGAATACATCTCTTCGATGCGCAGCTTTCGTCGCTCTCAGCCTTTGCGCAGCGTCCGTCTCGGCTTCAGCCGAAAATCTTCCAGGATATCATTTGGGTGTCATGGACAAGCTGCATGTGCGCGTTGCCGAATGGCAGACCGCCGAAGGCGCCGTTCGCGACTGGTCCTCGATTTCTGGCGACTACACAGTCGGCCCCTCCGGCTCGATCTCCGTTCCTTTCATCGGCGACATGTCCGCGGTCGGCAAGACCACGGATCAGATCGCAGAGGCCATCGGCCTCGGGCTGCAAAAGCAGTTCGGGCTGCGTGATCGCCCCTCTGCCTCGGTCGAACTCTCCCAGTTCCGCCCGATCTATCTTTCAGGCGAGGTGCAGAATCCGGGCGAATATCCCTTCGCGCCGAACCTCACCGTGCTCAAGGCCGTCAGCCTTGGGGGCGGCATGCGTCGCGCCGATGCCGGCCAGCGTTTCGCAAGGGATTTCATCAATGCCAAGGGCGACGCCGTCGTCTACATGGCCGAGCGCGGCCGCCTTCTGATGCGCAAGGCGCGCCTGCTGGCCGAACTGGCCGGCAAGGACGAAATCGACGTCCCCCCGGAACTCAAGCAGACGCCGCAAGCGGAAAGTGTGCTTGCAAGCGAGCGGGCGCTGATGCAGACCCGCAGCGAGCGCATGAAGAACCAGCTGCAGACACTGGAAGATCTGAGAACCCTTCTGCAGAACGAAGTCGAAGCGCTTTCGAAAAAGAACGATACGCAAAGCCGTCAGCTGGATTTGGCAAAGGCCGACCGCGACAAGGTCGAGAGCCTGGCTGAACGGGGGCTTGAACTTGCGTCCCGCCGGATCTCCGCCGAACAGCGCGCATCCGATCTGGAGGCAACCCTTCTCGATACGGAAACGGCATCGCTGAAAGCCAAGCAGGACATCAACAAGGCCACCCAGGACGAGAATACGGTTCATAACGACTGGCAGAGCTCGCTGGCCAAAGACATGCAGGATACCGATACGCAGCTGGAAACCCTGCAGCTGAAGCTCTCGACCAGCCAGTCGCTGATGCAGGAAGCACTTGCCCAATCCTCGGACGCAAGCAACCTCGATCCCAGCGGCCAGAGTGTGAGCATCACCTACACGATCATTCGTGACGAGAACGGCCAGTCGAAGGAAATCCAGGCCCAGGAGAATACGCAGGTATTGCCCGGTGATCTAATCAAGATCAGCACCGGTCTTGCCATGCGATAAGGAAAGTCGATGCGGATAGCCAAATCGATCTTCGTCCGTCCAGGCAGTAACGCCACCTATGGCATGGTGGCGATTGCTCTCTCCTTCTTCGTCTTTGCCTATTCCTCGCGCTTCGGCCAGCCTGCGATCCTGCTTTATTACGCGCTCTGGTTCCCGCTTGTGATGATCGACTATCGCAACGTGCTCGGCAGCTACCACAGGCAGCTCTGGCTTTTCGCCTTCGGCGTCTTGACCTGCCTGTCGATCTTCTGGTCGGTCGTGCCTTCCGTGACGGCGCGCGCGGCGATCCAGTATATGACGCATATCTTCTGCGCCCTGGTCGCCATGCGCACGCTCGATATCCGCACGCTGGCGCGCGGCGCGATCGCCGGCACCGGCATCGTGCTCATCTATTCGATATTGTTCGGCTATTATGCCTATGATCCGATCGACGGAACCTACAGCTTCGTCGGCGCCTTCGACTCCAAGAACCAGCTCGGCTTCTATGCTTCGATCGGCATCTATTTCGCCTTTGCCGCCGTCTTCGTTCTTGGCGAACGGCGAATCTGGATGCTGGGTGGGGGCATTGCCGGCCTGCTGTCCGCCTATTGCCTGCTCGCCTCGCAATCGGCCACCTCGGTGCTGACGACCGGGCTGGTCGTGATCTTGTGCGCGAGCCTGCGCGTCATCCTTTACCTGTCGCCAAAGCAGCGCAAAAGGCTGTTTGTGACCGTGGCCATCTCCGGCGTCGTTCTCGCAGTCGCCGGGGTCTATCTCGGTGCGGTCGATCTTGTGCTTGGCGCCTTCGGCAAGGATTCCACCCTCACCGGGCGCACCTATCTTTGGCAGCAGGGCATCGCCGCCGCGCAGCAGAACCCGTTCTTCGGGATCGGCTATCAGGCATATTGGGTCCAGGGGTTCTCCGAACCAGAACGACTGTGGGATGAGTTTTTCATCGCTTCGCGGGCCGGCTTCCATTTCCATAATACCTATATCGAAACCGCGGTGGAAACGGGGCTCGTCGGCGTATTCCTGCTCGCCTCGATCCTGCTGACCGCCTTCATCGGCCACATCAGCCGCTTCCTGAGCGACATCAGGAATGATGAGTCCTACATCCTTCTGGGTGTCGCTACTCTGTTGCTGATCCGCTCGTTCGTGGAGATCGACATCCTCAATCCGTATCATGTCGGCTCCTTCCTGTTCTATTACACGGCGGGAAAACTCTCCGTGCGAGCGCGAGCGCGCGTAAACGCGCCACTGCCCGCCAGCGATGACCGGATGCAATTCGCGACGCCTGTAAACTGGGAGCCGCGGACGGGCCAATGAAGACACTCTTCGGTATCCAGTACCTCCGTGCCTTTGCCGCGCTCGCCGTGGTGTTCTTTCACGCCGCCGAGCGCAGCGGCGGCCATTTTCGTATCGGGGCTGCCGGCGTCGACGTCTTCTTCGTCATCAGCGGATTCATCATGTGGACCATGAGCGAACGCCGTCCGGTGACGCCGCTGCGCTTCGTGCTGGATCGCCTGCAGCGCATCGCGCCGTCCTACTGGATCGTCACGGCCATCATGATCGGCGGGGCAGTCGTCGGCCTGTTTCCGAACCTCAAGCTGACGGCAAGCCATATTTTCGGTTCGCTGCTGTTCATTCCAGTCCGCTCGCCAAACGATAGCAACGAGATCTGGCCGGTCCTGGTTCAGGGATGGACGCTGAACTTCGAGATGTTCTTCTATGTCATCTTCGCGGCCTGCCTGTTCCTGCCGCGGCGTTTGCGTCTCGGCAGCCTGATCGGCGTCTTTCTCGCCTTCGTCATCGTCGGCGCGATCATCCACCCGCAATCGCCGCTGCTTGTCACCTATACCAGGCCGATCATTCTCGAATTCGTGGCGGGTGCGGTTCTCGGGCAGCTCTGGCTGAAGGGAAATATCCCCGGTTTCGGCCTTGGCCTGACGCTCATGGTCGCGGCGATTGGCGGTTTTGCAGCCATTGAAATTCTCAGCCTCGAATTCAACGAGATAACCTGCGGTCCGCTCGCCGTAGCGCTGGTACTGGGCATGGTTTCGGTCGAGCGCAGCGGCAGGCTGCCACAGATTGCGCCGCTCACCTATCTCGGCAACGGCTCCTACTCCATCTATCTGTGGCACACGCTTGCAATCTCAGTCGTGGTAAAGCTCGCGACATCGACACCGATCCCTTCCGATGTGGTCGCCTTCGTCGGCGCTATTGCGGGCACCGTGCTTGGGATATTTGCCTATGAGCTGGTTGAAAAGCCGCTGCGCAACCTGTTGCGGAACTTCAGCTGGCGAAGGACCCGTCCCTCGCCAGCCTGATAGCGGGCTGTCTCTCGATCGGCGGCAGCGGACCAGAGCGGTTCAGCCTTTCACGAAATCGCCGAACCGCTCTATTTCTTTGTTTCCTCGCAATTCCGGACGGAAAACCGCTCCGCACTTTTCCTGGAATTGCTCTAAAGCCGCCGGCGCCGCAGCTGATCGAAATAGACGATGACGATGATCAGGGCACCGGTGATGATGCGCTGCCAGAAGGAATTCAGGTTCAAGAGATTGGCACCGTTGTTGATGGTCGCCAGGATGAACGCGCCGATCAGCGGGCCATAGACGGAGCCGACCGCGCCGAACAGGCTGGTTCCGCCGATGACCGACGAAGCGATTGCCTGTAGCTCCCAGCCATCGGCCTGGGTGGCATTGCCGATCGCGATGCGCGAGGCAAGCAGAACGCCGACGAAGGCGGCGCAGGTCCCCGACAGGATATAGGCGAGATAGATCATCCAGTTGACGTTGACGCCGGAAAGCCGGGCTGCTTCCCGATTGGACCCTACGGCGAAAAGGTAGCGACCCCAGCGGCTCAGATGCAGGAAAATGACGGCTGGGATCGCCACCAGGATCACCATCCAGAACAGGCTCGGAATCCCCAGGAACTCCGAAACGGCGAAATTGGTGAAATCGTCATTGACGATATTGATCGTCGAACCGTTGGTGATGAGCAGGCCGATGCCGCGCAGTGAGGTCAGCGTCGCCAGCGTGATGATGAAGGGCGGCAGGCCCATGCGCACGATGCCGAAGCCGTGGAACGCCCCGATCAGGACCCCGAACAGCAGGGTAATGAGGATGGCGGCCCATACCGGAAACCCGGCCTGGAGCAGCCAGGCGACGATGACGGTACAAAAGCCGACGATCGCGCCGACGGAGAGGTCGATGCCCGCCGTGATGATGACGAAGGTCTGGCCGAGCGCAAGAATGGCCGTCATCGAGCCCTGGCGCATCAGATTGGTGATGTTGAGCGGTGTCCAGAACTTGTCGGTCCAGAAGCCCAGGAGAACCCAGAGCGCCAGCAGGAGCAGGATCAGCGTCAAGCTGAAGAGGATATTCATCTTGCGCCGCGGCGCAACCGTCGGGCCTTCTGTCGTATTCGCGGCCATTTTTTTGTTCTCCCTCTTTCGACTTGTTTGTTGTTCAGACGCCGATCGCCTCGCCAAGGACTTCCTCATGCGTTGCCGCGTGGAAATCATGGCTGGCGACCAGCTGGCCGTGGCGGAAGACGTGCAGGCGATCGGCGAGCTCGTAGACCTCGGGCAGGTAGGATGAGATGACGATGATGCCGGCGCCATCGCGAAGCAGCTTGGCGAACAACCGATAGATCTCGGCCTTCGTCCCGACATCGACACCGACCGTCGGCTCATCGAAAATGAAAAGCTTGGCGCCATAGCTCAACCATTTGCCGATGACCACCTTCTGCTGATTGCCGCCGGACATGGCGGAGACCAGAACCCGCCGGCTCGGCGTCTTGATGCTGAGATCGCGGATCTGCTTGTCGGCGTTGGCGGATTCGCTCTTCCTGTCGATGATCGGGCCGCGGCTCAGCCGCCTGAACACCGGCAGATTGATGTTGAGGCCGATCGGCAGGTTGAGGCAGAGCCCCTGATCGCGTCGGCTTTCCGGCGCCAGCGCAATACCGAGCTCCATCGCGTCGCGCTCGTTGCGGATGTCGACTTTGCTGCCCCGCCAGTGGATTTCCCCCGAAGAGAGCGGCTGACGCCCGTATAGACCGAGAGCGAATTCGCTGCGGCCGGCACCGATCAGCCCGTAAAGACCGACGATCTCGCCGGCACGGACGCTCAGCGAAACATTCTCGAAACCGGGGCCGGAAAGGCCGCGCGCCTCGAGGATGGTGTCGCCGATCGGAATTTCTTCCTTGTGGTAGATCTGCTCGATGGAGCGATTGATCATCAGCTTGATCAACTCGTCCTCGTTGGTTTCGGCAATCGCGCGGGTGCCGACATGCGTGCCGTCGCGCAGCACGGAGACCCGATCGGCGAGTTCGAACACCTCTTCCATGCGATGGCTGATATAGACGATCGTCACGCCATCGCTCTGCAGCCGACGGATCAGCTTGAACAATTGCGCCGATTCCTGACGGGTGAGATAGGCGGTCGGCTCGTCGAAAATCAGGAATTGCGTGCCGCGCATCGCGGCTCTGGCCGTCGCGACCAGCTGCTGCTGGCCGATGGTGAGCGAGCTCAACAGTTCGCCGGCCGGCAGCCCGAAGCCGAGATCATCGAGCACGGTCTGCGCCATGGCCACCATCCGCTTCTTGCGCATGAGGCCGAAACTGTTGACTTCGTCACCCAGAAAAAGATTAGCCGCGACCGTGAGGTGCGGGCAAAGCACCACCTCCTGATGCACGGCATTGATACCGCGAGCGATCGCCTCATTCGGCGTCGCGAGCGCAACCGGATGGCCGCACCAGAAGATTTCGCCTGACGTCCTCGTGATCACGCCGGTCAGGAGCTTGATGAGCGTCGATTTGCCGGCACCGTTTTCGCCGACGATGGCATGAATCTCCCCGGCCAGAAACGTGACCGTCGCGGGCTTCAGCGCCTCGACAAAGCCATAGCGCTTCTGCAGCCCTTTAAGTTCAAGGATCGGCGAGCCCGCCGGAATGCGGTTTGCTTCCGTTTTGACGGTGTCATCGTGCCGATGGCTGATTTCTTCAAGGCTCGTCATGGCGTCTCCTCCCTCTCGCATCTCCGCTCGGCCGCCTCGGGGCGGCCAGACGAAAAGGCCGCGCCCGATCCCTCGGGCGCGGCCTCAAGCTTACTTGACCTTCGGATTCAACAGGGCGTCGATCTTCGGATCGCTCATGTTCGCCTTGGTGACGAGGTTGGCGCCGGTGTCGACATTGGCAGCAACCTTTTCCTTCTTGGAAGCGGCGAGCGCCGTCTTGATGCCGTCATAGCCCATGCGATAGGGGTCCTGCACCACGAGACCGGCAAGTACGCCCGACTTCAGGAAGCCGACGGTCTTGTCGTCATTGTCGAAGCCGATGACCTTGATCTTGTCGCCGAGCTTGTTTTCGGCGATGGCCTGGCCGACGCCCTGCGCCATGATCAGGTTGGAGGCGAAGACGCCGACGAGCTTCGGATTGGCCGTGATCAGGTCGGTCATGATGTTGAGGCCGGTGGTTGCCTGGCCATCGCCATACTTGTCAGCAACGACCTTGAGGCCCGGATATTTGCTCTTGACCTCTTCCAGGAAGCCCTGGCGACGCTGATCGAGGGAGCCGACGCCTGGAAGGCTGGTGATGATGGCGATCTCACCCTCTTCCTTGCCGGTCATGCCCTTGATTGCGGCGGCAAGACCATCAGCGGCGATGCGGCCGCCCTGGACGTTGTCGGTGGTCAGGAACGAGACGAAGGCCTTGGAATCGGCGCCAGAGTCGATGCCGACGACCGGCACGGACTTGGCGGCTTCATCCACGGGCTTGCCGAGCGCCTTGAATTCCGTCGGTGAAATGACCACGGCGGCCGGCTTGCCGGCAACGGCGTTTTCGAGAATGCTGATTTGGCCGTTAATGTCGGATTCCGATTGAGCGCCGAGCTCCGGCACCTTCACGCCGAGATCCTTGCCTGCCTGGCGAGCGCCGGCAAGAACGATCTGCCAGTAGAAGGATGTCGTATCCTTGACGATAATCGGGATGGTCACGTCGGCCGCGAAGGACTGCATGGGCATCGCCATGGCGATGACGGCAGCACCGGCAAGGCCGGCAAAGCTGCGGCGGGACAAAAGTGACTTGGCAATTTTCATCTGCTTCTCCTCTCAACGCGTTCTCTCTCCTGCACACCTGCCGCTGAACGCTTACGGTTGGCATCGCGACGCCTTGCGGCGTCACGCATCGCGCGGCGGAAAAGCCACCGACGCCAAAACAGGCTTTCCTCCTGCTCGAGCCGTCTCTCCGGACAGCTCGGTAGCTCCCAATCTGTCGAAGCGGTTTAGCATCTCACGGAATTGCAAAATCGCTCCATCTGTTATTTCAACGCAATTCCAGGAAAACCGCTTCGCACTTTTCCTGGAATTGCTAGACCCGGACGGCTTCGGCTCCCAAAGGAGGCGCAACCAGGGTTAATCCTTCGAATTCCGCATAGAGACTGTCGGGAAGGCGGGGCTCCACGAGCTGCATGTTGCGGACAAGACTTTCCGGCTTCGCGGTGCCGATCAGCACCGAAGCTACGCAAGGACTGCGCAGCGGGAATTGAAGCGCCGGCTGGGCGAGCGGAGCGCCATGCTTGCGGGCGATTTCCTCCATCGCCCCAACCTTGGCGAGGATATCCGGTGTAGCCGGCAGATAGTCGAAATGCGCGCCGGGTACCGGACCTGTCGCCAGAATGCCGGAATTGAAGACACCACCCACGACCAGGGATGTCCCCTTCTTCTCGCAAAGCGGCAACAGCTCGGCAACGGCCGAGCGGTCCAGCAGCGTGTAACGGCCCGCCAGCAGAATGCAGTCGATATCGGCCGCATGCATTACGTCCAGGCAGACCGGCACCTCGTTGACGCCAAGGCCATAAGCCTTGATCGCCCCGGATGATTTCAGCTCCTCCAGAGCCTTCAACCCGGATCCCAAGAGCTGGCCGAGATAGTGCTCGTTGAGCGCCTTGCCGTGGGTATAGCCGCCGATGTCGTGGACATAGAGAATATCGATGCGATTGAGCCCGAGGCGCGCATAGCTGAACTCGACCGAGCGCATGATGCCGTCATAGGAATAATCATAGTCGGCATCGAAAGGCAGTGGGTCGATGTAGCCGTAATCCGGCACCTTGTCGCTCGGCACCGGCCGCATGAGTCGACCGACCTTGGTCGACAGCACATAGCTGTTCTCAGGTTGATCGCGCAGAAAATCGCCGACGCGGCGCTCGCCAAGACCGAAGCCATACCAGGGCGCCACGTCGAAATAGCGGATGCCGCTGTCCCAGGCCGCCTGCAGGGTTTCCATCGCCTGGTCGCGGGGGCAGGAGCGATAGAGGCCGCCCAGCGCCGCAGCGCCGAAGCTGATCTCCGTGACCTCAAGGCCCGTCCCGCCGATTGTTCTTCTCTGCATCACCTCTCCCTTGTGATGACGGTCATTTCAATTTCGGTGGCGTTAACGGAAGCGCTCCACATCCATCGCCATTGATTTTGTTTTTTATCTACAATAAACATTTTGGTGTCAACGAGGAAATCACGGGGACTGCCACGGGAGACGGCGGAAACAGTGGTTTCGACAGAACTCCTGCAATTGACTGCCACCAGGACATGGTTCAGACAGCGCCGCCGGCAAAGAGCGGCGATGATACGCGAGGGGGAAATGGCAAGGCAAAACACGCTCTTCAAGGAGGCCTACAATCGCTATGCGGCCCGCCTGAAGCCCGATACCGAGCTGCCGAGCGAACCGGAAATCGCCGCCGAACTCGGCGTCAGCCGCAGCACGGCGCGGGCGATCCTCATGCGTCTAAATGACGCCGGCATCATTCTCTGGAACAAGCGGCAGAAGACGGTTCTGCGCCTGCCGACCCAGGCCGATTTCTTCCCCAAGGAAGAAACCGATTCACTGCACGATATCATCGAGCGCAGCTTCATGATGCGCATCATGTCCGATGAAGCCCAGCCCGGCATGCAGATCAACGAGCTGGAACTGGCGCGCGAAATCGGCACCGGCACCTCCGTCGTCCGTGAGTTTCTCATTCGTTTCAGCCGTTTCGGCCTGATCGAGAAGCGACCGAACAGCCATTGGATTCTCAAAGGCTTCACCAGCGAATTCGCGCTCGAGCTTGCTGACGTGCGGGAAATGTTCGAGCTGCATTCCGCGGCCGAGTTCGGCCGCCTGCCCGCCAATCATCGTGCTTGGGAAAATCTCAAGGCGATCGAGCAGGAACACCACGAACTGCTCAGAGATTTCGACGCGCATTACCGCGACTTCTCACGCCTCGACGAAAAGTTTCACCTTCTCATCCATCGTGCCTCGAAGAACCGCTTCATCACCGAGTTCTACGACGTCATCGCCATCATTTTTCACTATCACTATCAGTGGAACAAGGCTTTCGCACGCGACCGCAATGCCCGCGCCGTAGCGGAGCATCTCGACTATATCGAAGCGCTGCAATCGCGCGACCAGCAAAGGATCGATGCCGCCTGCCGCCAGCATCTCGCCTCGGCACGGCAGACGCTGCTGCAGTCGATCCCGCAAATCCCGGGAGAAATTGCCGGCTCCGCCGCGTGACGACGGGAGCCGGCAGCTCGCTTATTTCGCGGTGAAGCTCAGGCTTTGGTTGGCAAAGCGCGCAGACGCGATGTCGAGCTTGATGGCGCCAGCCTCTCCCGTTGCCTGCAGCCAGAAGCCCGTGGTTCCGCCTTGGAATGCGACGGTTGCAGGGCCGATGACCTTCGCCGGGCCATCGACCTTGATGGTGACGGCCTCATTGAGGAAAGGCAGGCGCGAGCCAGCCTGATCGAGCGCGCGCACGATGACGCGCACCGTGTCGCGCTCGCCCGCGCGCAGGGTATCGGCATCGGCCTCCACCTGAAGCGACGTCGGCAATGGATTAGCGACCATATGATGCTCCAGCACCTGTTTGCCGCCGATATAGCCGGTGAAATGTACATCCTCCCACTCCATCCCCCATACGCCGAGTTCGTCCGGCGTGAAGGAACGGTGATCGAAGACGACGGGAGGATGCGGCAGGTGCGGGAAAGTCTCCCGATCCGGGCCGAGGCGCTTGGTCAGCGAACCGTAACGCAGCTCGACCTCGTCGCAATTTGTGAGCACGACCAGCGGCAGAGCGCCGCCGATATTGCGCTCGCCGCGCGCCCAGATCGTCACCGGCTTCATGACGATCTCTTCGGCGGGCTCGCATTGGCTGGCATAGACATAAGCGGCGAATTTCGGCTCGCGGAACATGTCCATGACGCCATGATAGCAGATGCGGTCGCCCGAGCCGAAATCGCTATGCGTGTTGTAGTCGAACATGCACCATCCGATGGCGCCTGATATCGACGGATCGCCATAGGCGGCATTCAGGACTTCCAGATGCCGGCGCACATGCTCGGCCTGGCGCTGCTCCTGGTCATAGATCTTCGTCGGATACATATGGCCGCCGAATTCGGTGATGAGATATGGTACGTCCTTGGAAAGACCGGTGTTTTCCTGCTGTGGCCTCAGCGGCGTGCGCGGCCGGTTGGCACCCGGCAACTCCTCGTTGCCGAGGATGAAATCATTCATGGTGTAGACGTCCTCGAGCATCTCGCTCTCGGTGATATAGCGAACGCCGCCGGTCTGGCGCGTCGGATCGAGCTCGCGCGCCAACCGGTTCGTCTCGGCGTAGAAATCGTGAGAATCCTGGGATTCGTTGATGCGCACGCCCCAGATGACGATCGAGGGATGGTTCCAGTCGCGCTCGATCATGCGGCGCACGTTGCGGATCGATTCCTGCTGCCATTCCTTATCGCCGATATGCTGCCAGCCGGGGATTTCCTCGAAAACCAGAAGGCCGATACGATCGCAATGGTCGAGGAACCACTTCGACTGGGGATAATGCGAGGTGCGCACGATGTTGCATTTCAGCGTGCGCTTCATGATTTCGGCGTCACGCTCCTGGGCGGAACGGCCCATCGCATAGCCGACATAGGGAAAGGCCTGATGGCGGTTGAGGCCGCGCAGCTTCAACTTCTTTCCGTTCAGCAGAAAACCCTCAGCGGTAAAGCTCGCGGTGCGGAAGCCGAAAGTCGTGGCGTGACGATCCGTCCCGTGATCGGTCGCAAGCTCGACCTCGGCGGAATAGAGGGCGGGATTGTCGATATCCCAAAGCGAGATGCCCGCAAGACCATCGAAGCCGAGCGTTACGCTCTTGGCGGAGGTGTCGGTCTGTCCCGAGGCAATTGCCTTGCCATCGCGGGATCGCAGAGTAACGGTCACCCTGCCCTTGAAAGCGAGATTTTGCGGATTGGAGATGTCGCAGCGTACGGTCGCGGATTTGAGATCGGAGAGGACATCACCAGTCTCGACCTTGATGTTGGCGACCGAGACGGGAGCGGTCAGCTTCAACCAGACATCACGATAGATCCCGGCATAGGTCAAATAATCGATCCGGCCGCCGAAAGGCGGGATCTCCGGGTTCTCGCTGCCATCGATCTTGACCGTGATCAGGTTCTCGCCCTGGCGCAGACGACCGGTCAAGCGCGCCTCGAAGGGTGTATAGCCGTCCTTGTGGGCAACGATCTCCTCGCCGTTCAGATAGACGACGGCATCGGCCATGGCCGCATCGAAGATCAGCGATATCTCACGCCCGGCGAATGCCTCGTCCCAGTTCACTATCTTCTGATAGGTGAAGGCGCGCTGATAGGATTTCTCGTCGAAATAGTTGAAGGGCAGCTCGACAGCCGTATGCGGCAGCGTGACGCTCTCTCCTTCCTGTCGACGGCCGGCATCTCCCGGCGAAAATCCTTCATGAAACGTCCAGGATTCGTTGAAGGCGACAACAGAACGCATATTCAATCCTATCGATTAAGCCCGTCGCATCGGGGGACGAACAGATGTTGCTTGAAAATCAGGCGCGCGGCGAGGAAGGCACAGCGCCGCGGGGCGATATGTATACAGGCTCATCGCAGTCGCGCAATGCGACCGGTTGGCGGATTTTGATTTTCCGGACAGCGAACGATAGCAGCGCTTGCCGCCTCGCATGACCTATCGGTTTCGCCCGTTCTTCGCCTCCTCGACCGGGCTGCGCACCGCGGCATACATGCCGGTCGTGCGGAACTCCGTCGGATTGATGCCGTAGATGCGGCGGAACACCTTGGAAAAATAATTGGCATCATCGAAGCCCGACATGATCGCCACCTCCTTGACGGGAATGAACGCAGCCTTCGTCAGCAGTTTCGCCGCGCGCTGCATGCGCTGCTGCAGCACGAATTCCGCCGGCGACAGGCCCTCGCTTTCGGCAAAGACCCGCGAGAAATGCGCACGGCTGAGCCCGCTCACCTTCGCAAGCTCATCGACGGGAAGCGGCTTGTCGAGATTGGCATCGATATGATCGATGACGATCTGCATGGCGGAGCGATCGGCAGCAAAGGCGTGCGAGCCGAAGACGTCGTCATAGAGCGCCATGGCCGCCTCATAGGCGATAGCGGAAGCCGAGGCGGGCGTCGTGGCGCCCCTGACGAGCCGCAAGCCGCAATCGGCCAGATGATCGACGGTTGTCGGCTGCAGCTTCAACACGGGACCGGCCGCGGACAGGATCAGGCGATGGATGCGCAACGCCTCCTCGCCATTCATCGAGATCCAGAAATATTCCCAGCGCTCCCCCTTCTCCAGCCAGTAGCGATGATTGTGCGGCACGAGCACCAGCAGCGTATCGCCGGAATTCACACGATAGTTGCGGTTTTCATAGCGCAATCGACCGCTGCCGCTGATCGTGTGCTGAAGCACGGTGAACGGCGTCTGGCCGCGCCGGCGCCCGTCCCAATCATAGGGTTCGTCGTGCCGGACTTCGTATCCGGCGCTGGTCGGCATGGCATGCAGCCGGTGGCGGCCGCGCGGCAGCGAAACCGTCCGCATGACCTGTCCATTATCGATCAATTCCTGCAGCACAAAATTACCCTTGAAAGCATAATTGTTCTCTGTTCGGCCGGATGATTATAGGCATAATTCCGCTCAGAAAACAGCGCGTGACCGCCGTTGAGGATCGGCGATTGGAGGAAAAACCACGATTTCGGCCTGTTTCGCAACCGTTGCGATCATAGGGCAAAAATACCGTCGTCTCCCCTGCTGCTGCTCGTTCGACCGACTTGAAGGTGAGGATCATGAGTTTCAAAATCGCTATTATCGGCGCCGGCAGCGTCGGCTTCACGAAAAAGCTGTTTACCGACATTCTCTGCGTGCCGGAATTCCGCGACGTCGAGTTCGCGCTGACGGACTTGAGTGAGCACAATCTGACGATGATCAAGGCGATCCTCGACCGGATCGTCGAGGCCAACAAGCTGCCGACGCGCGTCACCGCCACCACGGATCGCCGCAAGGCGCTGGAAGGCGCGCGCTACATCATCAGCTGTGTCCGTGTCGGCGGATTGGAGGCCTATGCCGAGGATATCCGCATTCCGCTGAAATACGGCATCGACCAGTGCGTCGGCGATACCATTTGTGCCGGCGGCATTCTCTACGGCCAGCGCAACATTCCGGTCATTCTCGATTTCTGCAAGGATATCCGCGACGTTGCCGAGAGCGGCGCCAAGTTTCTGAACTATGCCAACCCGATGGCAATGAACACCTGGGCCGCCATCGAATACGGCAAGGTCGAGACGATCGGTCTCTGCCATGGCGTCCAGCACGGCGCCGAACAGATCGCCGAAGTGCTCGGCGCGAAGGACAAGCGCGAACTCGACTATATCTGCTCGGGCATCAACCACCAGACCTGGTTCGTCGATCTGCGTCTCAACGGCCGCAAGATCGGCAAGGACGAACTGATCGCGGCCTTCGAGGCGCATCCAGTCTTCTCACAGCAGGAAAAGCTGCGCATTGACGTGCTGAAGCGTTTCGGCGTCTATTCGACCGAGAGCAATGGTCATTTGTCCGAATACCTGCCCTGGTATCGCAAGCGTCCCGACGAGATCAACAAGTGGATCGATATGTCGAACTGGATCCATGGCGAGACCGGCGGCTACCTGCGTCATTCCACCGAGACGCGCAACTGGTTCGAGACGGAATTCCAGCAGATCCTCGACAGTGCCTCGCAGCCGATCGACCCTGCCCACAGATCGAACGAGCATGCCAGCCATATTCTCGAAGCGCTGGAAACCAACCGGGTCTATCGCGGCCATTTCAACGTCAAGAACAATGGCGTCATCACCAACCTGCCAAGCGACGCCATCATCGAGTCGCCCGGCTTCGTCGATCGCTTCGGCATCAACATGGTGGCCGGCATCACGCTGCCTGAGGCATGTGCCGCCACCTGCATTTCCTCGATCAACGTTCAGCGCATGTCGGTGCATGCCGCCATCAGCGGCGATATCGACCTCCTGAAGCTTGCCGTCCTGCACGATCCACTGGTCGGTGCCATCGCCACACCGGAGGAGGTCTGGCAGATGGTCGATGAAATGGTCGTGGCCGAAGCCCGCTGGCTGCCGCAATACGCACATGCCGTGGATGGAGCGAAGGAGCGCCTGTCGCGCGGAAAGGTCAAGACGCGCGATTGGAAGGGTGCGGCAAGCCGCGATGTCCGTTCGATCGAGGAGTTGCGGGCAGAGAAAGCCGCGCTGAAGCAGGCCGGCTGACGAACACGCAGATCGGAAGATAGGGACCGTGGCGGGATTTCAGGGGAGATCCCGCCATGGCAACCCTCTTCCGTTTCAATGGAGGAACGCGAGGCCTCAAACGGAACACTCGCGATTTGGGAGAGAGAACAAGATGAGACATTTTCGACCGATCGGCCTTCTGGCCGCATTGACGATTGCCACATCCGCGATCGCCATCAGCGCCTACGCGGCTGAACAGACAGTACCGCCCGTTCCGCCAGTCTTTCCGGCGGAAGGAAAGATCAAATATGTCGAGCGCAACTCCATTCTGGAATTCAAGGCGCTGCCGGAATATCACGAGCCCGCCTGGGTGACGGAGAAGTTCGTCAAGACCGGCAAGCTGCCGGCCGTCAAGGATCGCCTGCCGAAAGAGCCGCTCGTGTTCAAGACCGGCAACATGCCTGACGGCATCGGCGTCTATGGCGACACGCTGCGCCATGTCATCGGCGGCCGGCCTGAAGGCTGGAACTATGGCGCCGGTCAGACCCAGGGCTGGGGCGGTATCGATATCGGCCTTTCAGAGTGCCTGACGCGCACGGCGCCGCTCTTCCAGGTCGAGGCCAAGGATACCGAACCGCTGCCGAACCTCGCCAAGGGCTGGGAATGGTCGCCGGACGGCCACAAGCTCACCATGCACCTGATCGAAGGGGCGAAATGGTCCGATGGCGTGCCCTTCAACGCCGACGACATCATGTTCTACTGGGATGACGAGGTCATCGACCCGAATGTCTCGCCGCTGGGCGGCGGTGCATCGCCGGAAGCGTTCGGCGAGGGAACGACCCTCAAGAAGATCGACGATTACACGATCGAATGGACCTTCAAGGACGCCTTCCCGAAGCAATATCTCTACACGATGGCCTACCCCAGCTTCTGCCCAGGCCCGTCGCATATCCTGAAGCCCCAGCACCCGAAATACTCCAAGAACACCTACGATCAGTTCAAGAACGCCTTCCCGCCGGAATATATGAACATGCCGGTCATGGGTGGCTGGGTGCCGGTCGAATATCGCTCCGACGACATCATCGTCATGCGCCGCAATCCCTATTACTGGAAGGTCGACGAAAAGGGCAATCAGCTGCCTTATCTCAACGAGCTGCATTACAAGCTCTCGACCTGGGCGGACCGCGACGTGCAAGCGGTTGCCGGCTCTGGCGACCTGTCGAACCTCGAGCAGCCGGAAAACTTCGTCGCTTCGCTGAAGCGCGCCGCGCAGCCCGATGCCCCGGCTCGCCTCGCCTTCGGTCCACGCCTCATCGGCTATAACCTGCAGATGAATTTTTCCGCCAATGGCTGGGGCGGCCCGGACGAGCGTGCGCAGGCGGTGCGTGACCTGAACCGCAACGAGGATTTCCGCAAGGCCGTGACCATGGCGCTCGATCGCAAGGCGCTCGGGGAATCGCTGGTCAAGGGACCGTTCACGGCGATCTATCCGGGCGGGCTGTCCTCAGGCAGCAGCTTCTATGATCGCAACTCCACCGTCTATTATCCGTTCGATCTCACTGCTGCGAAGGCCGAACTGGCAAAAGCCGGCCTCAAGGACACCGACGGCGACGGCATCGTCAACTTCCCGGCCGGCGTCAACGGCGGCAAGGATGTGGAAATCACCCTTCTCGTCACCGCCGATTACACCACCGATAAGAGCCTTGCCGAGGGCGTCGTCAGCCAGATGGAAAAGCTTGGCCTGCGTGTCATCATCAATGCGCTGGTCGGCCCCAAGCGCGACGATGCCAACTACAGCGGCCGCTTCGACTGGATGGTGCGGCGCAACACCACTGAGCTTGCCTCGGTCGTGCAGAACACCGAGCAGCTTGCACCGGTCGGCCCGCGCACGAGCTGGAACCATCGCGCTCCGGAAAGCGGCCAGCTGGATCTGATGCCCTTCGAAAAGGATATGGTCGATATCATCGGCAAGTTCATCACCTCGAAGGACAATGATGAGCGCGTGGCCCTGATGAAGCAGTTCCAGAAGATCTCGACCGGGCATCTCTACAATATCGGCCTGACCGAATATCCGGGCGCTCTCATCATCAACAAACGCTTCTCCAACGTTCCTCCGGGTACGCCGATCTTCCTGTTCAACTGGGCCGAAGATTCCGTCATCCGCGAGCGGCTTTGGGTGGCGGCGGACAAGCAGGGCAAATACGAGCTGTTCCCCCAGGAACTGCCGGGCGCCCCGGGCGGCGCCGGCCCGATCAAATAGGGCTCCAACCAACCCCATGGCAGCCGGCATGACGCCGGCTGCCATGGAAACCCGAAGCATTCCAGCGATCAGCCATCGCCGGGCAAAAATGAACCGCTGGCGCATATCGTCCTCACCGGATCGAGATTGTCGACAGTATCAAGAGAAGCGAACCGTCCGATGTTACGATTCCTGCTCGTTCGCATAGCATCCGCCATTCCCGTGCTCTTCATCCTGAGCGTGGTGACCTTCGCCATCATACAGGCACCGCCGGGCGACTATGCCGATTACATCCGCTCGCAACTGATAAACCAAGGCGGCGCGTCCTTCGAACAGGCCGACGCGCAGGCGCAGGCCTACCGCCGCGAACATGGCTTGGACAAGCCGGTGCTCGTCCAGTATTTCAACTGGATCGGCGGCATCGTCACCAAGGGTGATTTCGGCTACAGCATGGTCTACAACAAGCCGGTGGCCGACGTCGTCGGCGAGCGCCTGCCGCGCACCCTGGCATTGGCGCTGGTATGCCACATCCTGGCATCCATTCTCGGCATCGGTTTCGGCATTTGGGCCGCAACGCGGCAATATAGCTGGATCGACAATCTGCTCGCCGGCGTCTCTTTCCTCGGCATGACGGTGCCGCGCTTCCTGATGGCGCTGATCATCGTCTATATCCTCGTCTTCCAGCTCAACGTCTCGGAGATCGGCAGCTTCTTCTCGCCGCAATATGGCGGCGCGCCCTGGTCGTGGGCCAAATTCGTCGATCTCGTCAAACATGTCTGGCCAGTCGTCGCGATCGCCACGTTCGGCGGCCTCGCCTACAATATGCGCATCATGCGCGGCAATCTGCTCGACACGCTGAATGCCCAATATGTGGAAACGGCGCGCGCCAAGGGCCTTTCGGGTGGCGCCGTCGTCATGCGTCATGCCGTGCCGAATGCACTGCATCCCTTGATCATGTATCAAGGCGTGGTCCTGCCCTACATGATGACCGGCGAAATCGAGACCGCGATCATCTTCACGCTGCCGACCGTCGGGCCGGCGATCGTCGGCTCGATGGCAGTCGGCGACGTCTATGTCACCGCAACCTTCATGATGGTGCTTTCGGCAACCCTCATCGTGGGCAACATCATCGCCGACATTCTGCTTGCGCTCCTTGATCCGCGCGTGCGCCAACAGGGAGGAATCCATTGATGCTTGCCTTCAGCAACTCCCCGCCGCCGCCCGAAGAGAAGATCAGGCAGAAGAGTGGCAACGAGAGTTACATCGCGCTGGTCTGGCGTCGCCTGAAGCGCTCCTGGACCGGCATGGGCGGCCTCAGCCTCGTCATTCTGCTCTTGCTGATGGCGGTCTTCGCCGAATTCGTCGCACCGCTCGATCCGAAGGCGACCGACACCGGCTTCGCGCCGCCGCAGGTCATCAGCTTTCACGACAAGGACGGCAATTTGGTCTTCCAGCCCCGTGTCTACGCCCTCGCCGAGACCAGCGATCTCGATCCCGTAACCTTCCAGCCGATCGTCGGCCCGGATTACGACCACCCGCGCTTGCTCGGCCTCTTCGTCAAGGGCGATCCCTACCATCTCTTCGGACTGATCCCCGGAAACCGGCATCTCTTCGGCGCCACCGACGGCGGTCCCGTCCATTTCCTCGGCACGGACAAATTCGGCCGGGACGTGCTGTCGCGCGCCATTTACGGCTCGCGTATCTCCTTGATGATCGCTTTGACGGTCGTTGCCATCGTCACCATCGTCGGCACCACGGTCGGCATGATATCGGGCTATTTCGGCGGCACGCTCGATGCCTGGATCCAGCGTTTCGTCGAAGTGGTACTGGCCTTCCCGCAGCTGCCGCTCTATCTGGCGTTGACCTCGCTGATTCCTGTGACAGCACCCACCAACGTCTTCCTCGCATTCGTCATCATCGTCATGTCGGCTCTCGGCTGGGCGCAGATGTCGCGCGAGGTTCGCGGCAAGACGCTGGCGCTGGCGCGGATCGATTACGTCCGTGCCGCGATGGCGGTCGGCGCAAGCGACCGGCGCATCATCCTGCAGCATATTTTCCCGAACGTCATGAGCCATGTCATCGTCGCCGTGACGCTCGCGATCCCGAGCGTGGTGCTGCTGGAATCCTTCCTCGGCTTCCTTGGCTTTGCCGTCAAGCCGCCGCTGATCTCCTGGGGTCTGATGCTGCAGGATACGTCGACCTATTCGGTCATCGGCTCCTACCCCTGGATTCTCTCGCCCGTCGCCTTTGTTCTGATCACCGTTTTCGCCTTCAACGCGCTTGGTGACGGCCTGCGCGACGCGATTGATCCGTATTGAGAGGAGACCGGATATGGCTCTTGCACTCGTCAATTCCTTTGCTCCCGATGTCAGGCACGATGCTGGCGAAAAGACAACGCAGCCCGTCATCGACGCCCGCAACATTGCCGTCAAATTCAAGGTCGAGGACGGCATGGTCGATGCCGTCAAGGACATTACCTTCCAGCTCTATCGCGGCGAGACCATCGCCATCGTCGGCGAATCCGGCTCGGGAAAATCGGTAACGGCCCGCACCGTGATGGGCCTACTGACCAAACGCGCCGTTGTCTCCGACAGGTCCGCCGTCCATTACGACGGCAAGAATGTGCTGAGATTCTCCGAGAAGGCGCGCCGGCAACTCCGTGGCGACCGCATCTCGATGATCTTCCAGGAGCCGATGAGCTCGCTCAATCCGATCTACACCATCGGCAGCCAGATCGTCGAAGCGATCCGGGTCCATCGCAAGGTGAGCCGCCGCGACGCCGAGAAGCGGGCTCTCGACCTCTTGAAACAGGTGCAGATTCCCGATCCCGAAGCGCGGCTGAAGCAATATCCGCATCAGCTCTCCGGCGGCCAGCGCCAGCGCGTGATGATCGCCATGGCGCTTGCCAACGATCCGGACGTATTGATTGCCGACGAGCCGACGACGGCGCTCGACGTCACGGTACAGGCGCAGATCCTGAACCTCATCCGCAACCTGCAGAAACAGCTCGGCATGGCGGTGATCCTGATCACACATGACCTGACGGTCGTGCGCCAGTTCTCCGACTATGTCTATGTGATGCAGCATGGCGAGATGCGCGAGCACAACACGACAGAGGCGCTCTTCGCGCAGCCGCAGCATCCCTATACGCAGCATCTGTTGACGTCGGAGCCGCGCGGACAGGCAAAGCCGCTGCCGCCGAACTGCGACACGGTTTTGGAAGGCAAGTCCGTCAAGGTGGCCTTCATGCTGCGCCACGGCAGCTTCTTCAAGCCCGACATGCGCGAACTCGTCGCCGTCGACAGCCTCAATATCGAGCTGCGCCGCCACGAAACGCTCGGCCTGGTGGGTGAATCCGGCTCCGGCAAAACAACCTTCGGACAGGCGCTGCTACGCCTGATCGATGCGGATGGCGGCGAGATCTATTTCGACGGGCAGGCAATCCATGGCCGCTCGCGCGCCGAGATGCGGCCGTTGCGCTCGCGCATGCAGATCGTCTTTCAGGACCCGTTCTCGTCGCTCAATCCGCGCATGACCATCGGTCAGATCATTTCCGAGGGGCTGGTGGTCAACAATCTCGGCGCCAACAAGGCCGAGCGCCTGGAACGCGTCAAGGAGGCGCTGGTCAGCGCCGGCATGCCGGCCAACATTCTCTCGCGCTTCCCGCATGAATTTTCCGGCGGCCAGCGCCAGCGCATTGCGATTGCCCGCGCCATCGCGCTCGAGCCGGAATTCATCCTTCTCGACGAGCCGACTTCGGCGCTCGATCTTTCCGTCCAGGCCCAGATCATCGACCTCCTGCGCAGGCTGCAGGACGAGCGGGGCCTGAGCTACCTATTCATTTCCCACGACCTCAAGGTCGTCCGCGCCCTTTGCCACCGCGTCATCGTCATGCAGCATGGCAAGATCATGGAAGAAGGGCCGGTCGAAGAGGTTCTATCGCATCCCAAGACCGCTTACACCGAACGCCTTGTCAGAGCGGCGTTCGAGGTGGCTTCATAGCATTCAGGAGATTTTGAAATGACAGGCACTCCCAAAATCACCTTCATCGGAGCCGGTTCGACCGTCTTCATGAAGAATATCATCGGCGACGTCTTGCAGCGCCCTGCCCTGGCTGGCGCCAGGATCGCACTGATGGACATCAATCCGCAGCGGCTGGAAGAAAGCGCCATCGTCGCCCGCAAGCTCGCTTCGACGCTCGGCGCCTCCGCCACCGTCGAGACCTTCACCGACCAGCGCAAGGCACTCGACGGCGCTCATTTCGTCGTCGTCGCCTTCCAGATCGGCGGCTACGAGCCCTGCACCGTCACCGATTTCGAGGTGCCGAAGAAATATGGGCTGCGCCAGACGATCGCCGATACGCTCGGCGTCGGCGGCATCATGCGCGGCCTGCGGACAGTTCCGCATCTGTGGAAGATCTGCGAGGACATGCTCGCCGTCTGCCCGAACGCGGTCATGCTGCAATATGTCAACCCAATGGCGATCAACACCTGGGCGATTGGCGAGAAGTACCCGACGATTAAGCAGGTCGGTCTTTGCCACTCCGTGCAGGGCACCGCCATGGAGCTGGCGCACGATCTCGACATTCCCTACGAAGAGATCCGCTATCGCTCCGCCGGCATCAACCATATGGCCTTCTATCTCGAATTCGAGCATCGCCAGGCTGATGGTTCCTATCGCAATCTCTATCCCGATCTCGTCCGCGCCTATCGCGAGGGCCGCGCGCCGAAACCCGGCTGGAACCCGCGCTGCCCGAACAAGGTGCGCTATGAGATGCTGACCCGGCTCGGCTATTTCGTCACCGAAAGCTCGGAACATTTCGCCGAATACACGCCCTACTTCATCAAGGAAGGCCGCGAGGACCTGATCGAGAAATTCGGCATCCCGCTCGACGAATATCCGAAGCGCTGCATCGAGCAGGTGGCGCGCTGGAAGAACCAGGCCGAAGAATATCGCACGGCCGAGAAGATCGAGGTCAAGCAATCGAAGGAATATGCCTCCTCGATCATCAATTCGGTCTGGACCGGCGAACCCTCCGTCATCTACGGCAATGTCCGCAACAATGGCTGCATCACGTCGCTGCCGTTCAATTGCGCGGCGGAAGTCGCCTGCCTCGTCGATGCGTCCGGCATCCAGCCGACCTATGTCGGCGACCTGCCGCCGCAGCTGACGGCCTTGATCCGCACGAACATCAACGTGCAGGAGCTGACGGTCAAAGCCCTGATGACCGAAAATCGCGAGCACATCTATCACGCCGCGATGATGGACCCACACACGGCAGCCGAGCTCGATCTCGACCAGATCTGGTCTCTGGTCGATGAGCTGTTGGCGACCCATGGCGATTGGCTGCCTGAATGGGCACGCGGCAATCGCAAGGTACAGGCCGCATAAAGCCACTCTCTCCCGGCTAGCGGCCCAAAGGGCCTCGCGGCGCTGCCGCGGGGCCTTACATTTTTAGCCGACCTGGAAAAGGTGAATGTCCAAAACACATTGAATTGCAGGCCTATGCCGGATGGCAAAGCCGGAGCGACTGCGCTAGAAACGGGTCGAGGTTTTAAGGGAGATCAAAGGCATGGCCAGCTCAGACACGTTCAGCACCGGCACGTTCGTCGGACGCATCTGGCGCCCCGATGTCGAAGGCCCTGCCCTCATCACCGTCCGGGATGGCATTGTCTACGACATCACCTCGAAGGAAGCGCCGACCATGCGCGACCTCCTGGAGAAAGATGATCCTGTCGCTTTCGTCCGCGCTCAGGACGGCGAAGCCATCGCCGAGCTCGGCGACTTGCTAGCCGCCAGAGCCCAGCTCTCGGCCATCCACCTTCTCGCGCCCGTCGATCTGCAGGCGATCAAGGCCTGCGGCGTCACCTTCGCCCGCTCGATGCTGGAGCGTGTCATCGAGGAGCGCGCGGCCGGCAATCCGGATCTTGCCGAAGCGATCCGCGGCAAGGTGACCGCGCTGATCGGCGACAGCCTGCGCAACCTCAAGGCCGGGTCTCCCGAAGCCGCCAAGGTCAAGGCGGCGCTGATCGAGGAAGGCGTTTGGTCGCAATATCTCGAAGTCGGTATTGGGCCGGATGCCGAGGTCTTTTCCAAATCGCAGGTCATGTCCTCGGTCGGGCCAGGCGCTGACGTCGGCCTGCATCCGATCTCCAAATGGAACAATCCCGAGCCGGAAATCGTGCTTGCCGTCGACAGCCAGGGCCGTGTGAAGGGCGCCACCCTCGGCAACGACGTCAACCTGCGCGACGTCGAGGGCCGGTCTGCGCTATTGCTCGGCAAGGCGAAGGACAACAACGCTTCCTGCTCGATCGGCCCCTTCATCCGCCTGTTCGACGAGACTTACGGCCTGGACGATATGCGCAACGCCGATCTCGACCTGAAGGTCGAAGGCGAAGACGGCTATGTGCTGCATGGGCGCTCATCGATGAAGGAAATCAGCCGCGATCCCCTCGACCTCGTTTCCCAGACCATCGGCCGCCATCATCAATATCCGGACGGCTTCGTGCTGTTCATGGGGACGCTTTTCGCCCCTGTCGAGGATCGTGACACGCCCGGACAAGGCTTTACCCACAAGGTGGGCGATGTCGTCACCATCTCCAACGACAAGCTCGGAGCGCTGCGCAACCGCGTGCTGCTGTCGACCGAATGCGCGCCCTGGACATTCGGAACTTCGCATCTGATGCGCAACCTCGCCAAGCGAGGATTGATCTGAGGCCTCCATGAATCCGGATTTGGAGCGGTTCGGCTCTTCACGCAAGCCCTGATAGGGCTGAACCGCGATAGTTGACCGACAATACGGCATAGCCACGATCGGCGAGCGATTGATGATAACCATCTTCTGTTTTCCATGGCCTTCAGCAAGCGGGAGCCGGTTATAACAATTCCGAAGGTCGGGATTCGAACGGCATCGTATTTTTCGAAGCTGAGAGAGCAAAATTCGACCGAGTACAACCGTCGCGCCAGAGTATTTTAGGATTATTTGAGAGTTCTGCTCATATAAATCCGGCGCTCCGCGTCATCATGCATCAGGACGCTTGCCTGCCGCACTGATATTGCTTGATCCGTCCACATGATGTAGGTCATTGGACCATACAAATCGCAACGACTACAATTTACCGATCCAAAATATTAGAGAAATTACCGAATCCCATCCAAGCTGGTTATCCGTCAGCAACGGCTCACCGCAGTCCCACTCCCGAGAACCATGCCCAAGCAGACAAAGCCCTTCATCTTCGAAATCAAGAACGCCCGTCGCAAAAGAACGGGACCGGTCGAGCAGCCGAAATCCATTTGGGGTGCATTCGCTCCCGATCTCAAGCAAGGCTTGGGAATGGAGCAGGAAAAGCCGAATAATTCGTGCGCGCCTGAATCCAGTCCGGTTCCATCGAATTTGGTGGCAGATGCCACTGCGGATCGAACGGAAGCGACGAGCTTGCCGCCAAAGTCCCGCTTCGTTGAAAAATGGGTCGTGAAGAAGGCCGAAAAGCCAAAAGCAGCTCCAGGAGAGGCCGTTGCGGCGTTCCTCGGCCGGATCGAACGGCAAAAGGCGTTGCTCGCAGAGTTTCAGGCGGATCCCACAGGTTTTGCGAAATGGCGATCGGCATGGTTTCGTCAGGTCATCGGCGGCTTTGGCGTCAGCATCAGCTATGATTTCGTCGATGCAGGCGGCGGCTTGCGGTATGTTGTCGTCGAGACAATTCGAGACGTCGCGGAGTTCCTCGGCGACCTCGCTCAGCACGCGCAAACCGATGTAAATTTCCAGCATGTGTTGAGAGAAAACCGCCTACGGCGCGCTGCGCGGCGAGTTCGCGGCAAGGCGGTCTAAGCTCCTTAAGCAGATAATTTGGCAAACGGCCGGTCGCCTTGAGATGAAAAGCCTGGAATCGCGCTTGATCGAGTGGGTCTTGTCGATCACGCCGTCCGCAAGCAAGACGGCACGATCATCTTGTACAGAGCCGACGCTCGCCGATACGCCTGGACTGGGAAAGCGCACCAACGAAGCGCTCGATGTTGCCGAAACAGCCTATCAAGCTGCATTGAAGGCCGGTGATGTCGCCGGGGCGCTTCGTCCGCATGAAATCGCTCTTTCCGCTTTTTCCCATGACATCACATGACGGATCGCGCTGCTGCCTGCATTTTGCAGGCAAATGGCTAAGGTTGATCAGGCTGCGACTGGCAAACGGATTGCCACTTCAAGCCCGCCATGTTCGGATCGTTCGAAGGCAATCGTTCCGTTGTTGAGGGAAACGATCTCAGAGGCGATTGCGAGGCCGAGGCCGGTGCCCGGGCCGGTTTCGTCGAAGCGCCTGCCCCGTCGACCGATCGAAGTGAGATCAGACAGCGGAATGCCTGGACCATCGTCAGCTATTCGCAATTCGATGGTTGCCGCCTCTTTCCTGGCCTGAATGGAGATTAGTGAGTTTGCCCATTGGGCCGCATTCTCCAATATCACCCCGACAAGCTCGATAAGATCGTTTGCGTCCATATCGACGTTCAGTCCTTCGATAACATCGACCACCCAGTCGAGTTGCTCACCCCCAGGCGTTTTCTTCAATACGGCGATCGCGCGCGGGACGATACTGCTCAACGACGCACTGAGGGCGTGCATCCGAATGCGTTGACGCAGTCGGACGAGACGCAACTGATAGTCGATCCGGTCGCGCATTTCGTTTGTCAGCTCAATGATCGCGGCCGCGCTGCGCTTATTACCGCCTTCTTCGAGTTCGTAGGCAATGGTACCAAGCACTGCGAGCGGTGTTTTTAGCCCATGTGCAAGATCCGAAGCGCGTGACCGTGCAAAATCCATGGATTTCTGCTGTAGGGCAAGCAGGGCGTTTACCTCGCTGACGACAGGAACCACTTCCAGCGGATAGTTGGCATCGATTGAAGACGCAACGCCCTTGCGGATTCCTTCGATATCCTGGCGCAACTTCCGGAACGGCGATAGGCCGAACCGAACCTGTAGGATGGTGGCGAAGACCAGAGCGACACCTAGAATCAGGAGCGCCGCGGCCAATTCTCGTCCGAAGCGGACTATCGCCTCATCGAGGATTGACCGCTCTTGCGCGACGATGACCTGATAGCGCCGCTCGCTGTTGTTTTTTTGAAAGCGAGCGGTCAACGAAAAGGCGAGCAGCGATTGCCCGACCGGACCTTTCACGGTCGAGAGTTGGCCGCCTTCGCCGGGGGAATCGAGCTTGAGAACATAATCCCAAAGGGAGCGAGAACGGATTATCTGCTGGCTGCCGAGATCTGTGACCTGCCAGTACAGACCACTGATCGGCGTGTCATAGCGCGGATCGGGCAAGGCGCCGGTGAGCACGGGCGCCGTACCGCGCGCGTCTGGATTGATCAAAGCGACCAGGCGCGACATCGTCGCCGATAAATCTGCAGAAGCGCCGCGTTCGACGTTCTTTGTGAACAAATATCCAATAGCTAAGCCTGCCAGAACGAGCGCAACCGCGATCCAGCCGCCGGCACCCAGTATCAGACGAACCCATAAGGATTGACTTCTCAAGGATCGTTCCCGCCAAGGATATATCCAAAGCCACGGCGCGTTAGGATGATATCGGCGCCCAGTCGCTTCCGCAGGCGGCCAATCAGCACCTCGACCGCGTTTGATCCGCCGTCAAAGTCCTGCGTATAGAGGTGTTCGGCTATCTCGAGCTGTGACACGACACGGCCGCCCTGATGTGCCATAAAAGCGAGCAACCGGTATTCCTGCGGTGTAAGAACGATCGGAACGCCGGCCCGTGATAACTGTCTCATCCGTGTATCGAGTACAAGCTCACCGATTTCGATTTGCGATGACGCGAGACCACCAGCCCGACGCACGATCGCGCGGATACGCGCAACCACTTCCTCCATACGAAAAGGCTTTACCACATAGTCGTCGGCTCCGGATTCAATTCCCTCAACCCGTTCGTCCCATTGCCCACGCGCCGTCAGGATCAATACAGGCGCCTTGCGTCCGGCGCGGCGCCAACGCTTCAGGATCGTCAAGCCATCCAATGTCGGAAGACCGAGATCAAGGATCACCGCGTCGAACGTTTCAGTGTCGCCACGGAACCAGGCGTCCTCTCCATCCGTAGCATATTCCGCGACGAAGCCGGCGCTCGACAGTGCCGTGCCAAGCGACTCGGCGATCCGACGGTCATCTTCAGCAACGAGTATCCGCATGCCTACCTTACCTTAATGAGCGTGCCTGTGCGGGCATTGAAAGAATAGCGTCGAACGTCGTTGTTGGTTTCGAGCACCTTCAACTCATACTGGAGAACACCCTTCACGGCTCGCAGCCGCGTATCAATGATCTGCCCATCGGTCAGTCGCCGTGCGATTGCGACAATGAGGTCTAGCGGAAGTGCCCGATCGGCTTGAACAGCCTTCAAAGCGCCGTTCGGCCCATCAAACTTGTCGTCGGCTCCATTGCGCCCGGACTCATCGGAACCGGACTGCTGGTCACCTTTAGAATCGTCGGGGTCGCCTCCGCTATCATCATCGCCATTGCTCGAGTCCGAATTCGAGTCTGCAACACCGGTCCCCTGGTCTGAAGAGCCTTCCGATTCACCGGCGTCGGCGATTTCGATATAACGAACGTCCCCTGTGTCGATGGCGGTTTCGTGTGCGTGCACCGCGGCCGGAAGTTGCAACGCAACGGTAATGACCGTGAACCACGCGCAGGCTCTCAGGGGCCGAAAACACACATACCTTCTCCTCAAGTCATCAAAGCCACTGCACTGAGAAGCTTAGACGAGCAAAGCTGACAATTCGCTGACAACGCTCTCACCGGATTCTCAGGCACTATACAATATACCAGTCACCGCACAGCCAAACCAACTCAACCGAAAGCGAGTCCTTAATCCAATACGACCGCAGCAATCTTGTGGCAACCGCTTCCGAAGATACGTCCCGACGACGCTTCGGCTGGCGATAGCAACCGAAGGAATGCGATATGCAAACGCTGTTTCGCTTTATGCCAGTCATCATCTATGTGGCTGCGTTATTTGCCATCGTTCTGTCGCTGTCGATTATCCAGCCTACACATGTATGCCGGCCATTTGGTATTTTCAGACATCATCGAACATGCCAGTTGCCGCCATATCAAAGCAAGGAAACCGGAGGCAAGTCCGCAGTTAATACGAGCGTAGTGGGCTCGTAGCAACAGCAGCCGCTGGATGCCGGCGCGATCGCGTCGATCAAAGCGCTACCAAGGCGGGCCTTTTCGACGTCCGATAGCAATTAAAGGAATACAATATGCAAACACTGTCTCGCTTTGTGCCAGCCATCATCTATATGGCTTCGCTATTTGCCATCGTTTTGTCGATGCTGATTGTTCCGTCGCCGCATGCGAGCGAGCCATTTAACCTACATTGCCAGGGTGAGACATACTCTGATTGCAGACTCGTGCGCTGAGACTGAAATGCAGGCGTGGAAAGCCACTTTCAATCGCAATAATTCATCTATGTGTGACCAATGACATCCATATTTCAGCGAGCCGAGCGAAGTGCCCATGGAGTCGCAATCGCTTTCGGAAAGCGGGCGATTGCGGACGCGCGCAACGACCCTGTGGCTCAGGGCGCTAAATATGCGGAGTTTCGTTTCGGCAACCCACCGTATAACCGCGGAAGATCGAGAGGGCGTCGATTGCAAGGTGGGGCTGGGGTTGTCGCTTGCAGCCCACTCCCGCCTTCGGCCCTTGTTGGAAAAACCGAACCTTTCCTGAGCCGTCGGTCTTCTTCCTCACCAAAATCCGCGTTCAAAGCATGATGCTATTCTTCGCTCGACTGCGGGGGACGAAATCCAAGAGCGCGTTCGGAGGCACAGGCATGAGTTCCAATATGTCCATAAACTCGATACTGAGAAAAATAGTATCAGGCAGTTTAATGCTTGTAATTTCCGGTCACACGGCAGTTTCAATGCCGATTGCCGCGATAGTCTGTGCCGGTCAAATAGCCTTTGCATCATCTGCCGCTGCCTTCCCTCAGGCCAAACGAAATGCCCAGGGCCTGCTGTCGGACATGCGTGTATCATTCGGTATGATTGCGCGGAGCTATAAGGAAAACTCCAATGCCCGACACCGAAGTGCCGCCAGCTTCCTCGAAGCCGTGACCCGTGCCGCACGGGCGACCCAGCGACTTGAGAATGCGCTCACGACCCATAACAGCAAAGCCACTGCCGCCGCCACCGGTAGCGTATCAAGGGCGATCGGTGAATTGCAGACGCGGTATTCCTTGACGCTGGCTCAAAACACGCAGGCTGCGCAGGGGATGCGATATCTGAATGCCGCATGGAAAACCTATTCGTCTCGATATATCCTTCCAGAACCAGCGAATGAAACCAAAACCGTGAGCAGGGCTGGGATTCGATCTCTGCGAGAAAAGATAGCCGCCCTAGAAAAACGGGTGGCGTCGATAGAGGATCAGGTTGCAGACAATGCTGCGCTTCGGCGAGAGGTTGTGCGACTGAGGCGAGATCTCGCCTACTACGATAGCCGCCCTGACGATTATCGGACCTACCAAAGCATGCTGCTCACATTTACAGTGGTGTCCGGCTCTTTCGATGCACTCGCCTACACGACACGGGTCTATTATCCGGCCTACTATGTATACTTCGAGCCGGTCAACCCGGACTTCTACGTCTGGCGTTCCTATTGGGATGGTTATTATGAGGGCTATTACGAAGGCCGCAAGTCGGTGTGGTATGACGAGCCACTTGTCGTTGATGGTCCGTTGGTCGAGATCACTCAGATTGAGGTCAACCAGGAGATCAACTATCAGACGATCTACAATATAACAGACGAGACCCGTATCGAATACGAGGACCTGCCTCAGGAAATTTTGGCGGAGGTCGATATTCCGGTCGTGCCGGAAGATGTAACTTTCACCACTCAAGCCTTAGCGCAAGTGGAACATGACGATGCTTCGCCGCAGATGGATGAGGCAGCGCAGGGTATCATCGAGCAACCGGATGAAGCTCTTGGGTCACAGGATGGCGCGAGACTGAATATGATCACGCCGCAGGGCAACGAAGACCATCAGGGCGGCCAACAGCTGCAGGATAAGAGCGCCGAAGAGGAAATCCTCCCCAATAATGCCCAGAATGACGTTCGGGACCAATCGGGAGATTTGCCTCAGCAAGACAATGACCCATCAGAAGAAAACGGCAGCTCCTCCGATCAGGTTCCAGCCGCAGAGGGGACTCCGCAGCAGCAGATGGAGCCGCAGCCCGACGATAGCGTTCCTACCAAATGCCAGGAGGGACTTGCCAGCTGCTAATCCTGGTAAATTTCCGGCGTTGGAGCAAAAGGTATCCATGCCCGGCCAAGCATTTATGAACGGAACGTCGATGCTGACGACAATACCGGTGGAGGGTCTGTCCCCCGCGATGCACAAAGCGCGAGGTTGTCTCGCCATCCGCGCTGGACGTCAGCTTTCGGGGGAGTTCACGACCTAGCTGATGTTGCAACTATGCCGCATCACAAAGCTTAGCTTAAAATTTCGCCGAATTTGACTTGGCCTGCGCGCCTAATCGATCTAGGGTTGATAATCATCCACACGGTTCGAGGGAGTTTTCAATGGCTATTTTTTCCAGCTCCCCAGTGGCTTCCGCGAATATCGCCTGAAGCCGGCAGCGTTTTCCAATGCGACAGAACCTGACGGACTGGTGCTGACCTTCCCGTCGACCGTTCCTCACCAAACCATTTCGCGCGGTTTTGCGCGGACATTCTTTCCCCTATGACGGAGCCGGCGAAAGCCGGATACATCAATGGCTCTTGGTTTCAAATCCCGCCGCGGCGGTGCTTTTCGCAGCGTTTTCCGTTATTGCTGGGCTCATTGGAAGCATCAGCCGGGCCGCGCCTCCTTAATGTTGTTCACGGCGATGCTGTCTACGCTTGCGGATGTCCTCACGCCCTTGTTCTCCGGCAGGCTTGTCGATGCCGTGGTGTCCGGCCGGGCCAGCGACGCCGCAACATGGAACAATGCCGTCAATGCCTTTTGTTGGTTGATGGCACTGTCGGTCGGCGCCGTCATCCTGCGGCATGCCACGTTCACCGTCATCATAGGCTTCACCTTGAAGTCGATGTCGGAGATCGCGGCGAACTCCTTCTTCCATATCCAGCGCTTTTCGAGCGATTGGCACGCCAACAGCTTTGCCGGCTCCACCGTTCGCAAGGTGACGCGCGGCATGTGGGCGCTTGACCTGCTCAACGACACCGTCTTCGTCGCGCTTTTCCCATCGCTGGTGATGCTCATCGGCTCGACCATCCTGATGACATGGTACTGGCCAATGATGGGATTACTGGTCGGCGTCGGATCCGTATTCTTCATCGCGTTCACCGCGACTATGGCCTTGCGCTATGTTGCGCCGATGGCCAGCATGGCCAATAGCTGGGATACTCGCCTTGGCGGGGCGCTTGCCGATGCGGTGACCTGCAACGCCGTGGTCAAGGCCTTCGGCGCTGAAGACCGGGAAGACCAGCGTCTCTCCTCGGTCACTCGCAAGTGGCAGGATCGCACAGGGCGCACCTGGACGCGGGGCACCCTGAACGGCACCTCGCAGAATGCGCTGCTCAGCCTGCTGCGCGGCTGCGTGCTGGGCCTTGCCCTTTGGCTCTGGGCCAACGGCAAGGCCAATGCCGGCGACATCACCTTCGTCCTGACCGCGTTTTTCATCCTTCAGGGCTACCTGCGTGAAATCGGCATGCATATCCGCAACCTGCAGCGCTCGGTGAACGACATGGAAGAGCTTGTCACCATCCATGCACAGCCTTTGGGCGTGGAGGACGTTCCCGGTGCGCCAGCTCTCCATGTGAAGGCCGGCCTGATCACGTTCGATCATGTCACCTTCCACTACGGCAACCACCATACCCCACTCTACAAGGACTTCTCGGTCACCATCAAACCGGGCGAGCGAGTTGGCCTCGTCGGCCATTCCGGCTCCGGGAAGACGACTTTCATCAAGCTGATCCAGCGTCTGCATGACGTCAACCGCGGCGTGGTCTCGATCGACGGGCAGGATATTTCCAAGGTGGCGCAGACGTCTCTTCGCCGCCAGATCGCCATCGTGCAGCAGGAACCCATCCTGTTTCACCGCTCGCTGGCGGAAAATATCGCCTATGCGAGGCCGACGGCCACGCAAGCCGAGATCAGAACGGCTGCGAGGCTTGCCAGCGCCCATGATTTCATCGAGGCGCTGCCGAAGGGCTATGCGACGCTTGTCGGCGAACGCGGCATCAAGCTTTCCGGCGGCGAACGGCAACGCATCGCCATCGCCCGCGCATTCCTGGCCGATGCGCCGATCCTTATCCTTGACGAGGCGACCTCGAGTCTCGATTCTGAATCGGAGATGCTCATCCAGCAGGCAATGGAGAGGCTGATGGAGGGACGCACGACACTCGTCGTCGCTCATAGACTGTCGACTGTGCGCGCGCTCGATCGGCTGCTGGTCTTCGAACACGGACATATCGCCGAGGAAGGCACTCATGCTAGCCTCATTCGGCGCAAAAGCGGGATCTATCGCGGGCTGTTCGAGCGCCAGGCGCTGGAGCTGACGAGGGGCATCGAGAGCGAAGGGCTGATCGGCCAATAAGAGCCTGCAGGCGGTCCCCTCCCCGCAGGATCGGCTCGCCTGCCAAGGCGACGAGATCGCGCCGCCTATGAAGCTCACACAAGGAAAACGGCGGGCTGGCCTTCGTAACGAATAGCCAGCCCATCGTCGTCAACGCTTTCGTCGGTCACTTATGATGCGAGAGCGTACAGGCGGGGGCCCGACGCCATTGCACTTCGGGTCTTGAACCGATGCACGAGGTCCGCGAGTTTTTCGGTCTCCTGGGTCAGGCTTTGGGCGGCCGCGGTCGTTTGTTCCACCATGGCTGCGTTTTGTTGCGTGACCTTGTCCATCTGGTCGCCGGCAGCCGAGACCTCTCTCAGGCTCGCCGCCTGTTCGCGCGCCGCGACTGCGATTTCGGCAATCGTCGAATTCATCGCACTGACCTGCTCGACGATCTGGGAAAGCGACGTACCCGATTCGCCGACGAGTTGGACGCCCGTCTTGACCTGATCCGTCGACATGGAAATCAGTGCTTTGATCTCTCTGGCCGCATTTGCCGATCTCTGAGCCAGCTCACGCACTTCCTGTGCCACGACGGCAAAGCCTTTGCCCGCCTCACCCGCACGAGCCGCTTCCACGCCTGCGTTAAGGGCCAGCAGATTGGTCTGGAATGCAATCTCGTCGATGACGCCGATAATGTTGCCGATCTTCGACGACGAGCCTTGGATCTCCGTCATCGCCGCGATCGCGCGGGCGACGATGGCGCCGCCGCTCTCCGCATTGGCGCGCGCGGTCGCCACGGTGCTCTGGGCATGACTTGCCCCCTCGGCCGTTCCATTAACACCTCGGGTGACGTCGCCCAAGGCTGCCACGGTCTCTTCGAGTGAGGCAGCCTGTTGTTCCGTGCGGCGGGCAAGATCGTGAGATGCCGTCGAGATTTCCGCCAGGCCGGATTTTATGGTGGCGACCGCGCGGATAACGGAATCGACCGCCTCCTCCAGACTGGAGACTGAGTTGTTGAAGTGATCCCGGATGCGAACATAGCGGGCATCGACATCGCCGACCCTCGCCGTAAGGTCACCCTTGGAAAGAGCATCCAAACCCAACGAAATCTGCTGGAAGGCATGCTCCATCACTTGTGCGTCGGCAAGACGCTCAGCTTCCTGGCGTAGCCGCTCTTCTTCGGCAGCGAGGCGAGCACGCTCCGCATTGGCTTCCACGATAAGCTTGGCACGACCCGTTTCCTGGAAGACCTTCAGCGAGCGGGCCATTGCGCCGAGCTCATGATGATGCTCTGCGCCATCAATCGTCACCGCATCGTCACCTCGGGCAAGGCGCTCCATCGCCCGGGCCATCTTGCGTACCGCGGCGGAGATCAGCTGTCCGATAAAATAGGCAAGGACAAGCCCGACGATGATCAAAAGTCCGCTGATCGTGAGCGTCGAACGCGTCGCGGAAGCGACGGTCTCATCGACCGAACCGTCAAGCGTTTTCTGAGCATCCATGACGGTTCCCTGTAGATCGCGGAAACCCTTGGCGATCTTCGGAGCGAGAGTGTTAAGTTCGCTGTCACGGATCTTGTTGGTGGCGATAAGCACGTCCCGGACGTCGCCCAGACGGCTTGTGTAATTCTGCATCAACTGGCCCGCGCCCATGACGCGCTTATGCTGCAATTCACCCTTCGCCACTTTCGCTGCCGCGTCGTTCAAGGCCATCGCATCATTCAACGCCGATTGTGCCGCATCATACGCAGGCAGATCGCCGGAATGAATGAAGCGTTCGGAAAAATAGAGACTGCGGTCTAGGGCTTCGAGCGTTGCGCCGGTCGCATGCAGCAGCGCCACGTCATTCTGGCGCCAGGCGCTGCGCATCACGTCGTTCAGCGCGATGCTGGTCCAGGGGCCAAACTCGGTCACCTTCGAAATCAGGGCATCCCGCTTTGCCTGCAGCGTTACGATCTGCTCGAACGCCTTGCTATAGGAGCCCACGTCCTGGCGGATGGTCGCCATGCCGGCCTGCAGCGCGCTATTACCGGCAAAACGCGGGTCATCGCTCTCGAAGGCTTTCACGCCGGCATGAAACCGATTGACGATATCCGAAGTCGGGTTTGAGCGAAAAGCTTCCACGGACATCTGAATTTCGTGAAGCTGGTTGCTGTAGTCGGAAATGGCCAGGCTTTGACCGGCCGTGTTGCGATATGAGGAGAACATGGAGGACAGTCCGCTCATCCCGGAAATCGCATTGAGCGAAAGCAGGCTCATGAGCAGGATCAGCGGCAGGAAACCGGCGGTAATCTGGGTCCGGATGCCCAATTTATTCCAAAAACGTACCATCGTGTCCCCCTGGCTCACTGGCTCTTCGGCAGATATTGGGCAATGTTCTGTGGTGTCACCAGTTCGAAAGGCACGTTGTTTTCGCGTGGCACCTTCTGTCCGCCGGCAAGCTTGACGGCGGCATCAACCGCGGCGGCGCCCTGGCCGGAGGCACTTTGGAGAACGGTGACGTCAAGGTCGCCAGCCTCCATCGCCGCCAAGGCATCGTCCGTCGCATCGATGCCAGCCACGACGACATCCTTCATCGACATGCCGCTGCGCTTCATGGCCCGGATTGCGCCGAGCGCCATTTCATCATTGTTGGCAATTACCGCATCGAACTTGACACCTGCCGATAACCATTCCTGCATCTGCTGATCAGCATAGTCTCGCGACCAGTAGGCCGCCTGCCGCTCCACGATCTGCAAGCCCTTACAGTCGGGCGTGGCGATGACGTTATCGATATCTTGTGTGCGGGCGCGCGCGGCTGCATGGAACGCCTCGCCCATTAATACGACAAGACGCCCTTTTCCCTTCAGGAGGGCGCAGACCTCTTTGGTTTGCAGTGTGCCCGACTCCGCCTCATTGGAGGCTACCACGGCCTGGCTATCCGGCAGATCCGATAGGTTGGAAGGAACGTTATTGATGTAGACCAGCGGAATGTGGGCATCGGCGGCAAGCTTCGTCATTTGCGGGCCGAGATCGCCGTCGGAAACGGCGACGATGATGGCGTCGACCTTGTCGGCGATGAATTGTTGAATCTGCTTCTTTTGTAGCTCGTTGTCGCTCTTGGCGTTCTGAGTGACCAGCTTTAGCCCGGAAACCGACTTTCCGTGCGAAACAATACCGTTGAGCAATGCGGTTCGGAATTTATCGAGATCTGACATCGACACCCCGATCGTCTGCGCATTTGCAGTTGAGGCGGCTATCGACATTAGCATTCCAACAAGTATGGCCTTTTTCATAATCCCCTCTCAGCAAGATGCCCGCGAGCAGGAGATTTATAGTAACAATATGGTTAAAAATTAATTTTCGCTCAATCAATGTGACTAATACATGATGTATTTAAAATATAATTATCGCTGTAATTTCATTACGTTATGGAATATGCGCGAAATACAAGTTAAATAAGGCGCTCATCGCGTATAAGAAATTTATAATTAAGAATAGTAAAGTATTATTCCCGTATTAAGGGCAAAATCCCACGAGCACCGGTGTGAGGATTACGTCTAGAATCGCGCCACGTACTGCTCCCTGCTGCGGCAGGCGGGCGCGGTTTGCATTGTTGATGAAACGGGGGATCTTGCGCATTTTCAACGAGTGAGCGCGTTGGCTAACCAATTCGCCGCATGCTCCGCAGCCGGCGTGCGGCGCGTTCTGGCCGGGAGCAGAACATAATACCGGTCCTCGGTGGGCATCTCGGCCACGTCCAAGGCGACGAGCGTACCGTCATCCAGAAAGGTCTGGACGAGAAGACGCCAGCCCAGCGCGATCCCCTGCCCGGCGCGCGCGGCCGCGATCGTCTCGGTATAGTGGTTGAAGCGAAGATGCGGCCTTATCCGCAAAGCACGACCCATCTCCTCCGCCCATTGCGGCCAGGACAGCCATGATCTGTCATGAACGTCCGTCTCGATGAATTCGTCGGTTTCGCTGAGCTCGCCGGACAGGCGCCGCCGCAGGTAGTCCGGCGAGCACACCGGAACGACGACGTCCTCGTGGGAGGCAACCACCTTCGCGTCGGCGAACGGCGGTCTCCCGTAACGAATGGCGATGTCGATGCCGCCTGCGTCAAGATCGATCCTGGCGTCCTGCGAGACGACCCTGATCTGCACGCCCGAATTCTCCCGTCGGAACTCCGCCAGCCGGGGAAGAAGCCAGAACGAGGAGAAGGCGACCGTCGCACCGATCGTCACGACATCCTGCGGGGAGGACCTGACCGCGTCGACCGTGTCCGCGATGTTCGCGAAGCTCTGAGCGAGCGTCGTTCCCAGGGTGAGGCATTCCGCAGTCGGTTCGATGGCGCGGTGTTTGCGCACGAACATCGGCAATCCCAATTCCTCTTCCAATACCGCGATCTGGCGGCTGACTGCTGCCTGCGTGACGCCAAGCTCAATCGCGGCCGCAGTGAAGCTGCGATGCCGGAGGACAGCTTCAAGCGTCATCAATGCCGTCAGAGATGGAATACGCCGCCGAAAGTTCATCAAGCACCCTTTCGCATTACATAAAGTTATGGATCGCTGAAAATTAATGCAGTTGAAGCCTATGAGATGCAAGGGCAAACTGCGGGTCATCAACCCATAAGAGATTATCATGCTAAACAGGCTTCCATCCGACATCTCCGCACTTCTTGAAGCCCGCGCCGACGGTCATTCCCTGCCGGCCGGCCTCTATACGCGCGAGGACGTCTTCGAGGCCGACATCGATGTCTTCTTCCACAAGCACTGGATCTGCGTCGGCCTTGACTGCGACGTCCCGGAGCCGGGCGATGCGACGGTTGTCGACATCGGCAAGACCAGCCTGATCCTCCTTCGCGACGACGACGGCGAGATCCGCGTGCTTCACAACGTCTGTCGCCATCGCGGCTCGCGCCTGCTCGACGCCGGAAAGACCATCGTCTCGAAACTCGTCTGTCCCTACCACACCTGGACCTATGAGCTGACCGGCGAACTGGCCTACGCGCCCCATATGGGCAAGGATCTCGACAAGCAGTGTCACAGCTTAAAGTCGGTGAATTTCAAGTCGATCGGCGGCCTGATCTACGTCTGCCTCTCCGATAATCCTCCGGAGGACATTGCCAACCTCGAGCAGACCCTGATCGAGCGCCTCGCCCCGTATGACATCCGCAACGCCAAGATCGCGCATCAGACCGATGTCATCGAGGACGGCAACTGGAAGCTCACGATGGAAAACAATCGCGAGTGCTATCACTGTTCCGCCAACCATCCGGAACTCTGCGTTTCCTTCGTCGATCTCGACTTCGGTTTCGACCCGGAGACGCTGAGCCCGGAGGATCGCCAGCAGGCAGAGGAACACTTCCGGCTCTACGACGAGCGGACGAGGGCCTGGGAAGCCGATGGCTTTCCGTCGGCCGCGGTCGAGCAGCTTGTCGACTGCGCGACGAACTTCCGCATCCAGCGCCTGATCATCGCCGGTGCCGGCGAATCCCAGACACATGATGCGACGGCGGCATCGTCGAAGCTCCTCGGCCAAATGACCCGGAAGGACCTCGGCGATACACATCTTTGGGGTCACAATAGCTGGAACCACTTCATGGGCGATCACGCCGTCGTCGCGATCGTCATTCCACTCTCGGCGGGAAGGACGCTCGTCAGAACCAAGTGGCTCGTCCACAAGGACGCCGTCGAAGGCAAGGACTACGATTTCGACAAGTTGACCGAGGTCTGGATCGCAACGACCGACCAGGACGCGGATCTCGTCGCCCGCTCGCACGCCGGCGCACTCGACCCGGCCTATCAGCCGGGTCCCTATTCCCGCTTCTCGGAAACCAACCTGGACAAGTTCGCGATCTGGTACATCGATCGGATGCGCGCTCATGGGTATTGAGTTCACACAGATACAGCGGGTTCACGCCGATATTTGGGATCCGGAGCGGGACGAGATGCTCGTCTGTGTCGACGTGCATCAGGAAACGCACGACGTGAGGAGCTTCACCTTCGCATCTGTCGAAGGCAAGTGCTTCAAATTCGACGCCGGACAGTACTTCCTGTTCGACTTCCCGACAGGCTCGGATGGCGAGGCTCGTTGCTACAGCATCTCGTCGTCGCCCCATCGCGGCAACGCGTTCACCGTGACAGTCAAGCGCGTGCCTGGCGGCAAGGTCTCGAACTGGCTGCACGACAACATGGTTCCCGGCATGACGGTCAAGGGTCAAGGGCCGCTCGGACACTTCATCCGCCCGAAAGTGGCGGGAACGAAGCTTCTGCTGCTTTCGGGCGGTTCGGGCATCACCCCTGTCATGTCGATCACCCGTGACTTGGCAGATAGCTGCGAGCCGGCGGACATCGTGTTCCTTCATGCAGCCCGTACGCCACTCGACCTCATCTTCCGCAGCGAACTATCCTGTCTTGCAGCCCGCATGAAAGGCCTGCGACTGCAATTCCTGCCGGAAACGGTGGTTGGCGAGCGCGCATGGCCGGGATTGACCGGCCGGATCTCGTCCGAGTTCTTGAAACTTGCCGTTCCGGACATCGCCGAACGTATTGTCATGTGCTGCGGTCCGGCGCCATTCATGGCGGCAGCGCGTTCGATCACGGCGGCGCTTGGCGTTCCCAAGTCGAATTACATCGAAGAGAGCTTCGATGCGGCTGTCATCGATGAACCCGGCCTCGACGTCGAGGCACAGCCTGCAGGAAAGACCCATCAGGTCGAGTTCGCAAAGCAAAAGCGGACTCTGGAAGTCCCTTTCGATCAGACGGTGCTGACAGCCGCGAAGAGAGGCAGCGTCAGGCTCCCATCATCCTGCTCCAACGGCATGTGCGGAACCTGCAAGTCCAAGCTCGTCTCGGGTTCGGTGGAGATGAACCACAATGGCGGCATCAGGCAGCGGGAAATCGACGCCGGGATGTTCCTGCCCTGCTGTTCGAAACCCCTGAGCGATCTGGTCATCGACCGCTGACCAACGAGTACCAAACCGAATTCTGCTGCATCCTGACTTCGATGGAAGAAAAATATCGAAAGCCTCATAGCCGAAGATGGGTCCGAAAACATCAAGCTTGAGGTCCACGCACTTGTCACCGCTACCGGAGCCTCCAATACCGTACTAATCGTATGGCCGTCCGGGAAGATCACCTATGGCGTCGATCCAAGGCAGCCGGGACGAGCACCAGATCTGCGACCGAGGTCGGAGCTCATGTCGCTGGTTTATCGTCCCCACGCGAATGCCTATTTCGTCAGCATCGTCGGGCTCCCCGCTAGTGTAGATCGGTGAGCCGCAATCCGGGCAGAAGTACTGCAGCCGGCGGCGGCCATTATCGCCGAACTTCACGTAGAGCTTCGGCTCTCCACTCGTGATCTCGAATGCGTTGCGGCGCGCGCTGACGGTGACCCTGCAAGCTGTCCCCGTCAGCCGCTGGCAGTCTGTGCAGTGGCAGATCGATACGTGCTCAGGATCGATTTCCGCCTTGTACGAAACGAACCCGCAATGGCATCTTCCGTCTATGTGCATCGGACCTCCCGCTTTTTCGCTGCGTACAGCTCCTTGAAATCTAGGGCGACGCCAGAACGGTTTCTACCGAAATGGCGCCGTCTTCGACTTTTATGCAGGCAAGGCGCCGCTCTTCTTCGCCGTTCTGGACTGCCGTCGTCTACCTGATTTCGGGGAGCCGCGCCCCATCGCAGGCCTGGGATTTCAATGCGTTCCATCCGTCGCAGGTCGGCCATATTTGCGCCGCGATCGGTGAAGAATGCTGATGCGAAGCGGATGGAAGAAATTAATGGTGGACGAATAATCTTTCCGCGGCCGCCGAGATTTCCGGTCCCCGTTAGGTCGTCGTTCAGCAAAGCAGCGCACAATTATGATTTCTGGATCCGAGCACATGGCAGTCGGGTTTGTGGGTCGGGCGGACCGCCAAAATCGTCATTACGAATAGCGGCACACGCGGATCCGGAATATTTGACAGGAGATTTACTTTCGTGCGGTCGAGATATGCCCTTCGAAGCGTCGCTCAGATGCTCAGCCTTTGCTCTCTTACCATCATCATCCCTTCAGCATCGCAGTCTTTTGCCGCGGAGCGTCAATCAGATCTTCCGGCGTGGCTGAACGCCTATGTCGGCGAAGGCGAAGGTCAGATTGCCCGACCGATTTTACAGAGAGCGCGTGCGCTCTACGTGCAGAAGATTGGCGAAGGCAAGGTCAGAAACCCTTGCTATTTTGCTATGGATGCAACCCGGCCGAACAATCCGGCTGACGGCAAGTCGGCGGGGCGTTTCTACATAGTCTGCGAAGCGACGCAGACATTCCGCGTGGTTTCATCGGGCCACGGCAGCGGCCGCGATCTCAAGGGCGTCGTCGATTTCGGCAACGGACGGATGTGCGCCAAGAATTTCGGCAACGCGATGGATTCGAACCTGACGACCGGCGGCTCCTATGTGACGGAGGAAACGAAAACGACCTTCAAAGGTTACTATCGAGTTTCCCAGACCAAGGATGCCGCCTTCCTTCGCACCTTCGTACAGTTCGACGGCATTGGCGAAACCGCGAATGCACGCGCTCGGGCGATCGGCGGTCATGCGGCTGCAAAGGTTGCCGGCATCTGCATGAAGAAGGATCCGCAAAGCCCCTATGCCAATCGTGAAGGATACGTGCCGCTCGGAAAGCTGGTGGAATATGCCGGCGGCCGTAGCGACGGCTGCACGAGTTGGTCGACATCGGACGCCAATCAGATCACCTCTCTGGTGAAGGACGATCCGACGACCCTCTACATCTATCCGGAATCCGCGGACATCAAGGCAGTCGCAAAGGCGGTTGCAGCCGGGCGCTCTCCGGCGCAGTCCGGATTATATTGGAACGAGTCCTGCCTGAAGGAGATCGGTACTCCGAAGTTTTGGCCGAAGGAAACCCTTGAACCGATCATCGCCCAATACAAAAGCGATCATCCGGCACCGCCGCCGCGGCCGATACCGATTTGCGATCAGCAATAGGGCCTTCATAACCGCTGGTGCGGAAATTCAGGCACGAGGATCGGCTACCACAGGCATGGGATATCCGTTCCGTCCTGATTGAGACGATTAGTCATGTCGATGACAACGCATGTCTTTCGCAGGACCTTGCGAAACCTACACAGGCGTAGCGGTACGAAAGGCTGATATAGCTTCCGACGACGATTTTACTTCAATGAAATCAATCTGCTAGCGTACGATGAAATTCAGTCGAAACGATCGAATTCGTGAAGGGAGATACCCTTATCCGCCAGCAAATTTCGTTATTTTTGTACGCTTTTTGCCGGCAAATGTCCACCCTTTCCGACTCCATATTCATAGCTCCGATGTCTTTCACCTGAGAGATCCAATGTGAGGCAATTTATCGTTCGCTGCGTAGGCATGAGCTGTCCTGAACCACACGCAACGTCAAAGTTATTTGTCGCGATACCAACGCGAACCGGATATCAGAGCCTCAGCATTGTTAACGGCAACATG